>CAYVTP010000080.1:0-8532 GCA_964454615.1 uncultured Acidimicrobiaceae bacterium | reverse complement strand
TGGCTGCGGGTGCCGTCGAACGGCTGGGCGAAGAAGGAAGTCGGGCCCGAGTTCCTGGGCATGTACTCGAATGTTGCCAGTCGATCATGCACCGGGTGCGACCGGCCGTCGCCTCCAACTGCCTCCAGTATGAACTGGAGCTCGCGCACCTGATGGTCCAGGTGGTAGAGGACCCAGGGGATGTCGCCATCCTGCATGGTGAACACCGTTCCCTCGTCAACGAGGAAGAACGTTTCCTCGTCCTCGGTGGTCGCCAGTAGCGGGAACCCGAACGCAGTCGGGTTCAGGGCCACGATCGCCTGATAGTCACCGATGAATCCTGCGTATGGCACGCGGAGGATCGAGTCGTCGCTGCCGGCGAGCACGATGTAGCCGCCGTACTGGCCCAGGTTCGGGCCTGTGGCCGGTGTGATCGTGGCGTCGACGGTGGCGGAGCCACCGGCGGCCACGGTTACCGAACCCTGTGAGAACGCCACGGAAGCGTTCCCGAGGAAGGCTCCTGGCGAGAAGGTGCTTCCACCGGTTGACAGGGCATTGACGAACGACAGGTTGTAGGTGACAGCCTCGCTCCCGCTGTTGCGGATGGTCAGCGTCCTCGTCTGCGGTCCGGCCTCGCTCTCGCCGAGCGCCAGCTTCTCGGGCGACACGGTCGTCGTGGAGAGAACCGCCCCGGGGATGTCGACCATCCCGGCACCCTGACGGTGGACGTTGTCCAGGAACCCGAGACCCGGGTTACCCCACCAGGGCTTGGGATCGGCGCTGTTCATCAGGATTCCCCTGACGTCGCCGGCCGCGGTGCCCGGCTTGGCCTCCAGGAGGAGGGCCACCGAACCGGCCACGTGAGGTGCCGACATCGAGGTCCCACTGACTGTGGCGTAACCGCCCTGGGCCAACGGATAGGTCGACCTGATCAGGCCGCCCGGAGCTCCGATGTCCGGCTTCAGGCTCAGATCCGGGGCGAGCCCGTATGAGCTGAACGACGAGATCAAGCCACCCGTCGGATTTTCGGCTATCAGGGTTTCGTCGGTCCAGTTGAGAGTCTGAGACTCGTCTGCGATCGCTGCATCGATGTCCTCGCCCTCGGCGTCTGAAACTGCGACAACAGGTATCACGATGGCTGGCTCACCGGCGACCGTCGGGCTGAATCGACCTGCGACGTTGTTGTAGAGAACCACGGCTTCGGCGCCGGCGTTCTGTGCGTTGAGGGCCTTGGTGTGGAACGGACACGTACCTCGCCGAATCAGCACCGCCGTCCCCTCGACTGTTTCATCGAAGTCGTCGGGCGAACAGCCATCCGTGGCTGAGCCTGGGTTCAGCGTTCTCGACAGAGGAAGCGAGCCCTCGGTCGGGGCAGGTGGAGCGGCCGCCGCGTTGCCGTATCCGATTTCGAGGTCGGCGGGCGTCACGGTGAACATCGCCAGGGCGACCTGCGTGTTGTCGAATGACGCCACACCGATCACCTTCTCGCCGAGACCGGGCGCACCGGCCGAGTAGACGCCGCTGGCGCCACTGTTGCCGATGGAAGCGACCACTACCATGCCCTGCTCGACCAGGAGGTCGGAGGCGACGGCGGTGGGGTACTGCGGCCAGCTGAAGGCCGAGCCGATGCTCATGTTGAGCACGTCCATGCCGTCGGCCAGTGCCATCTCCATCGCCGAGATCATGATGTCGGCGAAGGTTGAACCCACACAGCCGAAGACCTTGTAGGCGCCGAATGTGACTCCGGGTGCGACTCCGGTGACATCTCCTTCCGCTCCAACGATCCCGGCCACATGGGTCCCGTGGCCGTTGCAGTCCATCGGGTCGTCGTCGGGCATCGGGACGTTGTTGGCCGGATCCGAGGCGTTGAACGCGTCACCGACGAAGTCGTGACCGGTCATCACCCGGCAGCCGCTGCCGAAACAGCCTCCGAGGTCGGGGTGGTTGTAGTCGATGCCGGTGTCCATCACCGCCACCTTGATGCCAGCACCGGTGAGCCCGAGCTCGTTCTGGGCTATGTCAGCCCCGGTCATGGCCAGGGCTGTGCCCAGGTCGGGCGTGGAGCGCGGGTCTGGAGCATCGATGGTCGTCACCGGCCAGATCGCGGCGACTCCGGGGAGCCGGCTCATGGCCATCGCCGTGGCCGCATCGGCGGACACCGAGAACCCGTTGAACAGGGTCCCGTACTCCGCTCTGACACCGTAGGAGAGTCCCGCGGCGTTGGCCTGGCTGCGGAACTGTTGTCTCTCCTGCGCGGCCAGGGCACGGTTTCCGCCGGCGGCGGCCGGAGGGGTCGCCATCTGGACGAACCAGGCGCTGGGCGTTTCGTTGACGAATCCGGGGTCGTGGGTGGCTTGAGGTGGTTGGGGGATTCCGCTCTGAGCTCCCGCCATCGGGATGGTGGCCACCACCAGGGCCACAGCCGCTAGCAGAATCGGTAAGCGTTTCTTCATGCGTCCTCCAGTTATGACTCTCCCCGTGTCAGGGAGGGCTTGCACTTGTAGCCGGTTGTCCGGCTTTTCGACTATATCACCCGATTCCGGAGCGCGCAGAGTGGTCGCTCTTGTGTCTCGGTGAGGAACTCGGGAGTCCGAGATCCACGACTCCCTCGTCGCGAGTCATGGCCGGTTGAGGCGTCAGTCGACCTTCCCGCCCATCTCTCGAACCCTCTCCGAGATGATCTCGTAGGTCCGGTCACGCAGCGACCCGGTATCGGCAGGTGTCATGCCCTCGGTCTCGATGGGAGCGTCGATCACCACCTTCACCGGCCCACCGCGCACCCATACCTGTCCGGGACGGAAGGCCTCCCTGGTTCCATGGATCGAGAGTGGCAGGACAGGCAGGCCGCCGGAGATGGCCATGGTGAAGGCGCCCTTCTTGAACGGCTTCATCGAGCCGTCCCGGGGCCTGGTGCCTTCCGCATAGATGATCAGGCTCCGTTGCTTCTCCAGGAGCTGCTTTGCCTGCCGGTTGACCTTGCCGTGCACCGCGCTCCGCGCCTCCCGGTCGACTTCGATGATCCCCACCGCCCTCATCCCCTGCGCCAGCACGGGGATACTGAACAGCTCCTTCTTGGCCAGGTATCGGATGGGAAGGGGCACCGCCAGGAAGCAGGCCATGATGTCCAGGGCGGAGAGATGGTTGGCAACCACCACGTAAGACCGTTCGGGGTCGATGTGCTCCTGGCCTTCGATCTCGAGCCTCGTGCCCGACGCCCACAGCCAGGCGCGGCTCCAACCTCTTATCACCCGCTCCACCCACGGGGAGGTGTCGTTCACCAGGGCGATGAGGATGACCAGGGCGGCCCCGATGATGGTTGCGACGATTCCGACGACACATGTGAGAACGGTCCGGAAGAACGTGAGCGGCCATCTCATTCACGGCGAGAGTAGCGATCGTGTCTTTGGGCCGCCCCCGTACCATGTGCCGGTGAGCACCGGATCAAACCCCTCCAGCATTGCCCCGGATCGGCGCGTCGAGGTGAAGCGCCATGCCGAGCGGGGTGACTACGACCGTCAAGTCATATACCAGATCCTCGACGAAGCCCACTACTGCACCGTCGCCTTCGTGGACGCCGAGGGCCCGGTCGCCATTCCCACCATCCACGTCAGGGTCGACGACACCCTCGTGCTCCACGGGAGTCCGGCCTCGCGGATGATCCGGGCTCTCAAGGCAGGGTCACCGGTGTCTGTTGCCGTCACCCTGTTCGACGGTCTGGTGCTGGCCCGTTCCGTGTTCAACCACTCGATGAACTACCGGTCGGTGGTGCTCTTCGGCACCGCGGCGGTCATCGACGACCCAGCCGAGAAGGTGGAGGTGATGCGCCGTTTCACCGAGAACATCCTCCCCGGCCGATGGGACGACGCTCGAAGACCATCCGACAAGGAGATCAGGGCCACCACCATGTTGGGGATCCCCATCGAGTCCGCCTCGGCGAAAATCCGAAGCGGGCCGCCGGAAGACGAAGAGGACGATCTCGGGCTCCCGGTCTGGGCGGGTGTCATCCCCTACAGACTGGCCGCTGGCAGCCCCGTGCCCTCCCCGGACCTCGCCGAAGGCATCGACCTTCCCCCCTACCTCAGGTCTTAGGTGGTACGAGTGGACAAGGCCGAGATCAGACGGGTGATGCGATCGGTGGGTGGGCCCGATCTCGGGACCGCGTCCGCGGTGGTCGAAGGGCTGTTCCGGTGGATGTCGGCTCGTCTGCCCGGCACGGTGGCCGCCTATCTGGCCATGTCCGAGGAAGTCGATGTGGCTCCCCTGTTCGTACGTCTGCCCGGATGGAGATGGGTGCTGCCCCGTGTAGAGCGGGACGGCACACTGACTCTTCGAGATCGTGACGTCCCGCGGGAGACCCACCGTTGGGGGATGGAGCAGCCGGCCGATGTCGGCCCGAATGTGCCCATCGCCCACCTCGACGTGATCCTCACGCCCGGTCTGGCCTTCGACTCAACCGGGGGGCGCCTCGGAAGGGGAGGGGCCTTCTACGACCGTCTCCTCGCTGCGCGACGGGCCGACTGTGTCGCCATCGGTGTCACCTGGTCGGCCCGGGTCCTGGACACGGTGATCATGGAGGAGCACGATCAGAGCGTCGACCTGCTGGCCCTGGAGACCGGGGTCACGGCCTGCTCGACCAGCTCCTGACCCGGGTGGGGGCGATGGCGATCACAGCGCCGTCGGGGGCCAGCGTCTTGTACTGGTCGTACCTGGCGACCAGGGCTTCGACTGCTTCCGACCATACGCCGTCCCGGTGGTGGATGGTGGCAGTGCCGTCGACCCGGATCCACCACAGGTCCCCCCACTCCTCGGCGTAATGGTCGACGAGTAGGGACACCGCCGGGTTGCTCTCGATGTTGACGAGACGCTGCTCCTTGCGGCCGCTCTTCGGCTTCCAGTCGATGGCGGTGACGATCCGATCCTGGCTGATCGCATAGACCACGGGAACCAGGTGCGGGGATCCGTCCGGGCGCACCGTGGCCAGGCGGGCGACCCGACCCTCCTCCAACATGGAGAGGTCGAGCTCAGCCATCCAGCTGGGCGCTAACCGTAGGCCATGCCGTCCGGGCCCATCGGGCATGCCCGTGTGCGCTGACATGGAACATGTCGGCCGACCACAATGAGCGGTCGCGCAGCCAGAGCGCGCGGTCGTCCTGTCTCGGATCGAGCCAGACGGCGCCGGTCCGCTTCGCCACCCTCATGTGGGCCCGGTCGTACGCCAGTGAGTGCCGGGTGATCACACCCCGAAGGGGTGGCCTGATCCTGGGAATGGTCCCCAGATCGCCGAGCCCGCTGAGCATCACGGTGGCTCCGCTGTCCGCCAGGGCCCGGGTGATCTCCTCGAGACGCTCCTCGAAGCGCTTCACCGGCACGGCCCTGATGGCGTCGTTGGCGCCGATGGAGACAATGGCCACGTCCGGCTCGTGGGCTACGGCCTCTGCGAGCTGGTCGGCGATCAGGGTTCGCGCCGTCGCCCCACCTCGGGCCACGGAGCGCAAGGCGACCGGCCTCGACTCGGCGATCCTCTCGGCGATGAGGCGTACCCAGATCTGCTCCGGGCCGTCCACGCCCGGCGCCGTGATCGACGAGTCGCCCAGGACGACCAGCTTCAGCAGCCGACCCGCCTCAGGGTCGCCAAAGTCGCCGGACGGGTCGAATTCGGGTTGGGTCGGGGCAGGATGGAGGACCGCGTAGGCGGCCTCCAAGCCGAGGATCCCGATCCCGAGCAGTGAGCCCCTGACTGCCAGCGACCGGAGCATGCCGGGTTCAGCCGTTGGCGACTTGTTCGATCCGTGCCTTGAGCCCGAAGCGGCCCGAAGACTCGCTCAGGTCGATGACCGCACTAACCGCGTTGGAGAAGTCGGTGGGGTCGTCGGGGAGGAATTCGAACCGGTCGCCGTCGATGGTCAAGCCGAACCTGTATATCGAAGTGCGCTCCGCCCTCATGTTCCGAAGCGGCCACGAACCGAGGTGGCTCCTTCCCACCGTGATCCTGAGCCGATCGTCGTCGATCTCGAGGGTCACGCGGCTGGGTTCCAGCCTCTCGCCCTGCAGCCTCCCTGTGAAGTTGGTCATCTCGACCATGAATGTAGTCGCTCGGGGATAACCTGGGTAGAGGCAGATCCATCCTGGACCGACCACCCCGGGAGATGCGTTGTGATGACCGAGAGCTCAGACAACCAGTCGCTGGCCGCGAACAAGGTTCGGTTCGTGACCGCCACCTCCCTCTTCGATGGTCACGACGCCTCCATCAACATCTTCCGACGGATCCTTCAAGCATCGGGCGCCGAGGTGATCCACCTAGGTCACAACCGGAGCGGCCTGGACATCGTGGAAGCAGCCATCGAGGAGGACGCCCACGCCATCGCGGTCACCTCCTATCAGGGGGGACACATCGAGTTCTACCGGTACCTCCGGGACCTGCTGATCGACAGGGGAGCAGAGCACATCCGGATCTTCGGGGGCGGTGGCGGGACCATCCTCCCTTCCGAGGCCGAGGATCTCCGCGAGTACGGGGTGACCCGCATCTACTCGCCCGACGACGGGAGGGAGATGGGGCTCCAGGGGATGGTGGCCGACATGATCACCATGGCCGATTTCCCGACCGGCCAGCTCCCCGACGACTTCAGTCTCGATGCCCTCGAACCCTCGAACATCTCGGCGGTGGCAACGTTGATCTCGGCCGCCGAGAACTATGCCGAGAAGTACACCGATGTCTTCGAGGAGATCGAGGCCCTGGCCCGAGCGTCGGAGGCGCCGGTCGTCGGGATAACAGGGACCGGGGGCTCGGGTAAGTCGAGCCTGGTCGACGAGCTGCTTCGCAGGCTCATGATGGACTTCGATGATCTCAGGGTGGCGATCATCTCGGTCGACCCGTCGAAGCGCCGTTCCGGGGGCGCCCTCCTGGGCGATCGCATCAGGATGAACTCGCTTCCCCATCCCCGCGCCTACATGCGGTCGCTTGCCACCCGACAGGCCAACCTGGCTCTCTCCCCCCACGTTCAAAAGGCTGTCGAAGTGGTCAAGGCGGCCGGATACGACCTGGTACTCCTCGAGACTTCCGGCATCGGGCAGTCGGACACGGAGATCGTCGACCACTCCGACATCTCCATGTACGTGATGACCCCGGAGTACGGGGCCGCCACCCAACTGGAGAAGATCGACATGCTCGACTTCGCCGACCTGGTGGCGATCAACAAGGCGGACAAGGAGGGAGCCTTGGACGCACTTCGTGACGTGCGAAAGCAGTGGAAGCGTAACCACCTCGACTTCGGCACCTCCGACGACGACGTCCCCGTCCACCTGACCATCGCTTCCGACTTCAACGACCCCGGCACCAACCGGTTCTACAAGGCTTTCGTGGCTGCCCTGGGCATGGAGTCCACCCTCGACCTTCCGCTGACATCAGAGGGCAAGCGTCACGTGGTCCCGCCGGATCGGAGCCGCTACCTGGCCGAGATCGTCGAAGAGGTGCGCCGCTATGACGAGTGGTCGCGTGCGCAGGCGGAGGCTGCCGACCGCCTCTACCGACTCGAAGGCGCGGTGTCGGAGGGGGTGGACCCGGGCGGCCAGCTTGCCGCAGCCCGTGAGGCACTCGACCCGGAGAACCTGAAGCTCCTGGAGCGATGGGATGGGATGGTCGCCGAGTACGCCGGCGACGAGTTCGTCTACTACGTACGCGGTCGCGAGATCCGGGTCCCTCTCCATCGCGAGACGCTCTCACATACCCGGGTGCCCAGGGTGGCCCTGCCCCGCTACCGGTCCTGGGGCGATCGGCTCCAATGGCTGCTCCAGGAGAATGTTCCCGGCCAGTTCCCCTATGCGGCCGGGGTGTTTCCGTTCAAGCGGCCGGAGGAGGAGCCGGCACGGATGTTCGCCGGGGAGGGCCCTCCCGAGCAGACCAACGCCCGCTTCCACTACCTGTCGGCGGGCATGCCGGCCAAGCGCCTGTCGACTGCGTTCGACTCAGTCACCCTCTACGGGGAAGACCCGCATGAGCGGCCCGACATTTACGGGAAGGTGGGCAACTCGGGGGTGTCGATCGCCACCCTCGACGACGCCAAGAAGCTCTACTCGGGTTTCGACCTCTCCGACCCCGCCACATCGGTCTCGATGACCATCAACGGACCGGCCCCCATGATCCTCGCCTTCTTCATGAACGCCGCCATCGACCAGGCATGCGAGACCTATGTCACCGAGAACGACATGTGGGAGGAGGTCGAGGCCAAAGTGGCAGGGATCCTCGGCGATCACCCCCGTCCCGAGTATCACGGCGAGTTGCCTGAGGGGAACACCGGACTCGGGCTCCGGCTGCTCGGGGTGACCGGGGACCAGGTCCTTCCACAGGAGGTCTACCAGGAGATCAAGGCGGCAACCATGTCGCGGGTCCGGGGGACGGTGCAAGCCGACATCCTCAAGGAGGTGCAGGCCCAGAACGAAAGCATCTTCCAGCCCGATTTCGCCATCAAGCTGCTCGGCGACGTCCAAGAGTGGTTCCTCGCCAACGGGGTGGAAAAATTCTACTCCCGGAGCATCTCCGGCTACCACATCGGCGAG
>CAYVTP010000079.1:0-8955 GCA_964454615.1 uncultured Acidimicrobiaceae bacterium | reverse complement strand
CCGGTAGACGCTCTCGATGTGCTCCGGGTCGCGCCCGGTCAGTTCGGAGAGCTTGCCGAGGAGAACGGCGTAGTCGGTCTGCTTTCGTGCTGCCAGCGCCGGGCCGGCAGCCGACCAGGCGATCTCGGACGGGTCCCTTCCGTAGCCCTCGGCCAGGGCGGCTGTCTTCTCCACAACATCCCGGAATCTCTCGGGCGGACAGGCATAGAGGTTGTACTCGTCGCCGTATCTGGCGGTGATGTCCCGGGCCCGTGGGCCGCCGGCCCCTCCCGCCATGAGCCGCAGCCCCACCGGTGTTGGCATTGGGTCGAAGTCGGCGAGGCGGTAGTGGGAGCCCTCGAACCCTTTCCCGTCCGGTGTCATCGCCGCCCGGATGTATGCCATGGCCTCTTCGAGCAGGTCGACTCTCTCCGCCATCGGGGGGTAGGGGAGGCCGAACATCTCGAACTCCTCGTCCATCCAGCCCGTACCCAAACCGAGGGTGAACCTCCCGCCGGAGATCTCGTCGATGGTCACGGCCATCTTGTAGAGGACCGCCGGATGGCGGAAGGTGACCGGTGTCACCAGGGAGACCAGCTCGATCCGGGTGGTGGTCGCGGCCAGGGCGGCGAGCTGGGTGGGGTGGTCCCACGCCGGTCGCCCCGGACTGTCGCCGCGTTGCAGGTAGTGGTCGGGGAGGGCCAATGCCGGGATGGACCGTTCCTCGGCCCAAGCCGCCACAGAGCTGGCGTAGCCCCAGTCGCCCCTCACCTGTATGCCGAACTCCATGCTCAGGCCACCGTCTCGGAGTCTGCGACCAGGGCCGTGGCATGGAGCCTCACGTCGAATTCGGGGTCCAGGACGGAGTGGAGTGCTATCCCGTTGAGAGCGGTGACGATGGTCTCCGCCCTCCGTTCGGCTTCATGGGGGTCGATCCCAGCCCAATCCCGGATGATGGCGGCCGCGAATCGGGCCACCCGCCCTTGGTGGTGCCTCATGACACGTCCCTTCAGCTCGCTGTTGTTCCGCCCTCCCGACACCGCGATCCCGATGTACACCCTGGCCAGGTCGCCTTGCTCTGTGACGAAACGCACATAGGCGTCGACCAGGTCCATGATCGTGTCCGAACCCTGCCCGGCGGGATCGGGGTCGACCGCTTCGATCGCCTCCCGGACCACGGTGAGGATGGCCTGCTCCTTGGAGTCGAAGAGGTTGTAGAAGCTGCCGGGGAGTACACCGGCGCGATCGCAGATGGCCTTGATGGTGGTGCCTTCCAGTCCCTCGGCGGCGATGAGCGCCCTGGTGGCGTCGAGTATCCGTTCCCTGGTCTCCAGGCCCTGCCGATAACGCATGGCGCAACGCTAGCCCGAGTGGGACTTCCGGCCCTTCCCTTGAGCGAATACTCAAATTACGATGGTGACAGCATGAGTCATTACAAGTCGAACCTCCGCGACATCGAGTTCAACCTCTTCGAGTTCCTCCGGGTCGAGGAATATCTCAACGACGACCTGTGGCCCGGGGTCGACCGGAGCGCCATCGGTGACGTCCTCGGCGAGATGGAGCGTCTCGCCCGGGAGGATTACGCCGCCTCCTACGCCGACCAGGATCGCATTCCACTGGAGCTCGTAGACGGGGAGATCGTCCTGCCCGAGTCGGTAAAGGCGAGCATCCGTGCCTTCAAGGAGGGTGGTTGGGGCCGTCTCGGGTTGCCCGCCGATTTGGGCGGCACACCGGTACCGGCGACTCTGGTGTGGTCGGTCGCCGAGATGCTCCTCGCCGCCAACACCACCGTCCAGTTCTACGCCGGGGGCGAGCTCTTCGCCAGGGTCCTGTTCGACGAGGGCACCGAAGCCCAGAAGGGGCTCGCCCGACTCTGGGTGGATCGTGAGTGGGCCGGGACCATGGTCCTCACCGAGCCCGACGCCGGCTCTGATGTCGGGGCCGGCACCACCAAGGCGATCGATCAGGGCGACGGCACCTGGCACATCGAGGGTGTGAAACGTTTCATCACCGGCGGGGAGCACGACTCTGCGGAGAACATCGTCCACCTGGTCCTGGCGCGGCCCGAGGGAGCCGGACCGGGCAGCAAGGGGCTCTCGCTCTTCGTGGTGCCCAAGTTCCTGGTGAACGACGATGGCAGCCTTGGGGAGCGCAACGGGGTGGTGGCCACCAACATCGAGAAGAAGATGGGGCTCAAAGGCTCGTCTACCTGCGAGTTGACCTTCGGGATGGGTCGGCCGGCTGTCGGCTACCTGATGGGCGACAGGCACGACGGAATCCGCCAGATGTTCCGGGTGATCGAATACGCCCGGATGATGATCGGGACCAAGGCGATGGGGACCCTCAGCACCGGGTACCTGAACTCGTTGGAGTACGCCAAGGAGAGGGTCCAGGGCCCCGACCTCGCCCAGGCCACCGACAAGTCTGCCCCGCGGGTGCCCATCATCCGCCATCCCAATGTGCGCCGCATGCTCATGTCTCAGAAGGCCTACGCCGAAGGTCTCCGGGCCCTGGCGCTGTACACCGCCTGGGTCCAGGACCAGGCGCGGCTCCACCCCGAGGACGAGGCATGGGAGCGGCGGAACCACCTTCTGCTGCCCCTGGTGAAGGGGTACTCGTCGGAGAAGGCATATGACCTCCTGGCCACCTCGCTCCAGGTGTTCGGAGGATCGGGTTACACCCAGGCCTATCCGATCGAGCAGTACATCCGCGACGCCAAGATCGACACCATCTACGAGGGGACCACCGGGATCCAGGCCCTCGACCTGTTCTTCCGGAAGATCGCACGTGATCAGGGCTCGGCGTTGGCCTCGCTGGGCTCTGAGATCGTCGAGTTCGTCAAGGGGGGTGCCGACGAAGATCCCCTGGCGGCCGAGCGTGAGACTCTGGGGAGGATGCTCGACGATGCCCAGTCCCATGTCGGGGCGATGGTGGGGCACCTGATGGCCAGCATGGGCGGGGAGCGGGACGACATCTACAAAGTGGGCCTCCAGGCCACCCCGCTGCTGGAGTCGCTGGCCGAGGTGGTTGTCGCCTGGCTGCTGTTGAGACAGGCCGAGATCGCCTTCCCCAAGGCCGGACAGGACCCGTTCTACCGGGGCAAGGTCGAGGCCGCCCGATGGCTGCTGGCCGATGTCGCCCCCAAGGTGGCCGCCAGGGGGCAGTCGGCGGTGGCCGAGGACGGCAGGCTGATGGACCTCCCGGTCGAGGCGTTCTGATTACCTTCTAGGCAGATGTCCCCGGCAACCATGGTTGCCATCGGCGCCATGCTGGTGGCGATCCTCCTCGTCATAGTCGCCCTGATCGTCTGGCAGGAGGCCAGGCGCCGTCCCTCCTACGAGCCGCTGGAGTACGTGATCGAGGACGCCGTCAAACACGTCGTCGCCCGGTTGCCGGAAGGGTCGGGGATGAGGCCGGCGGATGTGCGCAGGATCCTCGAGTGGGAGGTGTTCTACCTGCAGGGCCTTGCCCAGGAGGACCGGAAGAACCCTGTTGAGACGGTCGCCGGGGGCCACGAGGCGTCGGTCCGGTAC
Organism: uncultured Acidimicrobiaceae bacterium; assembly: GCA_964454615.1. Taxonomy (GTDB): domain Bacteria; phylum Actinomycetota; class Acidimicrobiia; order Spongiisociales; family ZC4RG35; genus ZC4RG35. Next base: position 5,443 of record CAYVTP010000079.1, on the reverse strand, counting down.
ATAGCCGCCGAGATCGAGGCAAGGCACGGATCGGCCTACTCTCACCGCGACATCGAAGAAGTGCTCCGCCTCGAGGCCGACTATCTCCTGGCCATCGGGGCGGTCGGAGAGCCAGTGGGAGAAGAGGAATGAGAGTTCGCTGCGGGGCATGTCGCACACAGTTCGAGGTGGCCGGACCGGGAAGGTATGCCTGTCCGGTGTGTGGTTCGGTGAACGTGGTACGCAACGGCGGCGCCGGTGATCCGCCGATGGGGGATTACGGGGCTCCAGAGCCCGGGCAGCCTCAGGCTCCCCAGCCTCCGCCCCCGCCGCCGGTGCTGCCCCGGATCACCTGTCCCGAGTGTGAGTTCAGCTTCGTGGTTGGCGAGATCGCAGTGGCCACCTGCCCGATGTGCTCCGCCGAGGTCCAGACCGGATTCGAGGAGGAGGAGAGCGAGTGAGCCGCCTCGCCCGTTTCGAGGGGTACCGGTTCATTGGCACCCGCGACACGATGCGGGTGTACGACTGTGACGATCCCGACCAGTTCGAGGATCTGACTGCTCGGGTAGAGGAGGGCGACCTGTTGAGAGGGAAGCAACTTCAGGCGTTCTCACCCGACACTCTGACCGAGGCCGTCAACCGGGGTTTCAGGCCGGTTCAGCTCTCCAGACCCTGACGGACCAGTTCGGCCACCCGTTCGCCCCGGCCATGGAAGAAGTGGTCGCCGGGTGTGATCACCAGGTCGATCCCGTTGTCGATGGCGTATCGACGGAGCCGGTCGGTGTCGATCACCCGGTCCCGGGAACCGACCACGATCCGTTTCGGTCCGGAAGGGAGCGCTTCGGGGAGGAGGTCGGGTGCAGGGGCCACCCCCGAGTAGGGGATTGCATTGGCCTCTTTTGCCAGCCATCGCAGGGCCACCGCGGCGCCGAAAGACCAGCCGGATATTCCCAACGGCAACTCGAAGCCCCGGGCGTGCTCGACTGCGGCAGCGACATCGCCCACCTCGGCCGTGCCGAAGTCGTGTTCCCCGGTCGACGAGCCGGTTCCCCGGAAGTTGAACCTCACCACCACGTGGCCGTTCGATTCCAGGACCCGCGCCAGGGCGATCATCAACGGGGCATTCATGCTCCCTCCCTGCTGAGGATGGGGGTGGCAGAGGACTGTCGCCCGGCGTGGCTCTTCGGGAATGTCGACCTTGGCCTCCAGGGTTTCCCCGTCGGGAGCATGGAGCTGGACGCGCTCGATCATCCGAGAAGCCTCACCAGCCAGGCGGCGGCGGCCACCAGGATCACGATGGCGACCACGGCGGACGAGATGAGGAGCCATCTGGTGGGCATGGGCCAGAGAGAGTAGCCAGAGGCCAAACTAGGCTCAGGCCCTCGAAAACGACGGAAAGGCCACAGTTGTACGACGTACTCATCCTCGGAGGCGGGCCGGCGGGCTATGCCGCAGCCCTATACGCCCACAACTACGGGATGAATGTCGCCATGGTGGAACAGGACCGTCCCGGTGGCACCTGCCTGATCCGGGGGTGTATCCCGGCCAAGCAGTGGCTTCACATCGCCGAGGTGTACACCACGGTCTCCGGTGCAGCCGACTTCGGGGTGGTCACCAGCCAGCCGGAGATCGACTGGCAGGCTGCCCTCGCCCGAAAGAACAAGACAGTCGACGGGGTGGTCAAAGGTCTCGCCGGTCTCCTCAAACAGCGCAACGTCGAGATCATCGAAGGGAAGGGGAGGTTGGCCGGCCCCGGGAGCATCGAAGTCGATTCGGGGAACGGGACCACCAAGGTCGAAGGCGAGAAGGTGATCCTGGCCACAGGCTCATTTGCCCTGACCATTCCCGGATACGCGATAGACGGCAAGAAGGTCGTCACCTCCGACCACGCCCTCGACTGGGAGTCCCAGCCGGGGAGCGTCGGGATCATCGGCGGGGGGGTCATCGGCTGTGAGTTCGCCAGCCTGCTCGTCGACCTGGGCACCGAGGTCCACGTGTTCGAGATGATGGACCAGATCATTCCCGGCTCGGACCCGGAGACGGCCAAGGTGCTGCAGAGGGCGCTTCAACGACGCGGCGTGAAGTTCCATGTCGGTGTCGGGGTGGGGCCGGGCGAAGTCACCTCAGGCGGTGTCGCCATTCCGTTCGGGGACGAGCGGGTGGAAGTGGACATCGCCCTGGTGGCGGTCGGTCGGGGGCCCAACACCGAGGGTGTCGGGCTGGAGGAGACCAGCGTGGAGCTCGACCGGGGCTTCGTCAAGGTCGATCTGGAGACCATGGAGACCGCCGAAGCAGGGGTGTACGCCGCAGGTGACATCGTCGCCGGGACTCCCCAGCTGGCCCACGTCGGGTTTGCCGAGGGGATCGCGGCGATCGAGCACATAGCCACCGGCCAGGCCAAGCCGGTCAACTACGACGCCATCCCCCGGGTCACCTACACCCACCCCGAAGTGGCCGAAGTCGGGGTCACCGAGGCCGATGCCGAGTCTCGTGGCATCGAGCTAGAGACCCACAAGCACTTTTTCAATGGTGTGGGCAGGGCGGTGATCATCGGGCAGAACCAGGGTCACGTGAAGGTGTTCACGCGCAAGGACGGGCCGATCGTGGGAGCATCGGTCGTCGGCCCGCAGGCCGGGGAGATGATCCACGAGCTGATGTACTCGGTGGGGTGGGAGGCCATGCCCGCCGAGGCGGCGGCATTGATTCATGCTCATCCGACCCTGTCAGAAGCGATTGGTGAGACACTTATGACTGCGGCCGGCAAGAGCCTGCACTGAGAGGAGCGACAAGTGGCGACAACAGTTTCGATGCCCCAGCTCGGTGAGACGGTCACCGAGGGGACAATCCTCAAGTGGGCCAAGCAGGTCGGTGACACCATCGCCGAGGACGAGACCCTGGTCGAGATCTCGACCGACAAGGTGGACACCGAGGTCCCGTCCCCGGTGGCGGGCACGATCCTCGAGATCCTCGTCGAGGAGGGGGAGACGGTGGCCGTGGGGGTCGACCTGGTGGTGATCGGGGACGCCGACGAAGAGCCCTCGTCCGCCATAGATGCCGACACGGCGTCGGCCGAGGAGGTGGAGGGGGAGCAGGCCGAGGAGGAGGAGGGCTCCGAGGAGGGGGACTCCGAGGATGCCGAGCCTGAGCCCGAGTCCGAGTCTGAGCCCGAGTCCGAGGCCGACGCCGAGCCCGAGGCCGAGCCTGAGCCCGAGCCTGAGGCTGAACCCGAGGCTGAACCCGAGGCTGCAGCACCGGAAGATGGGCCGGCTGCCGGCGAGCCGTCCGACGAGGAGGTGGATGCCTTCTTCGCCGAGCCTTCGCCCGAAGACTCAGAGACGCAGCTCCTCTCCCCGGTGGTCAGGCGTCTGGCCCGGGAGCATCAGCTCGACCTCTCCAGCATAAAAGGCACAGGCCAGGGAGGCCGGGTGACCCGAAAGGACGTCGAAGCAGCCATCGAGGCCGGTGCGGCCGCGCCGGCGCCAGCCGAGGAGAAGCCGGCGGAGGAGCCGGTAGAGAAGGTTCCCGAACCCGCTGCGGAGGAAGCAGCCCGGGCTCCCGAGGAGGCGGCGGAGCCGGCCCCGGCGGCCCCGGCAGCGACGTCTGCGGCTCCCGGCGAGGAGGTGGAACTCGATCGGCTCCGGGTGCGGATCGCCGAGAACATGGTCAAGTCGCTGCAGACGGCAGCCCACGTGTGGACCTCTGTGGAGGTCGACTACGAGCGTGTCGAACGGGTCCGGCAGAAGCACCGTGCCCGGTTCAAGGAGGAGGAGGGGTTCTCCCTGACCTACCTGCCTTTCATAGCGAGGGCCACGATCGATGCCCTCAAGGCCTACCCGGTGGTGAACAGCTCTTTCTTCCTCGAGGAGAAGAAGGCGGTGTTCCACAAGAACGTGGATCTCGGCATCGCCATCGACCTCGACCAGGGTGGACTGGTGGTGGCCAGGGTCCGGAACGCCGACGGCCTCCGCCTCGTCGGACTGGCCCGCGAGGTGAGGAGCCTTGCCGACAAGGGACGTTCCGGCAAGCTGAGCCTCGACGATTTGACCGGGTCGACCTTCACCATCACCAACCCGGGGCCTTTCGGCTCCTTCATGTCGGCGCCGGTCATCAACCTCCCCAATGTGGCAATCCTCTCCACGGAGACGGTCACCAAACGGCCCACCGTGGTGACGGCCCCCGACGGGCAGGACATGATCGCCATCCGCCACATCGGCTATCTCGGGCTGACCTGGGACCACCGGGCCTTCGACGGGTCGACGGCGGTCCTCTTCCTGAGGCGGATCAAGGAGAACCTGGAGACATGGGACTGGGAGCAAGAGCTGGCGTGAGCCCGGTCGCTGCGCTCCCGTACCTGGTACCGCGCTCGCTGCGCTCGCTTGTACCTGGTACCCCGACAGTTTCGAGCCTCGCTTCGCTCGGCGCCCAGACAATCCAAGCGCGGGTCGGGGTACGGGGTACGGGGTACGGGGTACCAGGTACGAGGTACTCATGACCCTCCGTTCGAGATGGTTGGGACGGCTTCCCTACGAGGAGGCCTGGGACCTGCAACGGGCGATCCACGAGGGCAAGGTCCGTGGCCGCACCGTCGACGATTACCTGCTGCTCGTGGAGCATCCGCCGGTGTTCACCATCGGACGCAACGGTGACGGGTCGAACCTGCTGGCAGCCGATACCAGGGGGGCCGAGGTCCACCACATCGACCGTGGTGGTGACATCACCTTCCACGGGCCGGGCCAACTGGTCGGATATCCGATCATCACCCTCGACGACCCCAAGCAGATCGTCCCTTATGTCCGCCGTCTGGAGGAGGTCCTGATCAGGGTCCTTCACCGTTTCGGTGTGGAAGCCTGGCGTGAGGAGGGTCTCACCGGCGTGTGGACGGCCAAGGGGAAGGTGGCGGCGATCGGAGTCCGGGTGTCGAGACGGGTGACCATGCATGGCTTCGCCCTGAATCTCGATCCCGACATGTCCTGGTTCGGGATGATGAACCCCTGTGGCATCACCGACCGCTCGGTGACCAGCCTCAGCGAGTTGGTGGGGAGACGGGTGAGCCTGGAGGAGGCCGTGGAGGTGGCGGTGCCCGAGTTCGCCGCGGTGTTCGGCCATCCCGAGACCGATCACCAGTCGGCGGCGTTTGTCCGGGGCCAGGGCAGGGAGCGGCCCTTCGAGGTCGATCGCCTCCTCGCTGAAGGGACCTTCTCTCCCGAGAAGAGGTCGGCCGAGCCTCTTCTGATCAACGGGCGTATCCCCGGCGAGCCTCCCAGGCCGGAGTGGATGAAGGTCACCGCCCACCTGGATGGTGACTATCTGGAGTTGAAGAAGCTGATGCGTGGGCTCGACCTCCACACCGTGTGTGAGGAGGCCCGTTGCCCCAACATCTACGAGTGCTGGGGCATGGGCACGGCAACCCTGATGATCCTCGGTGACAAGTGCACCAGGGCCTGCTCCTTCTGCAATGTGACCA
>CAYVTP010000078.1:0-9020 GCA_964454615.1 uncultured Acidimicrobiaceae bacterium | reverse complement strand
ATCAGCGCGGCGATCGTCGCGAGGGCCAGGCCGAAGGCGAGCCAGAGACCGAATACCCGCCACTCCTCGCCGGCGAACGGCCGCAGGCCGCTCATCCAGCCGATGGGAGACGCCCAGCTGAGCGCAGGCAAGTCGGCGGCGTCGCCGGCGACCCGGAGGAGGAAGCTCGCACCGAGGACCGTGATGGCGATCCCTTTGGCCGCTCCACTGGTCTCGGTTAGCTGTGCTGCCACCGCAGCTACCCCGGCAAAGGCCATGCACACCCCAACGAAAGCAACACCGAAGGCCAGAGACCCTGCTGTCTCGTTGCCCAGGGAGATGAGGCCCACAGCCTGGACAACGCCGACGATGACACCGGCCCCGAGGGTGACCGCGAGCACGGCGGCCAGCGGGGCATGGCGGCCCATGACCGTCGACCCGAGCAGTTCGCGCCGTCCGGTCTCCTCCTCCTCACGGGTGTGCCGCACCACGGTGAGGATTGCCATGATCGCAATGAGCACTCCGCCGATGACGCCCATACGCCAGAAGGTGAGCCCACCGATGCTGGTCGACTGGAGCGGTCCGAGAAGGGCGGTGAGCGCGGGATTGGCCCCAACCGTGACAGCCAGACCCTGTCGGGCCGCTTCGGTTGGATAGAGCTCGGCGAAGGCGCTGGCGGTCACAACCGGTAACACGGCCAGGGCCAGGACCCAGGCCGATAGCTTGTCCCGCTCCCGTCGAAGGATCAGCCGGACCAGTGCGCCCGCGCCGACCAGGCCGTTCATCCCCTCAAGCCTCGCCGTCGCGGTAGTGCCTCATGAACAGCTCTTCCAGGGTGGGTGGTTGGCTGTAGAGGCTCTTCACACCAAGGGGCACGAGGGCGCCGAGTACCGATCCGAGGCGGTCGGAGTCCACCTCGAAGCGGACTCTGTGATCGCTCATCTCGAGATCGTGAACGCCCGACAGATGGGCGACGGAGGCGGGATCGTTCTCCAGCTCGGCGGAGACCGTGGTGCGGGTGAGGTGGCGGAGTTCGGCCAGAGTGCCGCTCTCCACGGTTGTTCCCCGGCGAATGATGCTCACCCGGTCGCACAGGGCTTCGACTTCGGCGAGGATGTGACTGGCGAGAAGCACGGTCCGCCCGTTGTCCCGATCTTCCTGGATGACCCTGCGGAACCTGGCCTCCATCAGCGGGTCGAGACCGGCCGTGGGCTCGTCGAGTATGAGGAGCTCGACGTCGGAGGCAAGCGCCGATATCAGTGCCACTTTCTGCCGGTTCCCTTTCGAATAGGTCGCCCCCTTCTTGGTGGGGTCGAGATCGAAGAGCTCGATGAGATCGCTCCGGCGCCTTTCGTCGAGGCCACCTCGTAGCCGCCCAAGGAGATCGATGACCTCGCCGCCGGTGAGACTTGGCCACAGCATGACGTCGCCGGGCACGTAGGCGAGTCGCCGGTGCAACTCGGTGGCCTCGGTCCAGGGATCCCCGCCAAGCAGCCGGACGCTGCCACCGTCATGGCGGAGCAGCCCTAGGAGGATGCGAATGGTGGTGGTCTTCCCCGATCCGTTGGGGCCGAGGAAGCCGTGGACCTCACCGGTATGGACTTCGAGGTCGAGCCCATCGAGGGCGCGGACCGGCCCATACGACTTGTCCAGACGGGATATAGAGATTGCTGGGGTCACTTCTGCATCCTATTGGTTGAACGTCCGTTTAGAATACTGACCGTGCGTTCAACACGCAACCAGGAGGACCTGACGACCAGGGCGCGGATCCGGGACTCCGCCCTTCGCCTGTTCCCCGAGCACGGGTTCTCCGGGACGACCCTCCGAGACGTGGCCAGGGAAGCTGGTGTCTCTCCAGGGCTGGTCGTCCATCACTTCGGCTCGAAGGAGGGTCTCAGGGAGGCCTGCGATCAACATGTGGTCGCCCTTTTTCGGAAGACCAAGCTGGAGGCCATGGAAGAGGGCAACATCGCTCCTGCCTTCGCCGCCGGCGCTTTCGACATAGCACCTCAGCTGATGCGATACCTGGGCTGGGCCCTGGCCCGCAGCCACCCTGCCGCCGAGGAGCTGTATGACGAGATGTTCCGGGAGTCCCTGGCTGTTACCCGAGTCGCCATAGAGAGGGGCTGGATGGTCGACTCGCCCGACATCGAGATGAGGACCGCGACCCAGCTCACCATGCACCTGGGGATGAGCGTGCTTCACTCCCACTTCCAACGTGCCACCGGGGTGGACCCTCACACCCGGGAGGGTGTGGCAGCCATGACGCCGGTGCTCCTCGAGATGTTCGCCGGGATGTTCAACCCCGAGATCCTGGAGAAGGTCAAAGCCGCCTATGGGAACGGCTGAGGGAGTCGAACAGACCCGGGAAGACTGGACCGCCGAGGACTAGTAGGCGTGGGCTGCCAGGATGACCGGTATGCCGCTCGGACGGATCGGACCTGAAGCCGGGGCATTCGGGTGAGCCAGGACGCGGATGCCCTCATCCTCTTCGGGGTCACCGGGCACCTCGCTCGGACCATGCTGTTTCCCGCTCTCTACGAGCTGAGCCGATCGGGTGTACTAGACATTCCTGTGGTGGGCGTCGCCTCGAGTGACCTGGACGACGACGAACTCCGGCAACGAGCCCGCGACTCGCTCGAAGACTCGGGGGTGGACATTGACGAGGGCCAATTCGAGAAGCTCGCCGCCCGACTCTCCTACGTGTCCGGCGACTACCAGGATGAGGCTCTCTACCCCCGCATCGCCTCGCAGGTGGAGGATTGCAAGCTTCCCGTCTCCTACCTGGCCATCCCCCCTGCGACCTTCGAAGCGGTCGTCAACGGGCTAGCCGATACCGGGTTGGCCCGGAATGGCCGACTCGTCGTCGAGAAGCCCTTTGGGAGGGACGGCGAGTCAGCCGCCGAGCTCAACGAGACCATCCACAGCCACTTCCCCGAGGACAGCGTGTACCGGATCGATCACTTCCTGGGCAAGGAGGCGGTCCAGAACCTCATGATCTTCCGCTTCGCCAACACCATCCTCGAGCCGATCTGGAATCGTCACTATGTCCGTGGTGTACAGATCACCCTCGCCGAGGACTTCGGAATCGAGGGCAGGGGAAAGTTCTACGACTCAGTCGGGGCGATCCGAGACGTCGTCCAGAACCACATGCTCCAAATGGTGGCCCTCCTCGCCATGGAACCGCCGGTCTCCGACGACCCTGACGCTCTCCGAGACGAGAGGGCCAAGGTGCTTCAGGCCGTCAAGACAGTTGAATCCCGCGATGTGGTTCGGGGCCAGTACCAGGGCTACCTCGATGAACCGAACGTGGAGTCCGGGTCGGACACCGAGACCTACGCTGCCCTCCGTCTGGAGATCGATTCGTGGAGATGGGCAGGAGTCCCCTGGATCGTGCGAACCGGGAAGCGCCTCGCCCGCACTGTCACCGAGGCCGCAGTCGAGTTCCAGTCCCCACCGCGTCCGCTCTTCGCGCCGGACGGCGATCGACCCCAACCAAACCGCCTGGTCTTCCGCACCAAGCCGGACAATCGAATCACCCTCTCCATGGAGGCGCGCGTGCCCGGAAAAGACCTGGTCAGTGGGCCTGTCGAGCTCCACGTCGAGCACGATCACCCTGCCAGCGTCGCCCCCTACACTCGGCTCCTGAGGGATGCCCTCCGGGGCGACATGGCGTTGTTCGCCCGGGCAGACGGGGTGATGGAAGCCTGGCGGGTCCTCGATCCAGTGCTAGCCGGGGGTGGAGCCCCCGACCTGTACCCGCCGGGGAGCTGGGGTCCGGAGGCAGCCGATGGCCTCCTTGGTGACCTCGACTGGGTCACTGTGTGACCGCCGCACGACCACAGTCGCCGTAAGGACGGGGCCGATCCTCCGACATCCCCACCATGGGCCAGTGGGTGACAGCCGGGTTCCGACGCTTGAACACCGATGGGCATGGCGCAGGATGCCTCAGCGAGTGGCCTTCTTGACCAGTGCGCTGATCTTCTTCTCCTCGGCCTCGGTCAACTCGGCCACGGCGAACACGGTCGGCCACATAGCCCCCCTGTCGAGATTCGCGGTGTCGTTGAACCCGAGACTGGCGTATCTCGAATCGAACTTGCTTGCCGCCTGGAAGAAGCAAAGGACCTTGCCGTCCTTGGAGTAGGCGGGCATCCCGTACCACAGCCTCGGCTTGAGGTCTGGCGCGGTGGTTCGGATGATGTCGTGGATTCGCCCTCCGATACTCCGGTCGGGTTCGGGCATCTCGGCGATCTTCGCCAGCACCTCGGCTTCCGGGTCGGCCTTGCCGCCCTTGCCGCTCGCCGCCTTCATCTCCTTGGCCCGCTCCCTCATCGCCGCCTTCTCCTGGGCGGTCCACTTCTCCGACCCTTCGTCGGTCCGTTCGGCTGGCTCCTTCTTTGACACGGCGTTGTCCTCCTTGGTCTCAGGTCATCGTATCGAAGGGCTCAGATGTCGCCCTCCTCGAGCGCCAGGCCCGCCGCGGTGCGGCCACAGTCGCCGACGGGGTTAGGCAGCTACCTGCCGGCGCTCAGTCACCCCCGTGCCAGGTTTCGACGTGCCTGGCGTGAGTGTCGAGGTAGGCGCCCTCCCGGTAGTGGGCGTCGTAGAAATCGGTGTCGATGTGGTGTGCCTGTACGAACCCTGGGAGCATCATCGTGCTTCGGGTCCCGGGAAACTTCCCGTACTTGTCGTATACGTACTGTGCGATCTCCGCCATGCAGTCGACGAACTCGGAGCTGTAGGCGGCGACGGTCGCCTTCACACCGGCGTCCTGCCAGGGCCCAGGCCCGGCGGGGTCATAGGCACCACCGACGGCGAACTTTCTCTCCACGAAGGTCTCGACCGCTGCTCGCATGTCGGGGTAGTAGGGGGGACAGAGTCCCTCGAAGACCCCGTCCAGTCCGACCGGGTTCGGCGTCATCCACCGCTCGTCCTCGACGAAGCGGAACCCAAGGCCTTTGACGCCCTCGGTGGAAGCGTTGGCGCCGAGGGCACTCAGACCGTCCATGCCATTGAAATAGAGGCCCCCAAGACCCATCGCCTGGAGCATCAGGACGATGTTGTGCCCCATGAATGCCAGCTCGAGGCACATGCTGTCGTTGACATCGGTCAGCAGCTCGGACAACGGGAACCGCTTGCCGGCATCGAGAAGGCCCGAGCGGACGTGGGGCCCGAGGTTCCCCGCCGGCTCCCCCGTTTCGTGATCGATGACCATCACCCCATGCCGCATCATCAAGGCGAGGATCCCAAGGAACTCTTCGCTGGCATCACCGACCGGCATGAAGAGCGTCGAACCGGGCTGGTTGGCCCACCACAGATTGGGCGGAAGGATGTGTGGCGGGGACGATGGAAGATCGAGCCGCCGATCGCTCAGCTGGACGGTGCTCTGCCGGCAGGTCTCGAGGACACGTTCCAGGCTGGGAGTATCTCCGCTCAGCTCCCGCATCAGTGCGGGCACGACATCGCGGGTCCTGGTCGAGTAGCAGCCGTCGTCGTCGGTGAAGAACAGCGTAGGGGTACCCAGACCGGCCGCGGTGGGAGCAGTTCGCCCGGTGAACCTCAGGGTGAACTCGGCATGGGATTCGGGTGTCATCGGCCCGAAGGGAACACCGAAAGTCCAGCCGGAGACACCGGTGGCCGCCGAGATCAGGATCGCCTGCTCGAGGCGGGACAGGGACTCGGGATGGTGCCGGGACCGGAACGCCAGCGGCCCCGAGGGGATTTCCATTCCCCACCCGAACCGGCGTGCCCGACGACCGAAGATCGCGCTGAAGAGGGGGAATTCGAGGAGCCCTTCGAGGCTGTCTTGGTCCGACACGGAATCACCCGCTCGTTGGCAACAATTGCCAGCGAAACCTACCCCGAGGTCCTAGGGCGATGTCGGACGGAGCGGCTGTCAAAGCCATGTCCAGCCTCACACTACGGAGAGGGCAGGCTCCCACTCTGGGAGCGCACCGAGGACAGCGCACTCGGCCCGCACCGTCTCGCTGATCACACGCATCCGGGCAGAAGCCTCGGCAGCATCCCACGCGAATCCGGCCAGAGCCTCCGATTCGGAGAACATCCGGGTCGACAATGCATCACGTTGCCTCTGGTAGTGGTGCATGGCGGTTGGTGCCGACCGGGGCTCGGTCAATGCCCGGTCGACAGCACGCGCGCACAGTTCGGCGTCGCGCAAAGCGTCACTGATCCCGTGGGCCGAGATCGGATCCTTGGTGTAACCGGCATCGCCAACCAACACCCATCCGCGTCCCCAGGGCCGGCGGAGGAACCCGGGAAGGCCGGGAGTGCCCCGAAACGGGGTCTCCCGGGTGGCCTCCCCGACCACTCCCGCCAGGTCGGGACCTGCCACAGCGATCAACCGGTCGAACTCGGCCTGAGGGTCACTTCGGAAGGCCGGGACCTGGCCTTGGTCACGGGCGACGAACACACAGCTCAACCCGTCGTTGGTGGGAATGACCCCGGCGTTGACTCCCGGCGTGAACTGGAACCAGAAACCGTCGACAGCAACATCACGGAAATAGGCGTAGTGCACCGCGTTCTTCGGCTTGTGACTGCGGTAGGAGTCGGCATCCACGAGCTCGGCGGTGCGCGACCACACCCCGTCGGCGCCGACCACGATTCGGGAGGTGACAGGCTCCACCTCCCCTCCCTGCTCGACGAGGATGCCATGCACCGAGCCCGCCCCGTCGCGGATCAGGTCGACCATCCGCGAGGGGGCCGAGAGCACCGCGCCGGCCTCCAGGGCCGCCTCCAGGATGAGTCCGTCGAGCACATGGCGTCGTGGGGCGTAGAGGGTGTCGACCCCTTGTTCGGGCCGTATCTGAAAGCCAACCCGCTCGTCCCCGAAACCCAGGGTGATGTCCCTGACCGGTGGTGTGCCGGCGGCAACGACCCGGTCGAGCAGCCCCCATCGGGTCAACTGGAGGATCCCGGTGCGGAGGACCGCATGGGTCGAGATCGTGTCGGAGGGCAGAGAGCTCCGATCCACCATGAGAACCCTGTGGCCATGACGGGCGAGAAGCATGGCCGTCGAAGCCCCGGCCACCCGGGCGCCGACCACGATCACGTCATAGTCGCGAGTCACGGTGCGCCTCACCGGACGCGGCCGGGGAATCCTCCCCGGCCGCGTTCCCGGCTGTTCATGCGACGTCGACCGCCACCGAGACGGTGGTGCCGTTGACCAGCATGTCGTAGACCGCCGACCTGGCGATCGAACGCTCCACCACCTTGCGCAGCGTCTCGGCCTCGGCGTCGCCTTCGATGGTGATGTCCACCTGAATCGCCTGGTACCCGTTGCGCACCGTGTCGTCCAGGCCGAGCAACCCGACGAGGTCGATATCTCCTCTCACCGTGGAGCTGATCCGGGTGAGGTCGATCCCCCTGGCCGAGGCGATGTTCCCGATACCGGCGGTTATGCACCCCGCCAAGGCGTGGAGGAGGAACTCCACAGGTGTTGGTGCTGCGTCGGTGGCCATCAACTGCTCGGGGTGGTCGGCCTCCAACTGGAAGACCTCCCGGTGGGTTTGATCCCCGCCCAGGCCGAAGAAGTCGTGGATGGTGCTGCGACTATTGGTGCCGCTGATCCACTCGTTGGTCGCCCGGAACTGGAACTTCGCCGCCTCCGGGGCGGCCTTGACCGCCTCCAGTGCTCCGAAGAGCCCGTCGACGTTGACCCCATTGCGATTTCTGGTTGCTGTACTCACTTGTCTGTTCTCCTCTTGCTCACTTGGTTGCACGTTTTCCGATGTATTCAGTCGGTCGTCCGACCGATTCCAGGCATGTTGTTGTCTATGTGGGTCCTCCTTGTTGGTCGGGTCAGAGCAGTTCGGCGATGAGCTCGGCGGCGCGCCGGGCTCCCCCGGTCTCCACCTGGCGATAGGTGACGGGGCGACCCAATTCAGCAGCGATGGCCTCGCCCAGCTGGTCGCGATCGGTGTCCCTGTAGTCCATGTGCCGACCGGCGCGGTACTGGTCGAGGCGGTGACGGACGTGGAAGTTCTGCTCGAAGTGGTTGATCAGGGGGAAGTAGAGAAAGGGGCGCTGGGCCGCGGTCAGCTCCATCGTGGTGGTCAGCCCTCCCTGGACCACGGCGATGTCGCACACTGCAAGGTGCCGGTACAGCCGGTCGACATAGCCGTGCACTTCGAGCCCGGGATGAGCGGGAAGGCTCTCCGGGTCGATGCGGGGACCGGTCACCGCCACCATGCGCAGCTCGGGCACCAGCTCCTTGGCCTTGGGGTAGGAGGCGATCACCTTCTCCAGGAGGTCATGGCCCACCCCCGACCCGCCGACGGTGACCACGCAGATCTTCTCGTCGGGGTGATACCCCAGCTCCGAGCGCCACTCCTCGACCTCTCCAACCGAGGGGGGCTCGAACCCGGTGATGTAGCCCGAGAACTCGAAGTGCTCCTCGGTCCAGTCACGGATCTTGGGTAGGCCGGGCCCGAACACATCGGGGTATATGTCGTCGGGGTTTCCGACGAATATCGCCCGGTCACGGATTCGCGGATAGCGGGCGATGTGCTCGATCATCTCGGCGTTGTAGTCAGAGGTCAGATAGGCCTCGTGGTCACCGCCTTCGGGCATCGGGAGATAGCCGACGAAGTCGGTTAGCCAGGCGTGAGTGCCCCGCTTCAGCTCGGGGTTCTCGTGCCAGTAATAGTCGACGTCCCAGGCCTCGTCGCCGATCGCCAAGTCGTAGAAGCCCTCCTCCATCACCTCCTGGAAGATCATGAAGTTGGCCACCAGGATCTCGTCCATCCGCCTCAACGCCTGGAAGCAGTGGAGCTCGTGGCCAGCCGCCTCGGAGGCGATGTGGCCCGATTCGGATGCGAGCCACTCGCTGGCCGGATGGATCTTCTCCCCTGCCTGCTCCAGGACCCGGGTCACCGGGTCCTGCGCCAGCCACTCGATCTCCAGGTCGGGCTCGATCAGGCGCAGCTCCTCGGCGATCGCCAGGTCCCGTCGGGCGTGGCCCAGGCCAATGGGGGACGACAGAAACAGGGCCCTCTTGCGGCGGTTCATCCCGCGGGGCCAAG
>CAYVTP010000077.1:0-9359 GCA_964454615.1 uncultured Acidimicrobiaceae bacterium | reverse complement strand
TAGTGGACGTTGCCGCGGTCCTTGTGGCGGTCGACCTTGAAGCCCCTCTCGGTGAGGATCTGGCAGACCCCAAGCTCATCGGGGAAGATGGGATCGCCGTCGTCGGTCCACTCAGGTATGCCGATCATCGCAGGGTTGCCGCACAGGTAGACGTGGGTCTTGGCCGGGTCGAGGGGCTCGCCGAGCTCTTCCTCGAGGAGTCCGGAGACGATCATGTCCTGGATGTAGACCTTGTTCCCCTCGTTCTCGGGCTCCCTGGTGGTGAGGACCACGTACTTGTACCCGGGGTAGCGGTCCTGGACGATCCGCTGCTGTTCCAGGTAGGCGAGGTCTGACCTGTATCGGACGCACACCACGGAGATGATCCGGCCCTGGTGTTGGTTGCGGAGGAGCTCGGCGACCATCGCATTCTGGGGGGCTTCCCCGGTGCCGGTGCTCAGGAAGACCACGTTGTCGGTGGGCGAGACATCGTCGAGCGTGTAGCGGCCGGTGAATTTCCGGCCCATGAAGATCCGGTCTCCCACCCCCTTCTTGAAGATCCTCGGAGTGAGTCCGGGTATCTCGGGGCCCCTGTCGGGACGGACCTGGACGACGTAGAACTCGACCTCCTCCGGATGGGCGGGCACCAGGTTGCCGTCATCGTCGATTATCGGGCTGGAAACCGAGTACGACCGTCTCACCAGCTTCTCCCAGAGGTCGGGATCGGAGTCGAAGTCCTCCAGGGCGTCGTCGGCACGGGGTTCCCAGTAGCCGAGCGCCAGCGTCGTGTACTGGCCCGCCTTGTACGGGTCGAGCGGCTCGTCGTGGCGGACCCTGAGCACCCACAACTCGGGGTTGTGGGCCCGGATGTGGGTGATCGTGGAGTTGTAGTGGTGGAGCCGGAGGCGTTCGGCGAGCTCCTCAGGATCCTCCGGGCGGTAATAGAGGAAGAGGTTCGAGATCAGACGGGCGGCGGTGTCGAGGTCGTCCTGTTCCCAGGCGGTCCGTCGGGTCACGGTCACCAGGTTGGAGAGAATGTGAACTCCCATGGTCTGCTGGTCTGCGAGGAGCACGCGGGCGAGCCGGGCAGGCGGCCGATCGTCGCCGTCGTGGGGTGGAGCCTGGAAGGACATGCCGTCCTGTCCTGTCAGTGAGCGGTCCAGATCGAAAATGGCCGTCTCGTGCATGGCGGTGACAGTGACTGTTATGGGTTGGCCCATTGCCCCACGCTACCCCTCGGGAACAGCTCCTGGCGGGATGCTGTTGGCAGGCTCATGGATAGCCAGATCAGGGATGCACTACAGCGCGGTGGAATAGCGGACATAACCACCACCGGCCGCAAGACCGGACTGCCCCGGAGGATCGAGATCTACTTCCACCACTTCGACGGGGACTACTACTTGACCGGGCGGCCGGGACCGAAGCGGGACTGGGAGGCGAACATCGAGGCCGAGCCGCGATTCACCCTTCATCTGACCAAGGGGCCCATTGCGGACCTTGCCATGGTGGGGGAGACCGAGCCCGATCGGGAACAACGTGCCCGGATCATCCGGCGCGCCCTCATCGAAAGCTGGGGTTCACCTCCTGACCGGGTAGACGCCCGTCTCGACGAGTGGGTGGCAGACGCCCCATTGGTCCGGTTTCGCCCGGCCTGAGTCACTCCTTACGGGGCAGGTCCCCTGTCCGCTCTCCGACGTCCTTCATTCCCAAGCCGATCAGTATGAACAGCACTCCTGCCAGGAAGGCCAGCCCGGCGACTCCGAAGGCGAGAACCGAGGTGAACAGCGATGCCTGGAGGAAAGACGAGTTCATGGCGACCTGCCGCCTCGGGTCCTCACGGTCGAGCTCGGCGTAGGTCTGGCCGTCGGTGAGCGTCAGGGTGTGCTTTTCGATCAGTCGCGCCTGGCAGTACGCCGTGTAGGGCCCGCGTACCTGTCGGTCGGCCATGCAATCGGCGTCGCTGGCAACCGTGATGCGTTGTGCGCTGAGTGTGTTGGCGGTGAGGATCCAGGTGCCGACCGCCCCGGCGACTATGGCCACGCCGGCGACGATCGTCAGCAAGTATGCCCATCTTCTCATTTGTTCCCTTTCGTTGGCCTGAGGGCAGGATAAGCGCTCGTTGCGAGGGTTCGGGAGGGTCGAAGGTCACAGAGGTGCCGGCGGGCGCCGGGATCACTCTTCGCAGAGATCGTGGTCGTCGGGCAAACCGGCGATCACCTTCTCGGACAGCTCCGTGATCGCTTCCAGTTGATCCGAAGATGCCAGTCCCAGAAGGAGTCTGCGTATGTCGGCAGTGTGGCCGGGCCTGGCCTGTTCGAAGGCGGAGTGCCCCGTCGGCGTGAGGGTGATCCACAGGCCCCGTCCGTCGCTCTCGCAGGCCACACGTTCGATCAGGCCCCGTTGTTCCATCCGCTTCAAGTGGTGGGAGAGACGGCTCTTCTCCCACTGGAGCTCCTCGCCGAGCTCGTACGCTCGGAGCCTGGAGTCACTCGCCGTGGCGACTGCCTCGAGGACTTCGTAGTCGGGCAAGGAGAGGCCGGTGGAGCGGGCCAGGTACCTGTTCAGCTGTGACGCCAACCTGACGCTGGTCCGCCGGTAGGCGTCCCAGGCTCGCCTCTCGGTGTCGTTCAGGTTGGTGTTCATCTTCTCATTTTACCACCCATCAGTTGACATGTCATCTACCTTGTGGGAAGATGGTTGACACATCAACAGAAAGGCAGCAAATGCCCACAGACATCCAACTCGTCGGCCAGAGCACAGAGGCTCTCACCGGGTCCTATCGATTCGATCCGGCTCACAGCCGATTCGGGTTCGTCGCCCGCCACGCCATGGTCACCAAGGTCCGGGGGCGCTTCGCCGAATTCGAAGGAGGCCTCGAAGTCGACGGGTCCGACCCGGCGTCCTCCTCCGGCTGGCTCAAGATCCAGGGCCTGAGCATCGACACCGGCAACGAGCAGCGGGACGAGCACATTCGAAGCAACGACTTCCTGGCACTTGGCGAGTATCCCGAGATCTCGTTTGCGACCACATCGATTTCGGGTGTCGGCGACCGGTACCATGTCACCGGAGACCTCACGGTCCGTGACGCCACCCGCCCGGTCACCTTCGATGTCACCTACCTGGGGACGGCAGTGGACCCGTGGGGCAACACCCGAATCGGGTTCGAAGGCAGTGCGGTCGTCAACCGCAAAGACTGGGGGGTCAACTGGAACACGGTGCTCGAGGCCGGGGGAGTCCTGGTCAGCGAGAAGGTCACGTTGGAGTTTGAGGTCGCAGCAATCAAGAGCTGAATTGGGGTCGGAGTGGAGGCCGCCGCCCCGGCGGCCTCCGGCGACCCGCAAACATCGAGTTTCGTCGTAGCATTTCGGAAGATGCCTGAGAGGAGCTTCGGACGCACCGTCCGATACCGACGGACCAAACTGGGTATCAGCCAAGCCAGGTTGGGCCAGCTGGTGGGCCGATCGCCGGCCACCATCCGCTCGTGGGAGAGCGACAAGTCGGTACCCAACGATGCCGATGTGGTGTCCACCCTGGCTGCCGTCATCGGCGTCGACGAGAGGATGCTGTTCGACAAGGCCGGCATCGAGCAGCCCATAGCGGTGGAGACCAGTCCGACCATCGAAGAGGCCCTGGCCACTCTCGCCCCCGAGATCGTGCCCATGGGCGAGCCCGAAGGCATCGCCAAGGGCTCGGAGGGCGAGCCGGCACACATCGAGGCGAGCACGGCCTCGCTGTTCGACACCATTCCCGACGAACGTGTCGACGAGCTGGAACAGCTGTTGGAGGAGTATGAAGGTGATGCTGCCACCCCTGAAGGCGACTTCGATGCGGGCCATGCGGTGGTGGTGGGAAATTCACCTGTCAGCTCTCGGGCACTGGTGGAGACGACGACGGCTTACATCCGGGAGACGCCCACTTCGCCTCCACCTGCGTCGATGATCCTCGTCACCGAGGCCTCATACATGGAGGACCCGGTCGAGAAGCGGTTCTACCAGGTCAGGACCCTGGCAACAGTGGCCGGGATCGTTGCCCTGGGCATCGCCTTCCTCTGGGCGGTGAGCCGGGGTCTCGGTGCCTTCTCGGATTGGGTCTCCGAGTTCCTCGAGATGCTTCGCATCTGATCGCTCCCTGAGATCCTTTCTGGTCAGCCAGGAAAAAAACCTTCACGAAACGAATCCGGGATGTGGCAGACTGTTGCCACCAGAGAAAGGAGGTGGTCCTAAATTGCATGAAAGTTCTTGGACTCTGGAGGTGGCCGGGCGCTGAGCGGCGCCGACCGCTGAAGCGCCGCTCTCCCTGATAGGGGACGGTGGCGACTCCAAACCCGGACCACCCGGCATCGACTACCACAGGCTTTGTCCATCTGTGGCGAGTCATCGAGAAACGTCGGTGCTGCAGTACTAGGAGAGACCCCCGCCCCGGCGGGGGTCTCTCATGTTTCGAAGCCGTGTTCTCTCATCCAGGTGTCGCTGAAGACCTTCGATAGGTACCCACGTCCCGAGTCGGGGACGATCACCACGACCAGCCTGGACTCAGCCTCTGAGGCCACTGCCAAGGCGGCGTGGATGGCCATTCCCCCGGATCCACCGGTGAGGATCCCCTCGCGTTTCGCCAGACTGCGAGCGGAAGCGAAAGACTCGGCATCGGTCACCTCGATGAAGCGGTCGATCACCGAGAGGTCGACGGTCTCGGGATAGAAGTCCTCGCCGACGCCCTCCACCAGATACTGATGGATGTCGCCGCCCGCTCCCTGGGTGTAGATCGACCCCTCCGGATCGGCCCCAACAACCTCGATCTCCGGATTCATCGCCTTGAGATATGAGCCGGCCCCGCTGATGGTCCCCCCGGTGCCCACTCCGGCTACCAGGGCCCCGATCTCGCCTTCGGTCTGGTCCCAGATCTCTGGTCCCGTGCTCTCGAAATGCGCCCGAGGGTTCGCCATGTGCGAGTACTGGTCCGGGTGGTACGCCCCGTCTATCTCCGAGGCGAGCCGCCGGGCGACTCCGTAGTAGGAGTCCTCGTCCTCCGGCAGACGATCCGTAGGGGTGACCACGACCTCGACGCCGTAGGCCCTGAGGAGGTCCTGCTTCTCCTGGGATACCTTGTCGGGAACGGTGCAAATCACCCGGTAACCCCTGACCGCGCCCACGATGGCAAGCCCCACGCCGGTGTTCCCGGAAGTCGGCTCCACAATGGTTCCCCCGGGTCGGAGCAACCCCTCGGCCTCGGCCTGGTCGATCATGGCGACACCGATCCTGTCCTTCACCGACCCTCCCGGGTTGGTGGTCTCCACTTTTGCCACCAGGTTCCCGGGAGGGTGGAGACGGGCGAGCCTGACCAGGGGGGTGTTACCGATCGTCGACAGGATGTCTTGATGAATCATCTGATCCGCTCGAGAGTGATGCACTTGGTACTTTGACAGTGACCGCCGTCACCGCCAAGTATGACCGGGACAACGAGGGTCATGTCGAAGCAGCGAGTACAGAGCACCGATCACCAACCCGGCGGCATCTCACGGCTGGTCCGCTATGCCTGGTTCGTCCTGATGTTCAACGTGGGGGTGATTCTCGTTGGTGCGCTGGTCCGCGCCACGGGAAGCGGAGCAGGTTGCGGACGCTCATGGCCGGCCTGTCTCGGCGAGCTGGTCCCCGAGCTGGAAGGGGCCACCGCCATCGAGTTCGCCCATCGGGCAACGAGTGGCGTCGCCTTGCTCCTGGTGGCAGGTCTGGTGGGTTGGGTGTGGCGAGCCACTTCGAGGGGTTCTCCAGCGCGCACCGGGGTGACCCTCTCGGCCATCGCCATCGTCGTCGAGTCGCTGATCGGTGCGATGATCGTGCTTGCCGAGTGGGTCGCCGACGACGCCTCGATGGCCAGGGTGGTTGCCGTGCCTCTCCACTTGGTGAACACCCTGTTTCTCCTGGGGGCCGTGACCCTGACCATCTTCTGGCTGTCGGGCGGTGGGCGTCTCCACTGGTCAGCACCGGCACGCCGCTGGGTCGTGGCCGGCGGAGTCGCCCTGGTCGCGTTGGCCGCCACCGGGGCGGTGACCGCCCTTGCCGACACCCTGTTCCCCATCAGTGGGGCAGACTTCGAAGACGAGGCCCACTTCCTGATGACACTCCGGGTGGTACACCCGATCCTGGCCCTGGTGGTCATCGCTGCCGGTTGGCGCGTCGTATTGAACACCGGACTTCCACCCGGCCTGGCGGGTCGTAGTCTCCCCTGGCTGGTGGCTGCCTTGGCTGCCACGGGCGCCCTCAATATCGTTCTGCAGCTCCCCCTGGCGATGCGGCTCGCCCATCTGCTGTTCGCCGACGTCCTCTGGATTGCATTCGTCCTGGTTTCGGCGAGGTATCTGGCCCGGCCGGGGGCAGGTCAGCCGCTGGGACCCTCCGACCGCCGCTCGTCGCCGAGCAGGTAGCGCGGCCCGCTGCCTCGGGTGGCGGCGATGTCGTCGGGGTTGAACAACCGGCAGCTGCTCAGTGAGAGGCAGCCGCATCCGATGCACTCGGTCAGCTCGTCGCGTAGGGCCAAGAGGTCATCGATTTGCCGGTCGAGACGGCTGCGCCAGGCCCCGGACAGTCTCTCCCAATCGGATTTGGTGGGGTTCGAGTCCACCGGGAGAGTGCGCAGGGCATCACCGAGCTCCGAGAGCGTTAGCCCCACACTCTGTCCGGCGCGAATCAGGGCGACCCTCCTCAGTGTCGCCCGCGGGTATCGCCGCTGGTTGCCGTCGGTCCTCCTGGCGCTGATCAGGCCTTTCGACTCGTAGAACCGGAGGGCCGAGGCGGCCACGCCCGATCTCCTGGCGAGTTCCCCGATGGTCAGCCACTCCAAGACTCAGGTCCCGGCCCATCGGGCCACCTCGGCCTCGAGGTCGAGAGGCATGACGACCCCACGGTCCTCATACTCGCCCCACGAGTCCCGCGGCAGCATCCACATGATCTCGAACTCGTTGCCGTCGGGATCGGCCCCGTACAACGACACCGTGGCTCCGTGATGGGACTCACCGGATAGTGCTCCCGCAGCGGACAACGCCGAACGGACCGTTACCAGATCCTCGATCTGCCCGACCTCCCAGGCGAGGTGGTAGAGGCCGACCGAGCCGCGTGGGGACTTGGGCCCCGGAGTCTCGAAGAGGCCAAGGTCGTGGTGGTTGGTCGACTCGGGGGCCCTGAGGAAGGTGGCGTTGAAGCCCTCCTCATCGGAGACGACGGTGAAGCCGAGGACCTCGGTGTAGAAGTGGCGTGCCCGGGCCAGGTCGGAGACGAAGAGCACGGCGTGGTTCAAACGTAGTGCGGGCATGTCCTGGGCAACGCCTGGCCCTCAGCCCGGATTCCCGGAGTCGAGCTGGGCCGACAGGGTCCCGGCGTCCGCTGTGGGTAGGTCGCACGAGAACCCCCGGCACAGCCAGGCGGTCGCCTCCGCCGACTCCCGTCCCTCGAGAAGAGGTACGGTTCGGCTCGGCTCCGGTGAGACGGCCAATGCCACGTGCGGCCGATACCTCTCGTAGTGGACTGCTGCCAGCGTTTCCCACCCCTGGCCGACTATGGCCAACTCGCGGGACGAATGGAGCGAATGGGCCACCGACAGGTGGTGCGCGACCATCGACGGATAGCGATCGATGAGGGCGCCGGCCGCGGCCAGCGCCGCCTCCGCCCTGTCCCTGAGCTCGCGGTCGCCGGTGAACAGTGCGGCGTAGAGGAGGGCTTCGCCGGCCAGCGCATTCCCCGAGGGCATCGGGTTGTCGGTGATGTCGAAGGGCCTCTTGATCAACTGCTCGCCGTCGTCAGGTGTGGTGTGGAAGCCTCCCTCGGGCCTCTGGAACCTGGACAGCTGTCCCACGAGCCGCACCCCCTCCCCATACCAACGGGAATCGCCGGTGGAGGAGAAGAGGGAGAACAAGGCCAGAGCCATGGCGCCGTGGTCGTCGACGAAACCTTGCCCCGAGGTGCGACCCTGCCTCCAGGACCGCATCAGCTGACCGTCGACCACCAACCGATCGTGAATGAAGGTGGCGGCCTCTGCGGCAACCCTCAGATAGCTGTCGTCACCCAGGGCCGCGCCGGCCTCGGCGAAGGCCCTGATGGCGAACCCGTTCCACGCCGCAACCACCTTGTCGTCGAGCCCGGGTCGCTCCCTGCGCTCCCTTGCCTCGAAGAGAGTGCGACGGGCCTCCCCGAGCCCCTCCGGCTCAGCCTCGCCCACGATGGAGAGAATGTTCGAGCCCTCGAAGTTTCCTTCAGCGGTGATCCCGTAGTAGGCGGCTACTCCCTCGGCAGCGTCGCCCAAGAGGTCGTTGAGCTCCTGCAGGGTCCAGACGTAGAACTTTCCTTCCGACCCCTCGGAGTCGGCGTCCTCGGACGAGTAGAAGCCTCCGTGATCGCCTCTGAGATCACGGGCCATGTACTCCAGCGTGTCGCGGGCCACAGCCACGAAGTCGGGGCGGTCCAGCTCGATCCCCGCCCAGAGGTAGATGCGGGCGAGCTGGGCGTTGTCGTACAGCATCTTCTCGAAGTGGGGCACCAACCATCTTTCGTCCACCGCGTAGCGGGCGAACCCGCCTCCGAGATGGTCCCGAATCCCTCCGCGGGCCATCGCCTCGAGAGTCCGGGCCAGGATTTCATCGGCTCCGGACGCCCACTGCTCTTTGCGGACTCTGAGCAGGAAGTCGAGGACCGTTTGCTGGGGGAACTTGGGGGCCCGTCCGAAGCCGCCGTTGGTATGGTCGAAGAGGCTGGATATACGGGAGTAGGCGGCCTCCATCTGCTCGACGGTGGGCAATGTCCCGGGCGGGATGCTCCCAGAGATGGCATCGACCAGGCGTACAGCCTGTTCTTCGACCTCGTGGCGGTCGGCCCGCCATGCCTCCGAGATGGCCGACACGATCTGGCGGAACGATGGCATCCCCTGTCGGGGCTCTTTGGGGAAGTAGGTGCCTGCGAAGAACGGGCGGGCCTCATGATCGAGGAACACCGTCATCGGCCAGCCGCCGTGCCCCGTCATCGTCTGAACCGCCTCCATGTAGATGGCGTCTACGTCCGGTCGCTCCTCCCGATCGACCTTCACGTTCACCAGTTGGCGATTCATCTCCTCAGCGGTGTCGGGGTCCTCGAATGACTCGTGTGCCATCACATGGCACCAATGACACGCCGCGTAACCGACGGAGAGGAGTACCGGGACATCCCTACGCCGCGCCTCCTCGAAGGCTTCGGGGCCCCATTCCCACCAGTCCACCGGGTTGTCCTTGTGCTGGAGCAGGTAGGGGGAGGTGGCGTTCGCCAGCCTGTTGGCCATGGAGCAAACCGTACTGGGTACTGGGTACTGGGTACTGGGTACGCTCTACCGCGATGCCCGAGGTCCACTCATGAAGACCCTGC
>CAYVTP010000076.1:7032-9530 GCA_964454615.1 uncultured Acidimicrobiaceae bacterium | reverse complement strand
GATATTCATTGGGTTTTTTCGACCTTGCAGCTCCGGCCTCCTTCCGTGATGTGAGGTGGATGTCCTGTCGCGAGAGAGGTGTCATCGTCGATCGGAATCCAGGAGTCCTCGGGCGAGTAGCGGCCGAGGATCTCGAAGGACCAAGCCACCAGGTCGTCGACCCTCCGTCCTTTCGGGTGGTCGGTCGACCAGAGCTCGAGGTTCTCGATCCGGTTGTCGTCCCGCACACCGTTGAGATGATGGACCACCTCGTCGGGCCTGATCGGGCGGCCCAGGTGCATGGCCATGACCAGCCGGTGCTCCCCGGCCTTTCTCGCTCCCCCGACCAGGTGGCGCAGGTGCCTTGGGACTGGGACCTCGCGGTAGCCTCCGGTGTTGATCCACCCTTCGCCGGTCGCCTTCCGAACGGGCTCTTCTGGCCTCGGATCCCCGGTTGCGCGACGGCGTTGATAATGGGTCCCACAAAGGCCTCCCGCCTGATGTGGCCGTTCACAGTCGTCGATCTGACAGGTCTGAGGGCCCTCACGGAGGGGGTCGGAGCCGGGATCGCCGGAACGCTGCAAGCGCAGGTAGTGACCGTGGCACAGACGCCTCTCGACGGCGAGGCGGTCGCAACATTCGACCCCACACTCCAGGGTCCCGTACCGGGGTCTGACACGTTCGGTGGTTCCGTTCCGCAGGACTCTGCGGTAGTGCATCTCGCACAGGCCCCGGGAGTAGGAGTCGGTCTCGCAACCGGGGGCCGAGCAGTCGTCTGAAATGCCCATGGTGGTGAAGGTAAGGGGAGGCCGTGACAGAAAAGAGGACTTAGCGTCAGGGTTCTGGGCGGCGAAGGTCGGTGGCCTACACCCGGGACCGAGCGCAAGTGATGTTTGGCGGCCCGGCGGTTCGGGTATGTCGCGCCCTATCGCACTCCCACGAAAGGAATGGACATGAGTGACAACGACAGGCAGGTGGTCGTCAGGAACGAGACCAACAACGTCGGCGCCCTGGTCGCCGGCATCATTGCCGTGCTCCTGATCGCCTCAGCCATCTGGTACTTCGGTATCCGCGAGGGCGAGGGCGGGGGCAACGGCGACATCACCATCCCCATACCCACCGTTCCCGGGACCACAGCTCCCTGAAACGCCGTCCACGGGCCCGATGAGCCAACCAGAGCTCACCGGGCCCGTTCTCTTGGAGTTGGAGTGTCGACGGCCCATGCTCCCCTGCAACCCTTCGGCCCACCCGAGGGTCTGACCTACCTATCGACGACGCTGCCCCCTTCCTCGCCCTTGGTGTCTCGGCGCTTGCCCTTGCGACCGCTGTCATCCTGTTCGGCCGACGGGCATCCCGACCGCCCCTCACTGGCGGTCTGGGCATTGCCGCATCCACCTTCCGCTCAGGGGTCGGGACCTTCCTTCGAGAGACGGTGTGGTGGTCATCCGGAGGACTCCTCGTCGTCGGGGTGTCCATAGCGATCCTGGGGACGGTCGAAGCGGCCGCCTGGTATGCCCTCGGGGCCCTGGTGTCGATCGTCGCCGCGGTCTGGTCGGCGGGGGGGAGCGTCACCACGGTAGGTAGGGTGCCGGCCGCAGCCGAAGACGGCGGCGGGCCCGCAGCCCTCCGGGTGGCGGTCCGGGGAGGGAGTGCCACCGGGCTGATCGTCGCCGGCCTTGCCCTTCTCCTCCTCACCACCTCAGGGATCGCCCTGGAGTCCCTGGTCTCACCGGGTGGCTGGCCAGTAACAGCCGCTGCCGCAGCCCTGGGAGCCTCGGTGGCCCTGATGGTGATCCGAGGGGCCGGAGGCGCCTTCTCCAAAGGGGTGGACACCCAGGCAGTGCGGGAGCATGCGAAGAGCCGGAGGCTCCTGGCGGATGGCGTCGGAGACAACGTCCGGGGAGTGATCGGGGCAGCGGGAGACCTGATCGAGTCGCACGTCGGCGCACTGGTGGCGACCCTCGTCTACGCGGTCCTCGTGTTCTCCGACCATGCCTCCTTCGGGGCCATGGTGTCGTTTCCCCTGACCGTGGCGGCGATCGGCATCCTGTCGTCCTTTCTCGGCACGGCCACCTTCTTCATGGGAGGACGGTCGCCCGATGCTCGGTTGGCGGTGGGGGTTCGGCTGGCTCTCGTCGTTGCCGTCGGTGGAGTTGGCCTGGCAGCCGCACTGACCTTCACCGGCGAGCCTTCTGCCTGGTTGGGGCCCTGGTTGGCAGTGTTCTCTGGGATGGTCGCCAGTTGGGGGGTGTCGGAGCTGGCGGGCCGCTCCACATCCGACAGGTCGCGCACGGTCAAGGAGGTGGCCCGCCAGTCCCAGGACGGGGCTGCTGCCCTGATAATCGCCGGGGTGGCCGAAGGGCTCCGCTCGTCGGTGGTGTCGGCGACCATCATCCTCGGAGGGGTCGGGGCTGCGTTCTATTCGGGGGACTGGGGCCTTGGAGCCGGTGGTGGCTTCTACGGGGTCGGTCTGGCTGCCATCGGCGCATCCCTGACCATCGGAGCGAGGATGGCGGTGC
>CAYVTP010000076.1:0-7022 GCA_964454615.1 uncultured Acidimicrobiaceae bacterium | reverse complement strand
GGCCTTCGGCTCGATCACCGACAGCGCCGCCGCCCTCTCGAACGTGGCCGGGATGGCCGCCGGCCCCCGTTCGGCGGTGGCCGAGCTGAACGCCTCAGGAGATGCCACCAAGGCGGTGTCGCGGGGCAGCGCCATCGCCTCGGCGGTCCTCACCGGGCTCGCCCTCTATGCGGCGTTCGCATCCTCGGTCGGTTCACCCGGCCTAGACGTGGGCCGCCCTGCGGTAGCGGCAGGCCTGGTTGTCGGGGCCATGGTTCCTTTCCTGGTGGCGGCCCTCACCCTGCGCGCTGTCGCCAGGACCCGAAAACGGGTGGTCGACACCGAGAGTCACGACATGGTGTCCGGTGAGGCCGACCCGCCCCAGGGGGTCGACGTGGTGAGGATCGCGGCCAGGGCCAGCCTAAGGGAGTCGGCGGCTTCGACCGGCCTGATGCTGGTGATCCCGGTGGCCGCCTGGTTCCTCGACGTCGAGTTGCTCGGCGGCCTGGTGGCCGGTGCGGTGGTGACCGGGTTCCTGCTGGCGGTGTTCGCGGCGAACGCCGGAGGCGCCCTTGCCACCACCAGGAAGTTCCTCGAGTCAGGCGCGTTCGGTGGTGCCGGAGGCAAGGCCCACTCCGCGGCCCTCGTCGGGGACTCCTTCGGCGACCCGTTAAAGGACGCGGTGGCCCCGGCATTGGGCATGGCCATGAAGCTTCCGGCCCTCGTCGCCCTCGCCCTTGCCCTCGACATCCTCGGTTGACCGGCCCGGCTCTCAAGACAGACTCCAGGCTCTCCTAGAATCCCCTCTCTCAATGTCCACCACCCAGCGCGGAACGCCGCCCTATTCGACGTCGCCGACGGCCTTCAAGGAAGTCGTCCTGATCCGCCATGCCCAGTCTCAGGGCAATGTGGAGAGCCGGTGGCATGGCCGGACCGACGGACCGCTGAGCCAGGCCGGCGAGGAGAGCCTCGAGCTTCTCGGACGGCGGATGTCCACCTGGGACTACCAGGTGGTGATCAGCTCGCCGCTGGAACGGGCCCGCCGTACCGCGGGGGCGATCTCGGATGAGGTGGTGATCGACGAGTCCTTCATCGAGATGGACGTCGGCCGCTGGGAGGGCCGGACCTTCGAGGAAGTCGAGCGGGAGAGTGGCGACGAGCTCCGCGCCGCCTTCAATGACTGGAGCGTCCCCATGGGTGTCGTCGGGGAGAGTTTGGAGACTCTGGCAAAGAGGGCCCATGCCGCCCTCGACAGGGTCTTCGACGCCCTGGGAGAAAACCAACGTGCCGTCGTGGTGACCCACGGAGGCTTCCTGCAGCCGATCCTGCACCGACACCTGTCGGGCGACGGCCGCCCCATACATCCGATCACCGCCAACACCGGAATGGTCCGGATCAGGCGGGAGCATGGGAGGTCACGCCTGGTCACCTTCAACGACACCGGGCACCTCGGGCCCCGGTCCCGCACCGTCGAGCACCACCTGGGCCAGGGTGACCCCGTACTGGCTTTGGTGAGGCACGGGAGAACACGGGCCAACACAGAGCAGAGGTGGCAGGGACACGGCGACTGGGATCTCGACGACGTGGGCCATCGTCAGGCCGAAGCGCTGGGGGCCTGGTACGGGGAGGCAAACACCGTCTACTCCTCTCCCCTCAAGCGGGCCATGTCGACCGCATCGCGGGTGGCCGCAGGGGACATCGTGCCCGTGGAAGGCCTCAAAGAAATGGACATGGGCGATTGGGAGGGTTTGACCACCGCCGAGATACTGGAGAGGTCCCCGGCCGACATGGAGTCGATCTACAGGCAGGGAGTCGACCTGCCACGTGGCGGGTCCGGCGAGACATGGCAGGGTCTGGCCCAGAGGGTCACCGGCGCCATCGGAGCCCTGGACCCGGCCAACGACGAGCCCACCGTTGTGGTGGCCCACGGAGGAGCAATCCGGTCGTATCTGGGTGCCATGACCAGCAACGGCGACACCCACGCAGAGTCGTTGTTCACCCCGGCGAACACATCGGTCTCCCACGTCGCCCTGACAGCCCACGGTCCTGCGATCCTGGACTATGCGGTGGCCACGCATCTGGAGAACTTGGATATGGTTGACCCATGACCGATCCGGCACCGGCAAAGGGAAAGGTCAGGGTATTTCCCGATGGCAGGTCGCTGCCCCTTCTGACTCAATAGACGGATGCGAACCGAATCCGAGGCAAATCCCTACAACTCGCGTCGCTATGCGATGCTCAATCGTTGGGATCCCGACCACCTCGACATAGTCGATAAGCTCCTGGTCCTACCGCCCGGGACTCGGGTCCTCGAAGTGGGAGCCGGGGCCGGCCACCTGACCAAGCACCTGGCGGCCCGCGGCGTCGACATCGTCGGGATAGACGTCAACCCCCAGGCTCCGGAAGTTGCCGGCACCGAACTGATCCAGGAGATGTCAGCGGACGCCATGCGCTTCGCCGACGAGGAGTTCGACGCCATCGTCTCGTTCCACGCCATCGAGCACATCCCGGCACTCGACCGGGCCGCTGCCGAGATGGCGAGAGTCCTCAAGCCCGGGGGCAAGGCCCTCCTCGTCTATCCGGCCGAGCCGTTCCAAGGGATCTTTGCGATACCCACCTCGGTGATCCTCTACGGGACGCCCCTCAAAGCCCGTCAGATCCACTGCAACTGGCTCTGGCCTTCCCGGGTGAGAGACCTGTTCGCCCGCCACGGGATGGTCGAAGAGCACCGCCAGTTCAAGATGCTCAAGTCGCCGCAGTTCGTGTCCCTGTTGAGGAAGAAATAGAGCACACCGGTACCCAGTACCCAGTACCCAGTACCAAGTACCAAGTACCGTCTCCTCGTGTTCACCTGTCAGGACTGTGGTTCTACCTTCTCCGTCCGCCAGGAGGTCCTCGACCGATATCCCGGCTGGACACCACGGCGGTGCATGGATTGTCGTGATACTCCCAACAAGGCCGTCGCGGCATCGCCCAAACGCCCGCAGTCGGTGACCAAGAACCGCGACCTCACCCTTGCCGAGGTGCTCGAGCTATACGAAGACGGTCCTGACACCGGGGTGTTCACCGATGGGGCCTCATCGGGGAACCCGGGGCCGGGAGGCTGGGGGGCGGTTCGGGTCGAGGCGGGGAAGGTGGTGGCCGAGGACCGCGGATCGGAGACCCATACGACCAACAACCGGATGGAACTGACGGCGATCATCGCCGGGCTCCGGATGGTGGTGCCCGGCGAGGACATCCCGGTCTACACCGACTCGAAGCTGGTGGTGGACACCGTCAACACCTGGGCGAAGGGTTGGGAGGCCAGGGGATGGCGACGCAAGACCGGCCCGATCGCCAATCTGGAGCTGGTCCAGGAGGCCTACCGCCTGAGCAAGGAGAGGCCCGGGGCCCGGCTGGAGTGGGTCCCGGCGCACAGCGGATTCCGCTGGAACGAGTACGCCGACGCCCTGGCCACCGCATACCGCCGAACCACCCTGTGATCTCCCGCGTCTCGGGATCGGCCTTGGACACCGCGAGTGGGACGGGTTCTACGTCCGGCCGTAAACAGGCACCAGTGCCCCGTTCATCACCTCCGAGTCCTCGCTGAGGAGGAACTCGGCGACGGCCGCTATCTGATCCGGCGTGGGCCAGCTGACATAGTCGGCATGCGGGAAGGTTTCCCTGGTGGCCGGAGTGTCGATCACCGATGGCATCAGCACGGTTGCCGTGATGCCCGACCCCTCGAGCTCCTGCGCCACTGTCTGGCCGAGTGCCACAACTCCGGCCTTGGAGATGTTGAAGGCCGCCTGGCTGGCGGGATTGTCGACGGCTCCCTTGCTCCCCACCAGAACTACTCGGCCCCATCCGCTCCGCCGAAGATATGGCACCGCGGCACGCACCGCATAGAAGGCCGAGCGGAGATTGAGGTCGAGCATCCGGTCGAACCTGACGTCGTCGGTCTCCTCCACGTCGCGCCCGCCGGCCCAACCGCCGACCAGTGAGGCAAGCCCGTGGATGTCGCCCCACCTCTCGGCCACCGAGTCGAAGAGGCCCTGCACCGCCTCCGGGTTGGTGGCGTCGACACGGGTCAGGAGGAGGTTGTCGTCGTCGACGTCGAACTCCGACTCGAACTCTTGGGCTTCCGCGGGCAGGAGGTAGGTGACCGCGAGCTTGTAGTCCCCTTCGACGAGACGTCTGACCAGTGCTTTGCCAAGACCTCCGGTGCCGCCTGTGATCACGTACGTCCTGCTCATCGATGCCTTTCGCTCCTGAGCCTCAATATATCCCCTTCAGCCATGTCCCACGGGGATGGCCCGCTGCCGACTCGAGGTCGGAGGGTGTGTCCAGATCATGAAGGAGCCCTGTGGCTGCTATCACGCCAGGGTCGAGCAGACGAGGCAGGTGGCGGTGGAAGCTACCTGGCCCGTAGGCGAACTCGATCTCCCCTCCGGCTGCGAGCAGGGTGGTCCCTCCGTCGGACGACGGGGCGATCAGGTCGCGGTGCCGGACGAGTTGGGAGTCGACAACCGCCAGGTCAGCGGGTTCGAGGAGCGGGAGATCGGAGTGGATCACCAACCATCGCCGGCCTTGCTCGACGGCAGCCGTCATCCCGACGCGTGCCGCCCCGTCCAGGCCATGGCCCGGGTCCCGGGCAAACCGGGCCCCCACGCCGATGGCCCAGCTCTCGACTTCGGTGTCGCCGCTGACCACCAGGGCCTGCCATCCGACGACCCCCACCGCGGCCACGATCCGCTCGGCGAGCATGCGTCCCAGATGATGCCTCGCCTCGGGCCCGAGGACGTCGGCGAGCCGCTCCTTCCCGAATCGGAAGGACCTGATGGGGATTGCGGCGACGATCAAGCCACGGCTGCCGGACGTGTGGGGTCTTTAGGGGACGACCATCACCGGGCAGGGAGAGAGATGGCACAGCCGGTCGGCGACGGAGCCCAATACGACTCTCTCCACCACCCCGGCCCCTCTCCGCCCTATCACCAGCAGATCGACGTCCCGCTCCTCGCACACAGCAAGGATCCTGTTGACCGGGTCGCCGAGCTCCTGGACGGTCTCGTAACCGACACCTTCCAGGTCGAGGTTCGCCACGGTTTCGTTGAGGATCTGCTCCTGTCCTTGGATGAGGGCGTTTGTCAGCGCCTCGGGGGTCGGTGGCGCTCCACCCAGCCCCCACCAACCCTCCGGGGTGCGGACCACGGTGAGGATGAGGAGGTTCGCCCCCCACTGGCGCGCGCTGGCCGCAGCCGATTCGGCTGCCCGCTGGCTGCCCTCCGATCCGTCCACACCGACAGCGATCGTCGTCGGTTTCCACGTCATGTCCGTTCCTCCTGCCTAGATGATTGCCTGTAAGAGGTGTCCTGCAGCTAAACCGTACAAGCCCGCCACGACATCGTCGGCCATGACGCCAGTGGCCCCGGGGAGGCGCTCGGCCTGACGCACACCGGGCAGTAGGCCCTTGAAGATGTCGCCGGCCCGGAACACCACGAAGGCGACCGCTATGGCCGGCAGGGCGGTGAGCCCGATCAGCGCGACGAAGGCGCCGGCCGCCTCGTCGATGACGATCCACCCGGCGTCGCCGCTCGACTCGAAAACACGCGCCACCGCCCAGGTCCCGATGGCGATCAGAGCGACCCCCACCGCCATCACCGCCATCCAACCCCAGCGGATACCTATGAGCCAGGCGGCGACCAGGGCGGCCATGGCTCCCACGGTGCCGGAGCCCACATCGGAGCCTCTGATGCGCCCGAGGGCCAGACCGAGGCCGAAAAAGGATGCGATAAATCGTTCCACTCGGAGCGCAGGGTAGGCGGCCGACGCGCAGGCACTCCGGCTCGTTTACCCTTGCCTCGATGGATCCGTCATCCCACATCTGGAGCGACGGCGAGCTCGTCCCATGGGACGAGGCCAACGTCCACTTCCTCAGCCACGGGCTCCAGTACGGGACCGGCGTTTTCGAAGGCATCAGGGCTTACGCCACTCCGGAGGGGCCGGCGGTGTTCCGGCTCCGGGAGCACATGGAACGACTCGTGGCATCGGCGGACGCCTACGGCTTCGCCCGCTCCTGGAATACCGATCAGCTGGTCGCCGGTTGTCTGGACCTCCTCCGCCGGACCGGTCTCGAATCGGCATACATCCGGCCCATGACCTTCTACGCCGAGGGCAGCGTTGGCCTCTACCCGTCGGACAACCGCCTGAGGACGATGATCGCCGCCTTCAACATGGGGCCGTACCTGGGGCACGGGTCCGACCAGGGAATACGCGCCATGGTCTCCAGCTGGCGTCGAATCTCACACACTTCCCTGATACCGACGGCGAAGGGCTCGGGCGGTTACCTGAACTCGATGCTGGCCAAGGGCGAGGCTCTCCGGGCCGGATACGACGAGGCGATCCTGCTCAACGACTCGGGATCGGTCTCGGAGGGGAGCGGCATGAACCTGTTCCTGGTCTCTGACGGCGTCCTGCTCACTCCGCCCGTGTCCGCGGGAATCCTCGAGGGGCTCACCCGAAACTCGATAATGAGTTTGGCCGCCCGCGAGGGAGTGGACTCCAGGGAGGTCGACATGGCCCGTGGCGCCCTCTACACCGCCGACGAGATACTGCTGACCGGCACCGCCATCGAGGTCACGCCGGTGGTCGAGATCGATGGGAAGACCGTCGGGTCCGGGAAGCCCGGCCCGATCAGCCGAAAGGTGCAGGAGCTCTACGGCGAGGCGGTGATGGGCAAACTGGACGAGTTTCGCCACTGGCTCACCTACGTCTGATGGGCCAGCAACCGAGGGTTGACATAGGCGAGGGAGAGCGGCCGAGGCGTTCGCTCGACACCGCCCCAGCGGTCCACTGGAGATCCGACAAGCCGGGCATACCTCAGGGCCCGGCCGACGTGCCGCGCGGGGGAGCCTTCGGGGCTGCCGGATCCGACCCGGGCTGGGCATGGAGGGTGGTCCGTGGCGCCGACCTCCCCGACGATGATCCACGCCTGCGGCTGGTCCTAGTGGGCCTGGTCATGGCCCGGGCGGCGGCGCTGGGACGGGCCGCGGTCCCCGGCGATG
>CAYVTP010000075.1:0-9567 GCA_964454615.1 uncultured Acidimicrobiaceae bacterium | reverse complement strand
CTGGGACTCGATGGTTTCGGTGCGTTCCCCAATCCGCGGAAGGCAACGGTGTTCTGGGCGGGTGTAGGGCTCGGAGTCGAGGGTCTGGAAGCTGTCAACGAGGTCTGTGAGGAGGCTGCCCGGTCCGCCGGTGTCGAACCCGAGGAGCGGCCCTTCCGGCCGCATCTCACCCTGGCAAGGGTCAGGCCCGCTGCGGACGTGACAGGGCTTGTCGGCGAGTCGTTCTCGGCGCGGTGGATGTGCGACCGGGTGGTGGTGTTCGAGAGCCGGACGGGAGCCGGCGCAGGCGTTCGGTATGTTCCCCTCGAAATCCTCCACCTGGCGGCTCGGTGACGCCACCATCGCCTGGCGGATTCCCGTGCTCCCCTATCCCTCCCATGCCCTCCGAAAGTCGTCAGCCGGGTGACCCAAGAACGAACCCCTTGAATCTGTCCGCTCGACGCGGTAAATACCAGAGTCGAACGGATGTTCGATGTAGGGTGATCCACCGCCTTACCGGGATCTGTCAGAGACACCCGATACGGTGACACCGAAAGAGGCAGGAAGGACGCGAGATGGAACGCGACAAATCAGGGGAACGGGGCAAAGCACTGGACATGGCCCTCGGGCAGATCGAGCGCCAGTTCGGGGCTGGGGCGATCATGAAGATGGGGGATGCCGCCGATCGTCGGATCGAGGTCATACCGACCGGTGCTCTCTCACTCGACCTCGCCCTTGGAGTAGGTGGGGTTCCACGTGGCCGCATCGTCGAGCTGTACGGGCCGGAGAGCTCGGGCAAGACCAGCCTTGCCTTGCACATCGTCGCTGAGGCTCAAAGGAACGGTGGTATCGCCGCTTTCATCGACGCCGAACATGCTCTCGACCCGATCTACGCCCGGGCGATCGGGGTTGACATCGACGAGTTGCTGATCTCCCAGCCCGACACGGGTGAGCAGGCCCTGGAGATTGCCGACATGCTGATCCGTTCAGGAGCCCTCGATGTGATCGTCATCGACTCGGTCGCAGCACTGGTGCCGCGAGCCGAGATCGAGGGGGAGATGGGCGACAGCCATGTCGGTCTTCAGGCGAGGCTGATGTCTCAGGCACTCAGGAAGCTGGCAGGCAACCTGAACAAGTCGAAGACCACTGCGATCTTCATCAACCAACTCCGCGAGAAGATAGGAGTGATGTTCGGATCACCGGAGACAACCCCTGGCGGCCGTGCCCTCAAGTTCTACTCGTCGGTCCGCCTCGACATCCGTCGCATCGAAGCCATCAAGGACGGGACCGAAAACGTGGGGAACAGGGTCAGGGTGAAGGTGGCGAAGAACAAGGTGGCGCCTCCATTCAGGCTGGCCGAGTTCGACATAATGTTCGGGCACGGCATCTCCAGGGAAGGAAGCCTGCTCGACGTGGCGGTCGACATCGGTGTGGTGAAGAAGAGCGGAGCCTGGTTCACCTTCGACCAGGATCAGCTCGGTCAGGGTCGGGAGAAGGCCAAGCAGTTCCTGCGGGAGAACCCGGAGGTGGCACTTCAGCTCCAGGCCAAGGTCTTCGAGGCAGTCGGAATGACCACAGAGGACGCGCCGCCCGCTCCCAAGGAGGTGGCGGAGCCAGCATCCGACGAGTGAGCGCCGCTTTTCGCGAACTGAGGGTGTTCCAAGCGGGCGCAACGTCGGCTAGGATGGATCTCCTACACACGAAAAAGCTCTTGAAACCAAAGCTGGAACCTAACGACCATGAGGAGGAGCCAAGCCAGATAGGGCCACTGAAACCCTGATCAGCATGTTGCTTCTTCGTGTGCCGGGCCCGGAAAGGCCCGGCCACGCTCATATATGGCTCAGAAGGTCCCGGCTGGAAGGGGACCGCCAATGTCCAACGGCCTCGTCATAGGACTGACAGTCCTGGGGGTGGCGCTGGGACTCGGGTTCGGGTATCTGATCGCCCGACTCACCATCACCCGGAAGCGGGAGAAGGATGGGATCACAGCGGAAGACACCCTCGCCCGCGCTCGGGTTGAGGCTTCACGGATCCTGGCCAACGCCGAAGAAGAAGGACGCGCCAAGGCGGAGACCTACAGGGAGCGGGAGGAAGAGTCACTCGCCCACCGGAAACTCGAGCTGTCCAACCTCGAGTCTCGGCTCGGCCAACGCGAAGAGACCCTCGAACAGAGAGCCTCCAACCTCGCCCAGAGGGAGAAGCTCCTCATCGACAGGGAGGGCGAGCTGACCTCCACGCGGGGCGACCTCGAGAGGCTGAAGGAGGAGGCCCGGCACCAACTCGAGCAGCTCTCCGGCATCGACGTGGCGGCCGCCAAGACCGAGATTCTCTCTCAGGTCGAAGATGAAGCGCGACGGGAGGCCATGATCGTCGTCCGAGATCTCGAGGTGAAGGCCAGGGAAGAGGCCGATCGCAGGGCCAGGCGCATCCTCGCCACCGCCATCCAGCGGTTGGCAGCGGAAGTGGTCAGTGAGACCACGGTCGCCGTCGTTGCCCTCCCATCCGACGACATGAAGGGCCGGATCATCGGCCGGGAAGGTCGCAACATCCGACACCTGGAGGCGGTGACCGGCACCAATCTCATAGTCGACGACACTCCGGAGGCGGTGTCGGTCAGCTCCTTCGACCCGGTCCGACGCGAAGTTGCGCGCCTCACGCTGGAAAGGCTGGTGGCCGACGGGCGTATCCACCCGTCTTCGATCGAGGAGGCCCACGAGAAGGCCAAGGCCGAGGTCGAACAAGGCATCCGCGATGCCGGAGAGTGGGCGATGGTTGAAGTCGGTGTGTCGCGGGTGAACCCCGAGCTGATCACCCTCCTGGGCCGTCTCAAGTACCGAACGTCGTACGGCCAGAACGTGCTCAACCACCTCGTGGAGACCGCACAGATCGCATCGATGCTGGCCTCCGAACTCGGAGTCGACCCGGCCCCGGTCAAGAGGGCCGCTCTGCTCCACGACATCGGCAAGGCTGTCACCCACGAAGTCGAAGGCTCCCACGCCCTCATCGGTGCGGAGATCGCCCGGAGATTCGGAGAAGACCCGGCGATAGTCCACGGCATTGAAGCCCACCACAACGAGGTGGAGCCGAGGACCATCCTCGCCGTCCTCGTCCAAGCAGCCGACGCTGTGTCGGCTGCCCGACCCGGCGCACGCCAGGAGACCCTCGAGGGCTACGTGAAGCGCCTGGAGCGTCTCGAAGGCATCGCCTTCGAGTTCCCCGGTGTCGAAGAGGTCTACGCACTACAGGCCGGTCGCGAAGTCCGGGTGTTGGTCGACCCGGGCGGTGTCAGCGACGTCGAGGCGAGGGAGCTGTCACGCCAGATCGCCCGTAAACTGGAGGACGACCTGCAGTATCCGGGTCGGATCCAGGTCACGGTGATCCGCGAGTTTCGGGCCACCGACTACGCACGCTGACCAGCCACAGATGACCATCTCGACAATCCTCCCGAACCCGACCGTCCGGGAGCGCTCCGTCCGACCGCCCTCACGCAGTGGCAAGCGCTACCACGTGAGGACCTTCGGGTGCCAGATGAACGAGCACGACTCGGAGCGGATCGCCGGCCTCTTCGAATCCGACGGCATGAGCCCGGTGGACAGCTACGCAGCGGCCGACGTGGTCTACGTGAACACCTGCACCATCCGGGAGAACGCCGACAACCGGATGTACGGGAACATCGGCCAGCTCAAGGCGATCAAAGACGAGAACCCCGAGATGCTGCTGGTGATAGGGGGATGCGCCGCCCAGAAGGACCGCGACCTGATCCGGGAGCGGGCACCGTGGGTCGACGTGGTGATGGGCACCCACAACCTGGACAGGGTGTTAGACCTCCTCGACCATGCCGAACAGTGGGGCCCGATCACCGAGGTGGTCGACGAGCTCCAGGCGATGCCGTCGTCCCTGCCGGTCAAGCGCGAGCTGGAGCATTCGGCGTGGGTCACCATCCAGGTGGGGTGTAACAACACCTGCACCTTCTGCATCGTCCCGTCGGTCCGCGGTGTGGAGGTTTCCCGGCGACCCGGGGACATCATCCGTGAGGTGGAGCGTCTCGCCGCCGAAGGCGTGGTGGAGATAACGCTTCTCGGCCAGAACGTCGACACGTATGGCCGGGACCTGGCCATCGACGGTAGACGACGGCCCATCTTCGGTGACTTGCTGCGTCGCGTCGGCGGCGTCGACGGTATCCGGCGGGTCCGGTACACCAGCCCCCATCCCAACGACTTCAGGGAGGACGTCGCCCGGGCAATGGCCGAGACCGATGCGGTGTGCGAACAGCTCCACTTCCCTCTGCAATCGGGCTCCGACGATGTCCTTCGCCGAATGCATCGTGGCTATACGAGGAACAAGTATATGGACCGTCTGGCAATGGCCCGCGACACCATTCCCGGGCTGTCAGTGAGCACCGACATCATCGTCGGGTTCCCCGGAGAGTCCGATGATGACTTCGCCCTCACCATGGCAGTCGTCGAAGAGGCTCGATTCGATCAGGCGTTCATGTTCATCTTCTCCCCCCGGCCGGGCACGGCAGCTGCGGAGATGGTGGACGAGTTCGTGCCCGATGAGGTCATCCGTGAACGGTTCGCCCGCCTGGTGGAGACTCAGAACCGGATCTCGGCAGAGATCAACTCGGGGTTGGTCGGGTCGACTCTCGAGGTACTCGGCGAGGGCCCATCGAAACGCCCCGGTATGGCTACCACCCGCACCCGGACCGGCAAAGTGGTCCACGTCCCGGGCGACGTGAGCCCCGGGACTTTCCTCGACGCCAGGATCGACTCCTCCGCTCAGCACCATCTACTGGGGAGCAGGGCCTGACCCGGGTCGTGGCCATTCTCGGGCCCACGGCCTCGGGAAAGACTGCGGTCGCCATCGAAGTGGCCCTCCGGCTCGACGCCGAGATCATCTCTGTCGACTCGATGCAGGTCTACCGCGGAATGGACATCGGGACCGCCAAGCCCACTCTCGAAGAGCGTCGTGGGGTGGAGCACCACATGATCGACGTGGTCGACCCAGACCATGACTTCACGGTTGCCGAGTTCAGGCGGCAGGGCAGGGCGATCCTCGAGGATTCCGATCGAAGGTTCGTCATCTGCGGAGGGTCCGGCCTCCATTTCAGGGCGCTGGTCGACCGGATGACCTTTCCGCCCACCGACCCAGGGGTCCGGGAGGCTCTGGAAGGGGTGGAACCGGAATCGCTGGTCGCCCGATTGACCGGGGCGGATCCGGAGGCCGCTGCGCATGTCGACCTGGCCAACCTTCGGCGGGTCATCCGGGCGGTGGAGATTCTCGAGATGACCGGTGAGACTCCGTCGATGAGGGCAGCAACAAGGGAGGCCGAGCGGCTGGACGAATACGTGCCCGAGATCGAGTTCACCGCATTCGGATTCGACCCCGGGGACGGGTTACCGGAACGCGTCGTGGGACGCCTCCAGGAGATGCGAGAGGCCGGCCTGGTCGAGGAGGTAGACGAACTCTGGCCCCGCATGGGGCGAACTGCCAGGGGTGCGGTTGGTTACCGGGAGATTGCAGCGCACCTGGAGGGTGAACTCGACATTGGGGAGGCGTTCGCCGCAGCCGAGCGATCGACCATGAAGCTGGCCCGGCGTCAGAGAACCTGGTTTCGCCGTGATCCCCGGATCCAATGGATAGCCTGGAACGACGACCTCGAAAGACGGGTGGTTGGTGTGATCGGTGGGATCGAGTGACGGTGGTGGCCTTCACCAAGATGCAGGGTCTTGGCAACGACTTCATCGTCGTCGAGGGGCCTCTGCAGGTCACAGACGAAGAGGTGGCGAGACTCTGCGACCGGAGGTTCGGGATAGGGGCTGACGGCATCCTGGTGGTCACCCGGAACGATCCTCCCCGGATGGAGTACTGGAACGCCGACGGGAGCGCGGCCGAGATGTGCGGCAACGGCCTTCGCTGTGTCGCCAGGTACGTGTACGACCGTGCCTGGGTCCGGGACCGAAACTTCTCCATAGGCACGGCTCTCGGGGTGAGGGGTGCGCGGGTCCTGGAGGAGGGGGTCGAGGTCGACCTGGGCCCAGTGGAGGTCGTCGGCTCGAGGCTCATCGACGGTATCGAGTACCTGATCGTCGACGTGGGAAACCCGCACGCCGTCGCCTTCGTCGACGACCCCGATCGGGTCGACCTGGGCGGCGTGGGACGTTCCGTTCAGAAGGAGTTCCCGGAAGGTATCAACGTCGAGTTCGCCGCCGATTCCGGGTCGTTCCTGCGGATGCGGGTCTGGGAACGCGGAGTGGGAGAGACCCTGGCCTGTGGCACGGGGATGGTGGCAGTCGTGGCTGCTTCGGAGTTGACCGGAGGCCGGAATGGACCGGTGGAGGTCAGGGCGCCGGGTGGTGCGGCGTTGGTCGACATCCGCGGCGGCCGGGCATGGCTGAAAGGCCCGGCCGAGTACTCGTTCAGCGGTAGCGTCGCAGGACGCTGACCACCTTCCCGATCAGCTCCACCCCGGAGGTGAACTCCATCGGCGGGTAGGCGGGGTTCTCGGATTCCAAGACGACCTTGCCGTGGCGACGGCGGAGCCGCTTCACGGTGGCTTCCTCACCGTCGATGAGTGCTGCCACTATCTCCCCGTCTCTGGCCTCAGGCTGCTTGTGCACCGCGACCAGGTCTCCTTCGTGGATCCCGGCGTCGACCATCGAGTCGCCCTTGACCTGGAGCAGGAACACCGGGCCCTCACCAACGAGGTCCACGGGAAGGGTGAGGACGTCGTCGAGGTTCTCGGCGGCGAGCATCGGTGAGCCGGCGGCGATTCTTCCGAGCACCGGGATGTCCCTGGTGCGGCCCGATTGCCTGATGCCCGGTGTTTGGTCGGATGTGACCATGATGGCCCGTGGCTTGGACGGATCACGCTTGATCGCCCCGGCTGCGACCAGCGAGTTGAGATGGGAGTGGACTGTCGAGGGAGAGTTGAGGCCAACAGCCTCTCCTATCTCCCTGACCGACGGTGGATATCCACGGCCGGCCACCGTGTCCTTGATGTACTCGAGCACCTGTTGCTGGCGTTCGGTGAGATCCATGTTCTGACTCCTGACCCTCGAACTGATGTTCCCTCCAGGTTACCGGTTTGGAACCCGGGAGCCAAACATTTGTTCGACTTGACTATCGAACAACCGTTCGATTAGTGTGATCGAACAGACGTTCGCACCTTCGGTGTAGCCGCAGGCCGCGAACCCTGACAGGCGGTTGTGATACAGCCGAGCGGCCCGATCAGGAGGAAGACGATGGAGACGACAACAAAGAGAGCAGGACAGCTATCCGTCCGGTTGCTTGCCCTCACGTTGTCGGTGTCTGCAGTCTTCCTTCTGATCGGCGGGGACGCTTCCGCCGACACCCCAGCCGGGCCAACCGTGGAGTACGTGGTCGTCCAGGGCGACACCCTGTGGCGGATCGCAGCCCGGCAGGTGGGCGAAGGTGAAGACGTCCGGCCCATGGTTGAGCGGATCATGGTGCTGAGTGGCCTCACCTCCAGCGGACTGGTCCCCGGACAGGTCCTCCGTCTTCCGGAGGCTTGACCACTCCCACTCGTTACCCTGGGGTGATGCTGTGCCCCTCATGTGGAGCCTCCGACACCAAGGTGATCGACAGCCGCCCGGTCGAGGGTGGACGTGCCATCCGTCGTCGGAGGGAGTGTGAAATCTGCGGCGACAGGTTCACCTCCTACGAGAGACTCGAGGCTCAGCTGATGGTCCGCAAGCGGAACGGCCGCCTGGAGCCCTTTTCCACTACCAAGCTGACCTCGGGCCTCTCCGCTGCCCTGGCCGACCGGCCCATGACCGGCTCGGATGTCGAGGCCCTGGTCTCCGAAGTGGAGGACTCGCTCCGGTCGAGTGGTGCCAGACAGGTCGCCTCCGAGGACATCGGCCTTCAGGTCTTGGAGCGGCTCAGGGCGCTCGACGAGGTCGCCTACCTGCGTTTTGCCTCCGTCTACAAGGACTTCCAGGACGCAACCGACTTCGAGAAGGAGATGGCCGAACTCGAGTCAGCCGACTGAGATCACGTCCGGTAGCTGCCGTATTCTTTGGTCGGCCTCGGTGATCATCGCTGCCACCTCATCCCTGACCCGGGCCAGCTCCGAGAAGAGCAGGCGCTCGGCGGATTGCAGAGACAGATTGAGAACTCTGGTCGCCGCGGCGGTGGCGTCGGGATCCCCCTCTCCGATCGCATCGAGGTAGGTCCGCTGGATATTGGGGAGGGAGGCCGAGATGACGTGGAGTCGGGTGGTGACCGGGGCGAGAGGACCCTCGGGCAGCGAGTTGCGCACGCTGTCAAGACGGGCCTCCCACTCGGCGAGGATCTCCGCACCGTCCTCCAGGGTCACCAGCTCGGGATCGGTCGGCAGGGCGGGAGGCACCAGCACTGGTATCACCGTCGATCGGTAGGTGAGAGCGGAGGTGAACAGGCCTTGGGCCTCGGCCAGCAAGCCGGTGAGGGCGATGGCCTCGAGCCTCGCCTCCGAGTCTTCCTGTGAGAGGGAGCCTGCGGCCTCGAAGAGGCGCCGGGTCCCGGCATCGAGCGAGAGAAGGGCGGTGTTGACCCGGGAGGTGTCCATCGAGGAGGCGGCCAGGGATGCGTTGACTGCCTCGAACT
Organism: uncultured Acidimicrobiaceae bacterium; assembly: GCA_964454615.1. Taxonomy (GTDB): domain Bacteria; phylum Actinomycetota; class Acidimicrobiia; order Spongiisociales; family ZC4RG35; genus ZC4RG35. The sequence goes on along the minus strand of CAYVTP010000075.1, from coordinate 978 downwards.
CGCCGAGGACCCCTATCAGGGCGGTCGCCGACTCCACCATCTCCTCTCGCGCCGCCCTCGCCTCGGCCCGAGGCAGTTGGTAGATCCAGGCGGCTGCTGCCCCTACCGCGCCGAGAATCACCAGCATGGTGACCAGGACGCCCCATCTCACACGTCCAGTGGTGAGCCCTCGGCCCACCTCCTCCGGCTCCCAGTCCTCGAAGGGGTCGGCTTTCACCGCCGTCTGAAGGCCATCGGCCCTTCCATCGGGAGGCTTGTCAGGTGAATGGGGGAGAGGTGTCTCGACCAGTCGACGTGGAGGGGCGACGGCGGTTCCGGGGGTGTCGATGAAACCGAACATCTCCATGCCGGACAGCCGGAATCTCCGTCTTCGCCGGTTGTTGGGCGGTGGTGTGGTCGTCATTCCGCTTACAGTCGACCTCTCACTCGTCTAGTTCGCAACGCGGGGTTTCATGCAGGCCAGGTTCAAACGTCTCGATCCTCGGATCGAGGCTCCCAGACAAGCACATCCGGGCGACGCAGCCGTTGATCTCCAGTGTCGGATCGGCTTCGCCTTGGAGCCGGGACAGCGGCTGGCTGTGCCCACCGGGCTGGCAGTGGCAATCCCGGAGGGGTACGCCGGGTTCATCCTCCCAAGGAGCGGACACGCCCGAAGACACGGCCTCGGGGCTGTCAATTCGCCGGGTCTGATCGATTCGGGATACCGGGGTGAGATCCACGTGCTGCTGGTCAACCACGGGTCGGAGAAGGTCTCCTTCGAGGTCGGCGACCGCATAGCCCAACTGATGTTGGTGGAGGCGCCCTGGGTCGAGTGGGTGGAGGCATTGGAGCTCGACGACACCGACAGGGGCGACGGGGGCTTCGGGTCGTCCGGCATGTGACTATTTTGCTGGGATCGACCCGCTATTAGACTGGGTCGCTCAGCGCGGAAGTAGCTCAGTTGGCTAGAGCGCAACCTTGCCAAGGTTGAGGTCGCGG
>CAYVTP010000074.1:0-9608 GCA_964454615.1 uncultured Acidimicrobiaceae bacterium | reverse complement strand
CTATGGCGACTCGACTGATGACGACCCCAAGGATTAGCCCGGTACGGGGTACGGGGTACGGGGTACCTAGCCCTCGTCCCAGCTCTCGGCGACCACAGGTTCGTCCTTGGTGGCCTGGGTCCGGGCCACATACGCCGCGGCCTCGCTGCGACGGCTCATGCCCATCTTCGCCAGGATGGTGGACACGTAGTTCTTGACCGTCTTCTCGGCGAGGAACATCTCCTCGGCGATCTGCCGGTTGGTCAGCCCATCGGCGATGTGGTTGACGATGGTGCGCTCCTGCTTGGTCAACTTGGAGAGGAGCGGGTCGTCTTCGCCGCCGGTCCGGAGCCGGTTGAAGAGCCGTTCGGTCATCTCCGGATCGAGCAGCGACTCGCCGGCCCCAACCCTTCGTATGTCGTCGAGAAGTGCGTCGGAGCGCACCCGCTTGAGAACATAGCCCGACGCACCGGCGAGGATCGCCGCCATCAAGGCCTCCTCGTCGGCGAAGGAAGTGAGCATCATCACTCTGATCTCAGGGAAGCGCGCCCGGATGTCCCGGCACGCCTCCACCCCGCTCCGGTCGGGAAGACGGACATCCAGGACCACCACGTGGGGGCTGTCGTATCCCGCGCGCCTCACTCCCTCGTCGGCCGTAGACGCCTCGCCGACCACCACCATGTCGTCCTGGGCGTCGATCATCGCCTTGAGGCCTGCACGCACCACCTCGTGGTCGTCGACCAGCAGAACCTTGATCTGGGACATCGGTGGAACGGTAGCGGTCGTTATCGTGCCTACGTGAGCCATCCTTCGCCCCTCGACAGAATCGCCTCTCTCATCGAGGGGGCGGCTGCCGTGGTCGGCGAGGCAGACCTGGAGAACCTCCTACGACGCCTCGTCGCCGAGGCCAGGACGGCGACCGGGGCACGGTACGCCGCCTTGGGGATCATCGGCGACCATGGGGTGCTCTCCGACTTCATCTACGAGGGAATCGAGGTCGAGCAGGCAAAGGCCATCGGCCACCTCCCATCGGGAAAGGGGGTCTTGGGCACGCTCATCCGCGAGAACGCCACCCTCGTCCTCGACACACTGGGAGACCACCCGGACTCGGTGGGGTTCCCCGAATATCACCCCCAGATGTCCAGCTTTCTCGGGGTGCCGGTCGCCGTGGGCGAACAGGCCTTCGGAAACCTGTACCTGACCGACAAGGACGGTGGCTTCACCGACGAGGACGTGGTGGTGATCGAAGCCCTAAGCCGCATCGCCGGCGCAGCGGTCCAGACGGCGCGCCTTCAGGGGAGGCTGCGTGCTCTGGCGGTGATGGAGGAGAGGCAACGAATCGCCCGGGACCTCCACGACTCGGTCATCCAGGACCTGTTCGCTGTGGGTCTCGGCCTTCAGTCCCTGGCGGCCAGGATGGAGGACGAGGGGACGGCTCGCCTGCTCGACGACTCGGTCGACCGCCTCGACCACTCGGTGGACAGCCTCCGTGGCTACATCTTCGACTTGAAGGGCAGCCCCCACACGGTTCCCGTCGCAGACCGGATCCAGGACCTGGTGGCGAGGATGGGGTCTGCCTATCCGACCAAGGTGCGGCTCACAGTCGAGGGAGACGGGGACTTCCCTCAGAGGTACCACGAGGACCTGATGATGCTGGCCACCGAAGCCCTGTCGAATGCGTTGCGCCACTCGCGGGCCGACCTGGTCGAAGTGCTTCTGGCTGACGGGGCGGAGGATGAGGTGATCCTCGAGGTTTCAGACGGCGGCGTCGGCATGGCCGAGGAGGACCAGGTGTCAGTACGGGGCATGGGACTCGCCAGCATGAGGACGCGGGCTGCCGCCATGGGCGGACGACTGCTGGTTGAGAGCCTCCCCGGCCAGGGGACGCGGGTCCGGGTGACCCTGCCTAGGCAACGTCCGAACTGATTGCCTCAGCGACCCGGTCGACCCACTGACGCACCGTGGCCTCCGCCACCCTGCCCATCACGGCCCTGTCGATCATCCGCCCCAAGGCCCCGAGCGGCGGGTCGTAGGTCCCGTCGAGGGAGAGGGTGGTTTCATCCGGGCCGAGGTTGGAAAGGGTGAGCTCGGCATTGAGATCGGGGAACAGTGCTCCCGCCCCGTTCGCCATCCACCGAACCGGATAGACCACCCCCCTCCTCTGTATCTCCGCCGGCCCGACATGGAGGGTGACCGACTTGGCGACGCCACCGGCCGGGCCAACCTTGGCCTTCAGCTTCTCGCCCTCCCGGTAGGCGACGTCTGCCCATGTCTCGAACTCGGAGCGGAGCCCGTCGATGCGCCTCTCGACTTCGCCCAGCCCCAATGGGACCGTGGTGGCGTATCGGACGAACACTCAGAGTCTCCCCGGCCGGGTCCTGTGGCCCCAGCCCCGTCCCGCGGTCATCCCGGAGACCCTCTCGATCTTCATCTCGATGACGTGTGGCAACCCGATGATCGGTCTCACCCCTCCCCTGCTCAGGGGGGAACCGATGACATCGCGGTACTTCGACATGAGCATCTCGACGGTGATCCTGGTGGTCTCCTCGTCCTCGATCTCCTCGGCAGTGCCGTAGACGATGACGCTGGCCCAGTCACCGGTCCCCTCGTCGTAGCGGGACACCTCGACACACACCCTGGGGTTTGCGTGGATCCCGTCGAGCTTCCTGCCGGCGACAGTGCGGAACAGGATCCGGTCTCCGTCGAGGACGAAAGACATCGGCGTCACATACGGCTCGTCGTCGACGATCACGCCGATGTGCGCCACCGGGGCTGCGGCGAGGATCTCCCTTGCTTCGTCCACTGTCAGAGGTTCCATGGTGTTCTCCACGATGTCAGACCCCATCGTGACGCACTGGGCCGCAGCGGTCTACTGACCAAAGTCCCTAAACCGGCGGTACTCCGCCCCTGACACCTGTGCGGCGGAAACCTGTCACAGGGGGTCTTTAGCTTGTCGGACATGGACAGGATCGGATCGAGCCGGGGCCAGAGCTGCGAACACCTCCCGGTGTGGATGGGCCGGATCGCGGTGGTCCCCTGCGCCGACTGCGGCCAGGTCGAGTGGTTCTCCCGCACCGGCCCGGTCGACCCGGCCGAGGCGATGGCGGCCCTCTACGGCAGCTACGACCTGATCGGCCCCATAGACGCCCTCGGCGCCCCGACACCGAAGGTCCTCGCCTACCGGCCCCCCTCCGGTCGCAAGCGCGCCAACCTCGATGCCCTCCCCAGCAGGGTGTGGCTCAAGGCGGGCCCCCACCTGTGGATGTCACACGACGGGGAGGTCCTGCTGCTGGCGCCGACCCGGAAGATCGAGTTCGCAAACCTGACCCGCCGCGCCTGACATCCAGGCGCTGTCAGGCGTCGTCGAGGGGAGGGGCGATGATCTCGATTAGAGGCACCGTCTCGACCGCCATCCGCTCGAGGGCTCCAGCATCGACGACCGGGCGTCCGAACAACTCGTAGCGGTAGGAACCCTCGAACCAGAGCAGGGTCACCCCCGACGCCGAGAACAGCTTCCAGATCTTCTTGCCGTCGGCGTCGATCATCGAGCACTCCTCGGTGGTCTGCTCGGCAAAGCGGGCACACGAAAACTCGGCATCGGGCCGCGTCAGGTCGGCTGCCGTGTCCGGATCGTGGGCGACACGTAGGACCGCCATCTGGGCCACCGAACGGGACCGAGTGTAAGGCACCGCCGACCAGATGCCGAAGGCCGCGGTCGGCTCCGCCGATAGCCGACCGGTGTTCTCGACTATCAGCTGCGACGACACCCACGTCGCCCCGTATGGGACGATCGACGGGAAGACGACCTCGGGCACCACGCTGACGATCTCGAACCGGCTGGCCTGGATGAACCGATCCCCCTCACGTCGGGCGAAAACCGCGGCAACCACCGCCTCGGGGTCAAAGAGGTTCTCGCTGACGATGTCGTCGTTGAACCATCCGACCGAGGCAACCGGCGCCCAGGTGGGTCGTTCGACGTGGGGACGGGTGGTGGTGGTGACTTCGGGCTCGTTGATCCACCCCGAGCTGCGGTCACCGATCGAGGCCAGGGGCGCGTCACCGCAGGCCGCCGTCGTCAGGGCGGCGACGAGGAGGACGGCTAGGAGCCGGGCCGAGTTCCAGTTCAGGTTGGTCAACTTCATAGAGACGACTCAGGCCGGGTGGGGGTTCCCGGGGCCGGGCCCCTACATTCTCCCCCACCTATGCTGAAACCGGTGGTTCCCCTCCCGGAAAGGCGACCTCGTCGATGAAGAGTGTGCTGGTCGTGCACGGCCCCAACCTGGACCGGCTGGGCACCCGGGAGCCTGACATATACGGCTCCGACACCCTCGCCGAGATCGAAGGCGGGTTGAGGGACTTCGGGGCGAGGATGGGCCTCGAGGTGTCGACCTTCCAGTCGAACCACGAGGGCGAGCTGGTCGAGGCGGTGCATCAGACTGGCGCCGACGGGGTGGTGATCAACCCAGGTGCCCTCACCCACACCTCCCGGGCCCTGGCCGACGCTATCCGTTCTACAGGCATCCCCACGGTCGAAGTCCACATGTCCAACGTCCGAAACCGGGAACCGTGGCGGGCGGCGTCGATGATCTCGGAGGCATGTGTCATGTCGATCTACGGAAGGGGGGTAGCCGGGTACCGGGCGGCCATCCGCCACCTGTTGAACCAGGCCGAGAGTCCCTCCACCCTGGTCCGGTACGGGCCCCACCCCGACAACGTGGGTGACTTGAGGGTCGGGGACCTCGGGCTCGTGATCTTGATCCACGGAGGGGTGTGGCGCCACCAGTTCACCAGGGACACCATCGAGAGTCTCGCCGTCGACCTTCACCGGAGGGGCCACAGCACATGGAACATCGAACACCGACGCCTGGGTGACGGCGGAGGCTGGCCCGGGTCTGCCCACGACGTTCTCATGGCCCTGGAGTTCACGCCGCGGCTCGAACCGGTGACAGGGCCCGTGACGATCATCGGACACTCCGCCGGTGGATACCTGGGCATGTGGTCCGCCCCCAGGGCGTCGGTCCCCGTAGACCTGCTGGTCGGACTGGCACCCGTTGTCGACCTCGAGCTCGGGGTGGCCGACCGGGGCGAGCTGGAGCACGAGTCCCGCATACTCCTCGAGTCGGGGGCCCCAGCGCGGGTCGACCCGGCGCCGGTCCCCACCGTCGCCGTCCACCCGGTCGCCGACCAGGTGGTCTCGCCCGAGCACTCGACCGCGCTGGCAGGACGGCTCGACATGGAGCTGCTCCAACCCGACCTTGGCCACTTCGACCTGCTCGACCCGACCAAGCACCACTGGGAGTGGGTGGTGGGGCGGCTCCCCGGCTGAGCCAGCTTATGGTTCTTGGCCGCACACCCCTTCGGGCATAGCCTTGCCGACGTGATTCCCGGGCTCCTCAAGACCCTTCTCGGCGGTTTCCTCATGGGGACGGCCGACCTCATCCCCGGTGTGTCGGGAGGGACCATCGCATTGGTCCTCGGCATCTACCGGCGTCTTGTGTCCTCCATCAAGCAGGGGTCCTCTGCTCTCGGGTCGATCATCCGCCTCGCCTGGGCCGAGGCAGGAAGACACCTCCGCGCCGTCGAGTGGGGATTCATCATCCCCCTCCTTGTCGGCATCGTCGCCGCAGTGGTCCTGCTCTCCCGCTTTCTCGAGCACCAGCTCGAAACCCGGCCAGTGATCCTCGCCGCCGCCTTCTTCGGCCTGGTCCTCGCCTCCGCGGTCTACGCCTGGCGGATGATCGAACATCCGACCGGCAGACAGGCGGCGATCGCAGCTGTCGTGGGCATCGTGCTCTTCACTTTGCTCGGCTTCGGCCCCTCGGAGGCGGCCTCCGACCCGGGCCCCCTCATCTTCGCAGCATCGGGGGCGCTGGCCGTCTGCGCCATGATCCTCCCCGGCATCTCCGGGTCGCTCACCCTGGTCCTCATCGGCATGTACGGAGCCGCCTTGGCGGCCGTCACCTCGAGGGACATCGCCTCGATCCTCGCCCTCCTGGCCGGGGCGACGATCGGCCTGGCCCTCTTCTCCCAGTTCCTGAACTGGGCCTTGGACCGACACCACGACACGGTCCTGGCCGCCATGGTCGGGCTGCTCGCCGGTTCGCTCCGCATCCTCTGGCCGTGGCCCGACGGGTTGGAGGGCGCTGCCCTGGGCCCACCTGGCCCAGACTGGCCACCGGCGATCCTGGCCGCGGGGCTGGGGATGCTGGTCATCGTGGGCATCTCACGTCTCGCCGGAAGCCCACGCAACTGACATCTGACGGGCCCGACTGTTCACTCCGTGGACAGAGTTGTCCACAGACCTGTAGGCTTCCGGGGGTTGGGCGGGCCCTGTCCCCGCGTGGAGTCAACTTCGATGCGACACAAGCGTTTCTCTTTCCTCGCCAGCTGGCTGGCGGTGGGTGTGCTGGCCGCGGTCGGGTTCGCCGCGTTCGGCAACGTCGGCCGACCCGACGCCGAGCAGGTGCGTCTCGAGGCAGCCGCCGCATCCATGGGCCACACCAGCGGGGCATACGCCGGGATCGCCTTCGCCGAGCCCCTGCGGGTTCAGACCTCCACCGTCCTCACCGCCCGGGTGGAAACCCAAAGCGCAGGGGGCGCGACCGGTTCTGAAGCCGATACCACCGAGGACACCTCAACGCCCCGCGCCACCGGCACCATCACCTCACCGGAGACCGGATGGCTCTCCGAAGTTCAGGTGAGGGCGCTGGTCAGCCTCTACTTCAAGGAGGCCGACGTGAACCGGGCAATCCGCGTCGCCTGGTGCGAATCGCGTTTCGACCCCAACTCGGTGAATCTCCGCACCGGCGGGGTGGGCATCTTCCAGCACCTTCCCCGCTATTGGGAGGAGCGAACCGCCAATGCCGGGTTCCCCGGCGCCGACCCCGCCGACCCCGCAGCCTCGATCGCCGCGGCCGCCTGGGAGATCTACAACGGCGGAGGCTGGGACCTCTTCTGCCGGGCCTGAGCTCGATCACCTGAAGTCTCTCGACTGCGCCGTCTGGATCCCAAGCGGCTCGAAACCCCGGGCCACGATGTTGACAACCCCGTCGTAGAACTCGATCGCCCCTTCGATGATCACCGCCGGGCACTTCCGCACCACGTCCCAGTTCCGACTCCACACCTCGGGGAGGACCACCACGTTGAGCATCCCGGTCTCGTCCTCCAGGTTGAGGAACCGGACTCCACGGGCGGTGGCGGGACGTTGGCGGTGGGTGATCACCCCGGCCACCCTCACCCGGGGCTGGCTACGGGCCAACCCGACGACCTCCGAGGCGGTCAGACAACCGTCGAGTTGGTCCCGGACGAAACTCATCGGGTGTCTAGGGGACACACCCGTCGACCACAGGTCGGCGCGGTGCTTCTCCTCGTCTGACATGCCGGGCAGGGCCGGCGCCTCGACGCCGGGGGCCAGGGCGAGTCGTCCCGGGCCGATCTCCGCCAGGGGGCCGGCGGCCCACATGCCCTCCCGCCTCCCCAACCCGATCGACTCCAGGGCCCCCGAGGCGGCCAGTCCCTCCAGGGCCTCCACCCCAAGGCCCGACCGGAAGGCAAGGTCCTCGGGCCCGGTGAAGTCGCCTCCCAGGATCCGGGCTGCCTCGACCCTGGTGATCTCGCGCTCCCCCAGGTTCCTCACATAACGGAGGCCCATCCTCACCGCCACCGCGGACCGTATCGGATCGTCGACATGGCCCCTGCCCCGCCTCCAATGGTGTCCCAGATAGGTGACCACGTCGTCGGGATCGGAGTCCCAGGGCTCGATGGTGCAGTCGTGCCAGGAGAGGTTGACGTCGGGGCCGAGGACCACCACGCCGTGCCGGATGGCATCCTGGACCAGGCTGTTGGGGTGGTAGAAGCCCATCGGCTGGGCGTTGAGCAGCCCGGCCAGGTACTCCGACGGGTAGTGGTATCGAAGCCAGGCCGACATGTAGACGATGTAGGCGAAGCTGACCGAGTGGCTCTCCGGAAACCCGAAGCTGGAGAAACCCTGGAGCTTCTCCCAGATCTCGTCGGCGGCCGCCCCCACCACTCCGTTGGCCGCCATCCCCGCATACACCTCCTCCCGGAGCCGTGACATCGCCTGTTCCGACCTCTTGTGGGTCATCGCCTGACGGAGACGATCGGCCTGTGAGCCGTCGAACCCGGCGCACACCCGGGCCAGCTCCATCAGCTGCTCCTGGAACACCGGTACCCCGAGGGTCTTGGCCAGGATCGGCTCGGCAAGCGGATGGGGGTATCGGATCGACTCCTCGCCGTTTCGTCTCCGCAGGTAGGGGTGGACGGAGTGACCCTGGATGGGGCCGGGGCGGATCAGCGCCACCTCCACCGCCAGGTCGTAGAACGTCTTGGGCTTCATCTTGGGGAGGGTGGCCATCTGTGCCCGTGACTCGATCTGGAACAGGCCCACGGTGTCGGCCCTGGTGATCGAGTCGTAGATCAGGGGCTCCTGGGGAAGACCTGCCAGATCGACCCGGACCCCGTGGGTCTCCTCCACCAGGTCGGTGGCCAGGTGGAGGGCATTGAGCATCCCCAGGCCGAGCAGGTCGAACTTGACGATCCCCACCGCTGCCGAGTCGTCCTTGTCCCACTGGATCACGGTCCGCCCCTCGAGACGCCCCCACTCGACCGGCACTACCTGCCACAGGGGCCGGTCGGCGATGACCATCCCGCCGGAGTGGATGCCGAGATGGCGGGGGAACCCGTCGAGCCGCCAGCAGACGTCGTAGATCATGTCGGCGGTCATGCCCTCGGGGAGCGACGTCTCCATGTCGGCCAGCTTCGCCGGGTCGCGGGTGTCGACGTACTTGGTCAAGCCGTCGACCTGTGACTGGGTGAAACCGAAGGTCTTGGCCACGTCGCGGAGAACCGAACGGGCCCGGTAGGTGATCACGTTGGCCACCATCGCCGCCCTCTCCCGGCCGTATCGGCGGTAGCAGTACTGGATCACCTCTTCGCGTCGATCGGCCTCGAAGTCGACGTCGATGTCCGGTGGACGGCCCCGCTCCTCGGAGAGGAACCTCTCGAACGGCAGGTGGAGCCGGATCGGGTCGACCCGGGTCAGCCCGATGCAGCGGCACACCGCAGAGTCGGCCCCCGAGCCTCTGATCTGGCAGTAGATCCCCTGGTCACGGGCGAAGTCCATGAGGTCCTTGACCACCAGGAAGTAGCCGGCGTAGCCCAGCCTCCCGATGATGTCGAGCTCGTGCTCCAACCGCCGACGGGCAGATGGGTCCAGACCGTCGTCCGACCCCGGGTACACCTGGCGTGCCCCCTCCATGGTGAGGTGACGCAGATAGGCCATCTCGTCGGTGAAGTGGCCGGGCATCGGGAAGTCGGGCAGCGACGGTGCCATCAGCCCGAGATCGAATGCCAGCCGGCGCCCCAGCTCAGCCGCCCTGGCCACCACCCCCGGATAGCGGCGGAAGCGCTCGGCCATCTCCGACGGGTGCCTCAGATACCTCTCGTCGGTGGCGGGACGGAACCCGTCGGCGGCGCGAAGTGTCCGCCTGCCCCCGATCGCCGCCAACACCTCAGAGAGATAGGCGTCGGAGCGGTCGGCGTAGTGGGCCTGGTTGGTGGCCACCGCCGACAACCCGAGCTGTGAGGCCAACCCCCACATCATGTCGTTG
>CAYVTP010000073.1:3410-9816 GCA_964454615.1 uncultured Acidimicrobiaceae bacterium | reverse complement strand
AAGTTCTATCGACTTTCACTGAGGGCATCCGTCGAGCTCGATGCTGGCCCGTTCGACGACGGGTTCCATCACGTCGACGACTGGGTGCCCCAGCGGCTCGTGACGGCGACCGGCCCGAACCCGCTGCCGCGATGACGGACTTCCGCGAAGAGCGCGAGTGCCCCCAAGGGGATTCGAACCCCTGATGCCCTCCAGCCAGACGAGCCTCGTGCCCATCCGAGACGGATCGAGTACGAGAGTCAGGTCGGGCTCTTATAGCGAGCATCGATGTGGCAGATCAGACGAGCGAAGTCCAGCCCAGACCTGTTGACCTGCGTGAGAGACGGAGGACTTCACCGGGTGGCCACCACGACCACTCGCACGTCGTCGATCGTGGGAGGGGATCGGTCTCTCCCGAAGTACTCCGTGTCGACGAAGCCGGCTGCAGTTAGCCACTGCTCGAACTCAGGGATCGTGGGGAGTCGTACCTGATGTTGACTCTTTCGCGTTTCGCCACCTCGGTACACCATCCGATCTGTGTGGATGCGACCGGTGACGGGGTCGAAGACGCTGGTGTCGATCATCACATCCTCACCTCGAAAGGTGGTTGATGCGAATGGGGCAGGGGTGAAGCGGCGGACGAAGCCATCGTGGTGAATCGTCTCGATTCCCAGTTTTCCTCCTGGTCTCAGGACCCGAGCGAACTCTTCGAGAACACCTTGGTTCCCCGGGTCATCGAAGTAGCCGAATGAGGTGAACCAACAGACCACCGCATCAAAGGGTCCGTCGACGTCCAGTCCCCGAAGATCGCCGACTCGATAGTCCACGTCCAGCCCTCGCTCTGTGGCGTCCTCACGTGCGATATCGATGAACTCCTGAGTCGCGTCGACGCCGGTGACCAGCAGTCCATGCTCTGCTAGGAGATTGGCAATCCGCCCGTGGCCACAAGGCGCATCCAAGACCTTGTCGCCAGGAACTACGCCAAGCGTTTCGACGATCCGTTCGACGTCTGCCTTGTTGCGCTCCTCGTCCAGAAGCCCCTTATAGAAGTACAAATAGTCGTCGCCGAACGTCTCTTCACGGTCGAAGAGCTCCATTACCTGAAGGGTAACGATGCCGTCCCCCACTTGTGGCCCACGTCATGGAGGACCGCGTACGGCATAGACACGCAGGTGCACCGCACAGGAACTCGACCAACGAAGTACCCACCCCGGAAGACTCGTCGAGTCGCACGCCGAGATACCGATACCTGATGGTCTCAGATAGTGGTGCGATTTCCTACCAGAACCGACGTTATCGGTGGGCTTGTCGATGGCCGATGAGGTTCTGGTTGACGGCTTTATGGTGACTGCGACACCGATTCCGGTCTGACCAGATCAGGCTGTAGCGGTGGCGTGTCCGAGCAGCCGCTCAGCATTGCCGCGAAGGACGCCCTTACCGATTCGTTTAGCCCATTCGAGGTCAATGAGCTGGTCACGGATCATCCAGGCCAACGCCAAATAGAGCGCTTCTCTGGTGTGTCTGCTCAGGGCGATGTGCTGGACATCCGGGCCCACCGGAACGCCGGGAAATGCCTGGGCGTCGGTACCAAAGAGCACCTTTTCAGGCGCATGTCTGAGGTAGGTGCGGATGATCTCGGCCAGTTTGGGGACCTCGTAGACGAAGGGTAGGGCGGAGATGTCCACCCACACGTGGGGCTTCAATGCCAGGTATGCGGCGTCTTCGTGCTGAGGGTTGCCCCCGTGGATCAGGACGAACTGGGCGTCGAAGAACCTGATGTCGGTCAGGATCGGTTCGAGATTGCGGACGTCTGCTTCTCTCACCTGGAGGAAAGGGGGGATGCCAAATCCGGTGTGAACATGAACCGAGAGACCGGTCTCTCCGGCCTTTCGGCAGACGTGTCGGATCAGATGGTCTTGTAGAGCCAGATACTCCGTGCGGGGAAGCGGTGCATCCAATCCGCGCCGATAGAGCGTTTTCGCCTCCTCGAGAGGTACATCTTCGAAAAGAAGAGTTCGTGCGTAGGCCTCGAAGAATTTGATCCCAACGGCACCCTGGTCCTTCCAGCTGGCTACCACATCGTCGGCGAAGGCGATGTAGTCGTCGAAGGTCGACGGGACCTCGGACATGCCGCGATCGTCGAGGAGCTCCTGGAGTTGACCCTGAACAAAGGCGAAGTCCTCTTCATGCATCGGGCTGCGAGCCATCAGTGCTTCCGTGGGAAGTGGGTACAGGAGCGACCCACCCGTTGGCACCCAACGCAGCCGTCGCCCGTCGATTCCTTCGCGACTCGATTGGCTTACCAGGGCAATCTCCGTCTTGGTGAAATCGAGATGATCGTTCCAGTAGCCGTCCGATCCCAGTCGCTCGATCATCTCGGCACGCACGATCCCCGCCCTCGACGCAGCGGCGCTCAACCCGCCGGCTCCGACCTCGACACCAAACCTCTCGCTCAGAGCCGCCGCATAAGAGGGCTCGGTGCTCCGGCCCCGCAGCTGTATCCGGTCGTCCAAGCTCGGCTCGAAGAAGCCGCGAGCCAACAAGTGCGTGTGGAAGTCAATGGCCAGCACGTCACTCAGAGATGAGGCAATGTCCTCGAAGTGAGTCTCGCGGTGCCACCAAGGCATCATCGTGGTCATCGACTATTCACGGTTCCACGCAGAGGAACCACCCAGGATATCGGGCTCCGACGCCACAGACCCGAGATCTGAGCCACAGGCAGACATCCCGCCAGCCCGAGACCGCCGTCCCGACCACAAAGGTGCTGGTCAGAGGCTTGCAGGCAGGCAGGGCTCTGACCAGCGCCTCGGTCGTCTCTTCGACGCGTCTATCGGCTGGGTGAGTCTTCATGCGCCTTCTGCGGCTTCGGTTCACAACGGACAGTGTGGCAGCGATATGTGCCTGGCAGTTTCGGGACGCGGCTCCGGCCACGTGGGCGACAGACACTTCGGTACGTGGGTGACACCCTCTTGGTTCCAGAAGTGCACCTCAGCGCTCGCTTCGATGGCTAGCGAGGGCGGTAGGTGTCTCGTCGGTGACCAACCCGCAGAACGATCACCTCGCTGTTCTCGTCGTCTATTCGGTAGAGGACTCGATAGGTTCCGCGTCGTGCGCTCCAGATGCCTACCAGCTCGCCTCGCAAGGGAGCGCCAACTCGCTTTGGGTTTTCCAGTAGGGCGCCAGTGATGAAGTCGATGACGGCGAAGGCCACCGCTTCGGGGAGTGTTTCACGGATTGCTCGTGCCGCCGGAGCTGTGACCACCAGCTCGTAGCCAGCATCACTCACTTCGGCCGGAGGGCCCTTACGGCGTCGACGCCACGCACCACGTCACCTTCCAGATAGGCACGGTGGGCCTCAACGAGCTCTGCAACCGCTTCGGAGTCGCCCAGCACAGCCACGGTCTCCTCTAGAGAGTCGAGGTCCTCTGGGCTGACAAGAACCGCTGCCGGCGTTCCATTGCGCGTGACCACTACGCGTTCGTGGTGCTTTTGCACTCGTTCGATGAATTCCGAGAACCGGTCTCGGACAGTTCGCAAAGACTCACTGCTCATGGCCACAATTGTGCCACGCGCCACTACGGAAGGGAAGACGCAAGCAGAACCCCCCGATCTCGTGCGATAACACGCACATCCGGATCCCGGACAGGACGGCACCTCGTGCGAGACGTTTGGGTGGTTTCAGAGTTCGATCACGTAGCCGTCGGGGTCGGCTACGTAGGCGAAGGGCACACCGGGTGCGTGCTCGCCCCGTCGAATGAGGCGGCCGCCGCCGGCCTCAACGGCTTCGATGGCGTGGTCGTGACTGACCCCGGGTTTGAGACGGAACCCGAAGTGCTCGATCCCGCCGCTGGTGCCCGCCAGTCCCTCGTGGTGGGGGTTGAGGGTGATGGTGTCTCCGCTACCCGGTGTGTTGAGAAACACCAGCTCCCCGTCACGGAAACTCTCCTGCATCCCGAAGACTTGCTGGTAGAAGCGTAGGGACCGGTCGAGGTCCCGCACCCGGAGATGGATGTGGGTCAATCCCTCGGTCTCGACTATCGGCATATGGCCCATGTTGTACCAGGGACCGGGGGTTATTGGCCAGGCACCAACCACGTCGGCTTTGGAGGTAGGCGGCCGATTCGAGCTGCAAGGACATCGTCCTCGGTGCCCGAAACACCACTCCCCATGCGTTCTCAGCGCCCCTCGGGGTCACGACCCTCATGGTGGCTCCCCACGGGTGGACAGTGGTCCGGATGGGGAATAGGCGGTCACCTGGTTCCGTTGGCGACGGCATGAGACTCACCGCCGGCGATGTGATCGGCGCTCGCACGTTGACCACCGCCTTCGACACCGAGATCAGGATTCCTGACGAGGAACGGGTGGTTCACCTGCAGTTCCGTCGATACGCCGGTTGTCCGATCTGCAACTCCCACCTGCGCTCGGTGGCCGCACGCATCTCAGACATCGAAGGGGCCGGAGTCCGGGAAGTGGTGGTCTTCCACTCGCCTGCCGACGAATTGCGGGCTTATGCCGAAGAGCTGCCGTTCGACACCATCGCCGACCCGCGGCGCAAGCTCTATCGGGAGTTCGGGGTCGAGACGTCCCTTGCCGGGGTGTTCCGGCCAGCCGTCGCTGTGGCTGCAATGCGAGGCCTCCGAAAGGGAGCTCTCAGCGATCAGATCGCTCTCGGGCAGAATCACTTCGGACTCCCGGCCGACTTTCTCATCGACCCTGGCGGGCGTGTCCTTGCAGTGCATTACGGCAAGCACGCTTCGGATCAGTGGTCGGTGGATGAGCTGCTTGAACTGGTGCTTGCCCACCAGAGAGCCTGACGCCGGCCGGTACGATGCCGGGGCATGGCCGAGCCAACGACCTGGGTTGAGTGCTTCGCGGGGGACGCCAGATTCGAAGCCGACGACGTCCCCTCTGTCGTCGAACGGTTCCTTGCCCATGCCAACGACGACCACGACTGGCCATTCCCCGAGCAGGCCCTTCGCAACTTCGCCACCAACTTCGCCGAGGCGAGCGTGCGCCTGGCCGGTGCACCAACCGAGCGGCTGACCGAGATAGGCGAGGTCGAGATCCATCCCGTGTCGGCCGATCGGATCGACGACTGGCTGGCATTCTTCGATCGCGACGCCTTTGCCGGCA
This sequence comes from uncultured Acidimicrobiaceae bacterium, assembly GCA_964454615.1. GTDB lineage: Bacteria > Actinomycetota > Acidimicrobiia > Spongiisociales > ZC4RG35 > ZC4RG35. The sequence continues at coordinate 4,704 of CAYVTP010000073.1, read as the reverse complement.
ACCCGAGTTGGGCCTCCTGCTACTGCCTGGAGCCGCACGAGCCTGCCACGGATGAGGAGCCCGAGCTTCCGTGGCGCCAGGTCCGCTCGACCATGATTGGGCGCCTCGGCAGCGGTGGCGCCTACGGATATCTGGCCTACGTGGAAGGGGCCCCGGCCGGCTGGATCAACGCTTCGTTCCGCTCCGACTATGCGCTGTACCGCGACGTCGACCCTGATGGGCCGGATCCGGTGGCTGTCGTGGCGGTTTCATGCATCGTCGTCGCCCCGCCCTATCGGAGGCACGGACTGGCAGCGGCGCTCCTCGACAGGGTCATCGCCGACGCCGCCGGTCGGGGCGCGGCATGGATCGAGGCCTACCCCCACAACGAGCCCGAGGACGGGGACAGCGGCCACTTCCGGGGCCCGAGACAGATCTACGACGCCCGAGGCTTCGTAGCGGTAGCCGAGCGTGAACGAGACACCGTGGTGCGGCGGCCAGTCGGCTAGGAACTCGACACTCTTGTTCCTGTCGGGTGGGTGCTATCGGTTGATCGCCGGCCACAGGCTTTCGTATTGCTCGATCACGGCCCGCCAGTGGGCGGTCTCCCGCTCTGCCGGAGTGAGCTGAGCCCAGTACATCTCCCTGTAGTGGTCGACCACGGCCTGCCAGTGGGCATCCCGATCAGCCGAGGCGGCTTCGGGGCCCGACTGTCTCGTCAACCCGAACGCTCCACCTCCGAGGGCCAGTCCGAGGAGGGCGGCCGCCACCAGGATGCGGCCGCTCTTCCGGTTTGCGCCGAGAACGGCACTCCGTGGTGCCTTTGTCGACGGTCGAAGTCTGGTAGCCATTTTCTCTTCCTTCCGTCCACCGGTATCACCGAGAGCGGGTTGCCCACGGGTCTCCGATAGACGGCCCGATGATCAAGCTGAGGCGTCACGAATCTGTTACGGGCGCTCTATCGATCCTCTATGCCCCGGGGCTTGGCCCGGCTCCTCTCCGGGTGCGCTGGGCTGTTGGTGGAGCGCGCATGGGATGTGTGGGACTCGGGGATCCTCCCTTCGCTCGAAGCCTCTAAGGTGCGTTCCTGGCTGATAGCCGGCCGCGAGGCCCCCAAGCGATATCCCCCATCAAGGAGATCCAGACGTGACACGCAACCGGTCCCATACCCGCTTCCTCGCCACCCTCGTCGCCTTCATCCTGGTGGCCACCGGTCTGCCCAGCGAGCCCCAGCGCGCCCTGGCGTCCGAGCCCGTGGCCTTTGCTGTTTGGGATTTTGAGGGGCCGACTACTGATCCGAGTGTTGATCTGACCG
>CAYVTP010000073.1:0-3310 GCA_964454615.1 uncultured Acidimicrobiaceae bacterium | reverse complement strand
TTTGCTGTTTGGGATTTTGAGGGGCCGACTACTGATCCGAGTGTTGATCTGACCGGTAATGCGGTCGCTTCTGCGGGTGCTGGTCTTGGTGGCGAGTCGTTCCCGGTGGGGAACCCGGCGGGGACTTCCGGGACGTCTTGGAGTTTCAACAACTGGTCTCAGGATGAGGCTGCTGCTGATGACAAGTATTTCGAGTTCAAGGTGGACCTGTCGGGGTTCGAGGGTGTCTCGTTGGCTTTCGCCGAGCGTCGTTCGGGGACGGGCCCTCTGACTTTCGAGATCGCCTACAGCGTCGACGGGGTATCTTTCGTACTGGTTCCTGGTTCGGTGACCGAGGTTCCGAACAACACCAATTGGCGGTCGCATTCGTTCAACCTGGCGGGTTTGGATGCTGTGATCGCCGGTGAGTCCTCGGTCCAGTTCCGGATCTATGGGTATGACGCTTCGGGAGCCACGGGCACCTGGCGTATCGACGACGTCACCTTCACCACCAGCAGCACCGGCGTGGTCCCGGTCGGCCCGCAGCTGCACTGCCCGACAGGCATGCGGACAGTTGAGACCTACGCCACCGAAGGCACCGTGAACGCCACCATCGACGAAGGCGAGATCGTCAACCTGGCGATCACCATGGTCTCCCCCAGCCCGGCCGGTGGCGCGTTCGTCCTCACCGACATCACGACCGGATCCTCCGCCACGGCCACGTTGTCGGCCCCCGCCGATCTCGAAGTCGGCCCGATCAACACCACAGCCGACCTGGGGCCGTTCACCGTAGAGGTGACCGCCACCAGCGACCAGGACGTCACCGGCACCTGCACGGCGACGGTCAACGTCATCCCGCTTCTGCCCATCGGCGCGGTGCAGGGAGTGATCGCCGACGGACAGACCTCCTTCACTTCGCCGCTACTCAACGGCGAGGTGGCGGTCCGGGCTGTGGTCACCCAACTGACCCGGGAAGGGAACGGCAACCGTGGCCTCTTCCTCCAGAACCGGCCTGAGGTCGCCGACGGCAACCCGCTGTCCTCCGACGGCATCTTCGTCTTCAACAGCGGATTCACCACGCTGCGCACCGACTTCGACGGGCCCGCACGCCAGGAGCTCGGAGCCAACTACACGGTCACCATCGGCGACGAGGTGGTCATGCGCGGCACTGTCGGACAGTTCTTCGGCATGACCCAGTTCGCAGGGGCGAGCAGCTTCGTCTGGGACAGGGTCGACGTGGGCCTGGCTGTCGACGAGGCGGTGCACATCGCCGAGGTCAACCCTCCCGACGACGCCGGGGACTCCACCCGTTACTTCCGACGTCACCTCGGCATGCAACTCGAGGTCCCTGCGGGAAGCCTGGTGGTAGGAGGCCGTGATGTCTTCTCCGGCACCGACGCCGAGGTGTGGGCCATCCACCCAGACCACCCCGTGGCCCAGCGTGCCGACGTCTTCGCCCGAAGAGTGTTCCGCGACGCACATCCCCTCGACAACAACCCCGAGACCCTCTTCGACGACGGCAACGGCTACCGGTTCGTACTGGGAAGCTTCGGGCTCAAAGGCTCCACCAATGACCCTGCGGCGGTCCTGGCCCCGGCCAAGACCTTCGACACCATCACCCAGGCGACCCGAGGCGGTGTGTACCTGTCGTTCGGCAAGTACACCATCAACGTGATCGAACAGGTCACCCTGGACACCAGCGGTGCCGACCCCTCCACCAACTCTCCGGTGCAGCCCACCCAGCGTGACAGGGAGATGTCGATAGCGGCCTACAACGTGGAGAACCTCTACGACTTCCGGGACAACCCCAATTCGGGCTGCGACTTCCTCGGGAACCCGGGCTGCTTCGCCAACGGAGCCAGTGTCACACCACCGTTCGACTACGTGCCTGCCAGCGATGCCGAGTACCAGGGGAGACTGGTGCGCATGGCCCAGCAGATCATCTTCGACCTGCACAGCCCGGACATCATTCTGATCCAGGAGACCGAGGCCCAGGACGTGTGCACCGTGTCGGCGGAGTGGACTCCTGAGTCCGGAGCGGCGATGGGCGCCGGCCGTCTCGACTGCGACCTGGTGAACGTCGGTGAGCAGAACACACGTAGCGACGGGCGTCCCGACAGCCTCCTCGAGCTGGCCCTGGTCATCGCCGAGCTCGGGGGACCCTCATACGACGCCGCCTTCGACCTCGACGGCGGCGACCTGCGCGGGATCACCACCGCCTACCTGTATCGCACCGACCGTGTCGAGCTGCTTCCCGCCCATCCGGACGACCCGGTCCTCGGCTCGGACCCGACCATCGTGTATGACGGCGTTCCCCTTTCGTTCAACACACAGGTCGAGAACCCCAAAGCCCTCAACGCAGAGCTTCCAGAGCATGTGGCCAACACCTGCACAGGCTCCGGCGCGACCGCCTGCGACGGCAGCAATGTCTTCAGCCGGGCTGCCACCGTGGGCCTGTTCCGTATCTGGCGGGGTGAGATCGGCCTGTCCACCTGGACCGACGTCTACCTGGTCAACAACCATCACAGTGCCGGACCGAACAACCGGGTGCTGCAGCGCACCGAGCAGGCCACCTACAACGCCCGCATCGCCGAAGCCATCCTTGCCGCCAACCCGGAGGCCCGAGTGGTTGTGGGGGGCGACCTGAACGTCTTCCCCAGACCCGACGACCCATACGCGCCCGGCGTGCTGATACACCCGGCCATAGGCCTGGGCCCGAGCGATCAGCTGCGTGCTCTCTACGACAGCCCGCTCACCAATCTCTATGAGTTCCTGGTGGGCCTGTACCCGTCGAGTGCCTATTCGTTCGGCTTCCAAGGACAGGCGCAGACCCTCGATCACATGTGGGTGAGCCCGTCCCTGCTCGACGAACTGGTCGATTTCCGGTCCGCCAAGATCAACGTGGATTGGCCGGCCGACGCCGCCGGTGAGGCACACGCCTATGGCCGCTTCGGGGTCAGCGACCACGATCCCGAGATGGCGACGATGGGCGTCATCAGCTTCGGGCGGGTGCGAGCCCTGATCGAACTCCTGGTCTCCGACGGAAGGCTCGATCCGGACGTGGCCGCCGACATCCTCGATCGACTCGACTCGGCCGAGAGTCTCTGGGCCGCCGGTCGGACCGGTCAGGCACAGGCAGTTCTCCGTTCCGTCGTGCGTCAGCTCGAGGCAGGTGGTGGCTTCCTGCCCGAAGTCGCCGACGCCCTGGCCACCGAGTTCGAGCTGCTCATCGACCATCTGGAGACGTCCGACGGTTGAACATTGGGGGGTGCGGTCTCCAGCACCGCCGCGGACCGGCGCCCCGGCACGGCTGGGCGCCTCCTTGGCCCCG
>CAYVTP010000072.1:7919-10063 GCA_964454615.1 uncultured Acidimicrobiaceae bacterium | reverse complement strand
TTGGCGTCGTCGAAGGCCCGTTCCAGGTAGTCCAGCGAAGGCCCGATGTTGAGGAACCCCCGGTAGTGGTCGTTGGTGTCGGGCAGGGCGGGGAAGGTCGGGTTGCGCTCCAGGGCGAAGTTGACCTTGGCCGAAGTCCCCTGGAACTTGTACCGGGTGATGTCGTCGACCAGGTCGGTGGGTAGCTCCCGGGGCTCGACCAGCCTGAGGAAAGTGTTCCGGGGGTCGAGGGCGCTGACCACGGTCGGAGCGTGGAACTCGGTCCCGTCGTCGAGGACCACCCCGTAGGCCTGGCCGTTCCGGGTGAGCACCGACTCGACCGCCGACTCGAGTCGGATCTCGGCCCCGAAAGCCTCGGCGGCCCTGGCCAGGACCTGGGTGAACCCGCCGTTGCCCCCCTTGTGGAAGGCCCACGACCCGTAGTCGCCGTCGTGCTCACCGAACGAGTGGTAGAGCAGGACCAGCCCCGAGCCCTGTGAGCGGGGACCGACCTTCGAACCGATGATCCCCGACGAGGCCAGCCAGCCCTGCATGATGTCGGTCTCGAAGTAGTCCTCGAGGATGTCGGCGGCGCTACCGCCGAGCAGCCGGACCAGGTTGTGGAGCACCCGGGGCGGCAGGTCGGCGAGGTAGGAGCCGATGGCGGCCATCCGGGCCCGCTCCTCGGGGTCCTTCGAGGTGATGTCCGGCGGGATGGAGTCCATCAGCGGCCTGATGGCATGGACCGACTGGGTCATCATGTGGCGATAGGCGTCGTAGGCGTCGGCGTCCCGCTTCGAATGGCGGGCGATCTCGTGGTGGTTGGCGTCCTTGTCCTCGCCCATGAGCAGGTAGTCGCCGTCCTCGGTGGGGGCGAAGGTGGAGGGCATTAGCAGGGGCATGAACCCGTGTTTAGTGAGCTCCAGCTCGTGGACGATCTCGGGGCGAAGCAGGCTGAGGGCGTAGGAGAAGGTGGTGAAGCTGAACCCCGGGTAGAGCTCCTCGGTGATGGCCGCCCCGCCGACCAGGTGACGGCGTTCCAGGATCAGGGTCTTCAGCCCTCCTTTGGCCAGGTAGGCCCCGTTGACCAGGCCGTTGTGGCCTCCGCCGATGACGATGGCGTCGTACTGGTTGCTCACGAGGTCTTCCTCGCCGGGTTGAAGAACGGCATGCGTGTCACCTCACAGGCGACCATCTCGTAGCGGTGGTCGATGGTCACCTCCAGGCTCAGGGGGGAGCCTACCGAGGCGTGACCTGGACGGACCCGGGCGATCCCGATGTGGCGTTGCAGCATCGGGGAGTAACAGAAGCTGGGGGTCCAGCCGACCTGGGTCTCGTGCTCGTCGTAGAGCATCATCGCCCCCGGCTCGGGGCGGTGGTCCTTCGGTGGGATCAGGCCTCGTTGGTTGTAGACCCGGTCCCAGTCCTGCCAGTCGACCATGATCCCCACGGTCCTCCATCGCGACGTCCCGTCGGCGATCTCCCGTTCGATGGCGCGGCGCCCGATGAAGGCCCGGTCGTCTTCGGCGAGGTCACGGATCATCCAGCCCATACCCAGCTCGTGGGGGGTGGCCCTCTGGTCGTCGTTCCAGGCGTAGCGCCCGGGGTGGAAGTCGATGTCGATGAGGATCAACCCGGCCTCGATGCGGGCGGTCATCAGGGCGTCCTGACCGAAGGGGATCATCCCGTAGGGGAAGCCGACTTCGAAGATCCGGTCCCAGACCCCGACCGCGTCGTCGGCTCCCACCCAGACCTCGTATCCCAGGTCCCCGGTGTACCCGGTCCGGGAGATGGTCACCGGGGCGTCGCCGATCTTGGCCTCGGTAAGCCGGAAGAAGCCGAGCCCTTCGACTTCGGGGGCCAGCTGGGCGAGGATCTCCCTCGAATAGGGACCCTGGACGGCGAGCGCCCCGTACTCCTCGGAGACGTCTTCGACGCTCACCCCGTACCCCGAGGCCAGGTCGCCGAAGTAGGCCTGGCCCTGGCGGGCGGTGGTGAGCAGGAACTGGTTGTCGGTCAGCCGGAGGATCACCCCGTCTTCGAGGACCCAACCGTCGTCGTCGCACCACATGGTGTACTGCGCCTGGCCGGCCCGGCACTTGCGGATGTCCCGGGTGAGCACACCTGCCAGGAAGCGCTCGGCGTCCTTGCCTTCGATGCGGTAC
>CAYVTP010000072.1:0-7909 GCA_964454615.1 uncultured Acidimicrobiaceae bacterium | reverse complement strand
CCGAGTTGCGGACGGCGAAGTACTCGAACCTGTCGGCCATCTGGTATCGGTCGGCGGACAGGTAGCCGGACCAGTGGCTCCACAGCCCGGTCTGGTTGGCCGGGTAGGTGCGGGGGTGGAAGGGGGTGTGTCGGGCCATGGTGGCGATGGCGAACTGTAACGGCTGGAGTGCCCGGCCACCCCGGCCAGGATGGCCGTTCAGCCGAGCCAGGCGAGGGCCAGTCGGGTGGCCGCCTCCACCGCCCGTTCCGCACCGAAACCCGCCGCCAGCAGGTTGCCCCTGAACCCGGGGTTGACCAACACCGAGACCATGGCCACGGCCTCACGGTCTCCGGCCCGATCACCGAGAGCCCGCATCATCATCTCGCCGACGGTCCGCTCCCAGTCGGCGTTGGCCTTCCTCATGGCCGGGTGGTCGTGACTCTTCTCGTAGATCCGGTATGCCTCTCCGGTCCGGTCGTAGATCGAATACAGCTCCTGGATGAGGGTCCCGACCCGCACCTCGATCGGCTGGTCGGCGGGGATGGAGTCGACGGAGGGGGCGGCATACCTCTCGTACATGCTCTGCACCACCACCTCGGCGAGGTCGTCCGGGTCGGGGTAGTGGTACAGGACGGTTCCCGGGGCGACGTCGGCGCGCCGGGCTATGGCCTGCATCGAGGTGCCTTCGATCCCGTTCTCGCCGTATTCGACGAGGGCGGCTTCGATGATGCGCCGCTTGGTCTCGTCGACGGCTGCCTGACGTTTTCCCATTCGGTACGGGCGTTTTCCTGGCATGTGTCTAATTTAGTTGACGATCGCAGATAAATAAAGTAGGTTCTCGACCCACTGAAGCAGGAGGCATTGTGACCGAGACCAAAGCCAGGCGTGAACTCGCCACCGAGCAAACCCCGATCGGGGCCCCATGGGCCCGACTGTCGCAGCTGGCGGCGCTGGTGGTGGTGGGTTGGTCCATCGCCCTGCAGGTCATCTTCACGGTGCTCATTCCCCCGGTCCTGGTCATAGGCATGGTGTTCCTGGTGCTGGCGGCGACCCTGCGACCCGGGCGCAGGAGGCTGGCGATGGCGGCATCGGGGTTTGCGGTCCTCGCCGTTGTCGGGAACCTCCCGGTGGTCCTCGACGAACTGAGCCATCCCAGCTCGGCGGTGGCCTTCATGCTCACCCTGGTCGCCACCTCGGCCATGGCCGTGATCGCCATCGCCGGTGTGGCGGTGTGGCGCAAGTGGCCCGCGCCCCTCGTGAGGATGGTCGCCGGGTCATGGGTCTCTGTCCTGGTCATCGGAGTTGCACTCGCACTGTTTGCTTCCGGACGGGTGGACAGCGTCGACGCCCAACCCGGCGATGTCGAAGTCACCACCAAGTCCCTTCAGTTCGATCCCGGCGGTGCTTCGGTGCTGGCCGGCAGGGTGGGGATCTGGGTCGACAACCAGGACGGCGTCCGCCACACCTTCACCATCCCCGGCATCGGCGAGATCGCCCTTGCCGCCTCCAGAGCGGGCCGGGCGGAGTTCGATCTGGCAGCCGGTGTCTATCAGGTGATCTGCGCCGTACCGGGGCACGAGAACATGGTCTTCGAGCTGCGGGTGGGGGGATGAGCGTCTCCAGACGACGGTGGATGGCGGTGGCCCTGGCCGTCTCAGCCTTCGGCGCCTGGTACCACAACACCCGGGAGTTCCCCGGGATGCCCCTCACCGCACCCGAGATGCTTTCGGCAATCGTGCCCGCGGTTGTGATCGCGATCTGGTGGCTGGCCCGCCCGGGTCGGGCCCTCTGGTGGGTGACCGTGGTGTGGGTGGTCCTGCTCAACCTGGGGGTCGGGGCCGTTCTCACTGTGCTTCCCCTGCCAATCCTGCCCTTCGAGCCGGAGCAGTCGATGTCCCACTACATGACCCATCTCTTTTACCTGCTGGCCCAGATCCCTGCTGTCTACCTGCTCTTCAGGTGGCGCGATGAGCTGAGGGAGCCGGCCCTGTGAGATCCTTCCTATACGACTTCATATACCGGATGGGGGCTCCGTGGGACCGGGTCGGGGTCCGTAAGGATCTGATCGACCTGGTCGAGAGTGGCCGGGTCGATGCCAATCGATATCCGAGGTCCGTCGATCTCGGTTGTGGCTCCGGCGCCAATGCCGTCTACCTGGCAGAGCGGGGCTTTGTCTCGCATGGAGTGGACTTCTCCCCCGTGGCCCTCGAACAGGCCAGACAACGTGCCTCCGGGGCCGGGGTCGAGGTCGAGCTGGTGGTCGGCGACCTCACCGCTGGCAGTGTCCCCGGCCTGGAAGGCCCCTTCGACCTCCTGGTCGACTTCGGGACCCTCGACGACCTGCGGGGCGACGCCAGACGTGCCATGGCCGGGCTGATCACCTCCCTGGCCAGGCCGGGCAGTGTCTTTCTCGAGTGGTGTTTCTACGGGGAGACCGAGGAGCTTCCCCGGTTCAGTTTCAAGGGGCCATCGCGGATGTACCACATCGCCCCCGGGGAGCTCGACGAGCTCTTCGGCGACAGTTGGGAGATCGAGCCGTTCTCCAGGAACGAGGAGTGGCGCAACGCCTGCTTCCTCCTCACCAGAAGGGCAGGCTGACCCGGTCCAGGCTAGCTCTGGAGGTCCCTGACCGGAGCGGTGGGGACCAGCATTCCGTTGCCGGCATACAGGTTCCCCACCCAGTTGAGGAACTGGTACACGGTCCCCTCCCAGCTGGACAGGGGGCCCGGCCGATAGCCGCGGTTGTTGACCCCCCTCATCACGCCCTCGCAGGCGGCCCAGTCCTCCCGGTTGGTGATGTCCCAGAAGTCGACCGCGTAGGAGGGGTCGAAGCCGTCGAGCGCCATCGACTCGGGGGAGAACAGCCAGGAGCACTCCACCTGGGTGCGTTGGGCGCTCAGGGGGGTGAGCCGGTGGGTCATCACATAGTCGGGGTGGAGTGAGAGCAACAGGTTGGGGGTGACGGTCACATACCAGACCTGGCGGGCCGCCTTGTCGTCGAGGCCCGGGAACTTGACCCCACCCGACGCCCCGTCGAGGGACATGGTCATGGCGTGGGGTTTGAGTTCCATGGTCCCGCCCAGCCACATCCCGGTCGGCTGGTGGTCGACTCCGCTGTCCGGAGGGGTCACCTCGCACAGCTCGGGGTGGATCGAGGAGCAGTGGTAGCACTCGTTGTAGTTCTCGACGACGATCTTCCAGTTGGCCTCAACCACATAGGAGTGGGTGGCGGCCGTCCGGAGCCGGTGGGTGTCGTAGGGGGCGATGATCCCGGCGAGGTTCCCGAAGTGGGTGTCGATGTCGGGGGCCCGCCCCGACAGGTCGACCCACAGCCAGCCTCCAAGGTCGGAGACGGCGATCGGGAAGAGGGGATATTCGCCCATGTCGAAACCGGGGGTGGTGGAGAAGGTGGGCGCCGCCCTCAGGGTCCCGTCGAACCGGTAGGACCAGGCGTGGTAGGGGCAGCGGATGGAGCGGACATCCATCGGCTCACCGACGGGGGCCAGTTCGTGGCCACGGTGGCGGCAGACGTTGGAGAAGGCGCCGATCCTGCCGTCGGGCTCCCTCACCAGGAGGACGCTCTCGTCGCCCACCTCGACGCCCCGGATCTGGCCTGGCCCGAGCAGCTCTTCGACCCGGCCGACGCAGACCCAGGTGGCGGAGAAGATGTGCTCCTTCTCCCAGGCGAGGACCGCCTCGTCGTTGTAGGCCGCGGCGGGCAGGGTGCGGCTCGACCCGAAGGGGGCGAGGAGCGACTCGATGTGGTGCCGTGGGATCGGGGTGGGGGTCACCTCACTCCTCCTCGGGGGCCCCGACGGTCTCAGACAGGGTCTCCGGGGTGGTGGCCCGAGGAGGGGTGAGGGCCGACCTCAATTCGCCGGGTTTGATCGGTTTCAGGACATGGGCGTCGGCACCTGCCCGCCGCGCCAGGAAGGCGTCGGCGCTCCGGTCTAGCAGCATCACCAGACGGGGTCTCCTGCCGCCTGCCTGTCGGATGGACCTGGCCACCGCCATGCCCCCCTTGCTCGAGATCTGCATGTCGATCACCACCACGTCGGGACCGAGATCCATGATCCGGGCGGTGGCGGTCCTGGGGTCGGACAGGACCTCGATGTCCCAGTCACCGACGGCGAGAGCGGCGAACACCTGGTTGACCACCCAATCGGCGTCTGAGACGAGGACCAGTTTCGGCATAGCCGGGACGTTATACCCGATCCGTCAGCTGGTCCCATCCCGCCGGGTCCCCCTATCCTCGGGCCCGGTCGTGAAACTCAAGGTTCCCCTGGCGGTCATCGCCGCCTTCGTAGCGGTTGGCTGCTCCACACCCGGAGGGGGCGGGGGCATCGACGTGATCGACGTCAGCGGCCCCCTCGACGGTCGGGCCCTCCGGTTCATGGCCGACTCCATCGAACGTGCCGCCGACAGGGGACAGGAGATGGCCCTGCTCCTGGTGAACTCCCGCGGCGTCCTCGACGGCGATGCCTACGACCGTCTTCTTTCCCTCGTCGAGAGCCCCCCTTTGCCAGTGGCCGTCTGGGTGGGGCCGGCGCCGGCCTACGCCTTCGGCGGCGCGGTTCAGCTTGTGGAGGCGGCCAGTCAAGCGGCGATAGCCCCGGGTTCGCAGTGGGGTATCAGCCTCCCCGTCGTACTGGGCGAGGATCGGCCCCTGCCGGGGGACCCTTCGAGGTACCCCATCGAAGCTCTTCCCGCCGCAGACTGGCTCGGCATCGAACAGCATCCGGCTATCTACCAACTTCTCGTAGCTCTTCACGGGCGAACCTTCGCTACTGCGTCCGGGCCGGTCGAGGTGGCCACACTCCTCGACCCCGACGATCCCTTGACTCTGAAACGGCCAACGCTGATGAAGCCCGGGATCATCGACAGGTTCTTCCGGCTCGCCGTCCTCCCCGAGGCCGCCTTCTTCTTCCTGGTGGTGGGTCTCACCGTGCTCGCCTTCGAGTTCTACGCCCTCGGCCCCGGAGTGGCCGCAGCGGTCGCCGGGTTCCCTCTCCTCCTCGGTGGGTGGGGGTTGTCGGTCCTGCCCACTCGCTGGTGGGCCCTGGCTCTCGCCGTCGCCGGTTGGATGATGCTCACCTGGGCCCACCAGAGGGGCAGGTCTGTTCTCGGGACCACGGCCGGGACGGTGGCCCTCTTCCTGGGCGGGGTGTGGCTGGTCGACGGTGGCGGGCAGCTCGACCCCCGCTGGTGGCTGGTGATGCTCTCGGTCCTCGCCGCCCTCTTCTTTTACCTGCTGGCCATGCCCACAGTGCAACGGGCGAGGCTCTCCACCACCACCTTCGGCCGGGAGGGGCTGATCGGCTCGAAGGGCACCGCGGTGGTCGATTTCGACCCTTCGGGAGTCGTCGAAGTCGACGGCGCCCGGTGGCGGGCGACCGCTCACCGCGAGGCCGGGTTGAGGGCGGGGAGCGAAGTCGTGGTCACCGGTGTCGACGGGCTCTTCCTCGAGGTCGACCGGTCAGAACGCGAAACTAAAGGTGATCATCCGGCAAATGGCTCTTGAAGGTTTGGTGTTTGGTGGGTAGGTTCGCCCTCGTTGTCGCTGAAAGCGGGAGGAGCAGTTGTCCCACAAGGATGATTGGCAGCTGAATGCGCTGTGCCGAGGCAGTCATGCCTATCTCTTCTTCCCTCCCTCCACCTTCGAGCGGAAGGAGGAGCGGGAGCGGAGGGAGATCAAGGCCAAGGCGATCTGCGGGGTATGTCCCGTCCGGGAGAGTTGTTATCAACACGCCCTGTCGATCCGGGAGCCATTCGGCATATGGGGCGGGCTGACCGAAGTCGAACGTCGCAATCTGATACCGGTCAGCTGAGACCGGACCCGGTGACGCCGAGGTTGGCCGCCACCGTCATACCGCTGCGGCGTGGGCGCGCCCCCTTCGAGGTCCTGATGGTCACCCGCAACAGTCGGGGCATGTTCGGGAACATGGTGGTGTTCCCCGGAGGGACCGTCGACCCGGAAGACCCCGACCCGCGCCACACCGCCCTCCGCGAGCTCGCCGAAGAGACCGGGATCGAATCCGACGACGTCGACAGCCTGACCATGGTCTCCCGATGGGTGACCCCGGCGTTCGCCCCGCAACGTTTCGACACCTACTTCTACCTGGCCCAGGTCGAAGACTCGCCCGATGTGGTCATCGACGGGACCGAGATCGTCGACCACGCCTGGGTGACCCCGAGCGAGGCGCTGTCCAAGGCCGATGACGGGGAGTGGCGGATGATCCTGCCCACCCTGACACACCTCCGGTGGCTGGCCAGACGTGAATCGGTGGAGGAGGCGTTCGAGTCGGCCCGTGGCGCCGACGGGAGGACCCTGATCGAGCCCCGGCTCATGGACGACGGGTCCCTCCTCCCCATCCACATGCCAGGAGAGCCCTGATGAACATCGAACGGGTCCTGGCCAACAACCCCGGCCCCTACACCGGCCCCGGGACCAACACCTGGCTCCTCGACGACGGCACCGGCCAGGTCTGTGTCATCGACCCGGGGCCCATCGACCGGGCCCACGAGCGGGCCCTCGTCGACAGGTTGGGGGAACGGGACCCGGTGGCGGTGTTGGTGACCCACACCCACTCCGACCATGCCCCCATGGCCAACCCGTTGGCCCGGGAGTGGGGGATACCCGCCCTGGGGCACAGCCCCGGCCCGGACTTCGACCCCGACCGGCGGCTCTCCGATGGTGAGCACTTCGCGGTGGGCAGTGCCACCCTCGAGGTGGTGCACACCCCCGGCCACGCCGACGACCACCTCTGCTTCAGGGTGGGAAACGTGCTGTTCAGCGGGGATCACATCATCGGAGGCTCATCGGTCATGGTCGAAGACCTCGGCTCCTACCTGGAATCGCTGCGCCGCCTCGAAGGGACCGGGCTGGAGCGTCTTTGTCCTGGCCACGGCGACGAGATCCACGACCCCGACGCCACCATCGACTGGTATCTGGCCCACCGCATGCAACGCCACGAGGAGATCCGTAAGGCCGTCGCCGCAGGTGCCGATACAGAGAGGGACGTGCTCGAAACCGTGTACTCCGCCGTGCCGACCGAGCTCCACCCGTTGGCGGAGCGTTCGGTTAGGGCCCACCTGACCTTGCTGATCCAGGAGGGTCGTTTAGCCTCTGATGGCGGCCGACTGGTCGCCCTCCCCCAGGACAGCCCATGAACGGACAAATCCCCAGGTTCCTCGCGGCCATCATGGTCATCGCACTGGCCGCGCCCGCGGTGGCCCAGGTCACCGACGACGACCTTCGTCGAGCCCGTCAGGAGGTCGACCGGATCCAGAGGGAGAACCACGAACTGTCGGACCGTATCCAGGCCTCCTGGGCGCGCCAGTATGAGCTGGAGGCGGAGATCGAGAACCTGCAGGCCTCGATCAACCATGCCCAGCTGAGGCTGGTCGAAGTCCAGGCCAGGCTGGAGCAGGTGGCGGTGGAGATGTACATGGCCAGCACCAGCGGGGCCTCGATGGTGGCCATGCTGCGGCCCGGGACAGGGGAGCGGCATGCCGGGCTCCAGTACCTGCGCAATGTGAGCGGGGCCGACGAGAACCTGATCGACCAGCTCCGCAGTTTCAGGAACCAGCTCGACGCCCAGACCGAGCGTCTCATGGGGGCCATCGACGAGCAGAGGGTCCTCGAACAGGACCTCGCCGAGATGGGCCAGCAGCTCAACCAGCAACTCGCCGCGGCCCAGGTCTTCTTCGACGTCCTCACCGAACAGCGCCGGAAGGAGGAAGAAGAGCGGCGCATCCGTGAGGAAGAGGAGCGTCGTGCCGAGGAGCTGAGGATCTTCCTGGCCACCTCCACCACCGCCGCGCCAGCGACCACCACCACCGCCGCGCCGGTGACCACCACGACGGCAGCACCGGTGACCACCACGACCACCGCCCCGGCGACCACCACCACCGCCGCGCCGGTGAC
>CAYVTP010000071.1:6695-10111 GCA_964454615.1 uncultured Acidimicrobiaceae bacterium | reverse complement strand
CCACCACCACCGCCGCGCCGGTGACCACCACCACCGCCCCGCCGCCCCCGCCTTCAGACGGCCTGGGGGCCTGCCCGGTGGACGGGCCGGTGGCCTTCTCCGACACTTGGGGCGCTCCCCGCTCGGGAGGGAGGACACATCAGGGTGTCGACATGATGGCGGCGCGGGGGACTCCGATCGTGGCCATATACGACGGGGTCATCCACCGGACCAACCCGGTCGACACCGGTCTGGGCGGGATCACGGTGTGGTTGCGACGGGCCAACGGCGACCTGTTCTACTACGCCCACCTCGACGGGCTGGCCGACATCTCACCGGGCCAGACGGTCACCCAGGGTCAGCTCCTCGGCTGGAA
This sequence comes from uncultured Acidimicrobiaceae bacterium, assembly GCA_964454615.1. GTDB lineage: Bacteria > Actinomycetota > Acidimicrobiia > Spongiisociales > ZC4RG35 > ZC4RG35. The sequence continues at coordinate 9,756 of CAYVTP010000071.1, read as the reverse complement.
CGGGAGCACCGGCAACGCCTCCGACCTTTTCCCCCACCTCCACTTCGAGTACCACCCCGGTGGAGGCCCGGCGGTCAACCCTTACCCGCTGGTCCGGTCACTCTGCTGACAATCCTGTTTCCTTAGGATTGGTCGGCCATATCTGGCCGAGAACGCGTCCGGTTCTGGATCAAACCACCGAAATAAACGAAGAGAGGACCCAAACGGATCCTCTCTTGCGTCGGGCCTCCCTCGCCCCAAAGCCCCCACCCCAGCGCGATCACGCACGTTTAAGCACGTCCGAAACATATTGTCGGCCACGGAGAGTGGTCAGGAAAGCACCGTTGCCACATGATCCGATGTGACTAGTCAGGCTCAGGCGGCGCCGTTCTCCAGGTCTGCGATCAGCTTGGCGATCCGCCCGGTACAGGTCTCGATGGCGGCCGGGGGCAAAACCGCTACGAGACGCCTGCCGGCCGCCACCAGAGCGCTCCCCGCGGCACCCTTCGGATCCACCAGCGCCACCGGCGCCCCCCGGTCTCCGCCGTCGACCACCTTCTGGTCGAGAGGGATGGAAGCGAGGAGAGGAACCCCCAACTGGTCGGCCAGCTCCTGGCCGCCGCCCCGACCGAACACCTCGCCGGCCATGTTCTCGATGACCCCGACGATCGGCATATAGGAGCGGCGGGCCATGTCGGCCACCCGGATGGCCACCTTCTGGGCGGCGCTCTGCGGTGTGGTGACCACCACCATCTCCGCCTGGGGGAGCATCCGGCTAAGGGCCATCTGGACATCCCCGGTTCCCGGCGGCATGTCGATCACCAGATAGTCGAGCTCACCCCAATCGACCTGCTGGAGAAACTGCTCCAGGGCCTTGGACAGCATCAGGCCCCGCCACATCAGGGCCGTCTCCTCGGAGTCGATGATCAGGCCCGTCGACACCACCCTGACACCGTGGGCGGTTACCGGGGCGATCAGCTGGGTCTTCGGGTCGGCCTCCAGTCGGCCAACCGCCCCGAGCATGCGCGGGACCGAAAACCCCCAGATGTCGGCATCTAGGATGCCCACCCGAAAGCCTTCGGCACCGAGCGCCGCGGCCAGGTTCACCGATACCGTCGACTTGCCCACTCCGCCCTTGCCGGAGGCGACCGCCACCACCCGGGTCGTCGGGTGGATCCGGGTCGGCTCGGCATGTTCCCGAACCCGGCGGCGCACCATCGACATCAGCTCCGACCGCTGCTTCTTGGTCATGGCAGTGGTCCGGACCTCGACCCGGTCCACGCCCCTCATGGCCTCGACCTTCCTCCTGGTGTCACCCTCCAACTGGCTACGCATCGGGCACTCGGCGATGGTCAGGGCGAGGCCGATCTCCACCAGGCCGTCGTCGATCCGGACGTCGGTGACCATCCCCAGCTCCACGACGTTCCCGCCAAGCTCAGGGTCCTGAACCGCCTCGAGGGCGCGCATGACCTGATCGGTGGTGACCATGTCCCAAGGGTAGATACCGGCAGCGGTATGCGGGAATGGCCAATACCTTCCATGGGGTTAGACTGAATCGAGATGACTCAGATCCTCACCATCAAGTCCAACCATCCGCAGAAGACGGTGACCCTCACCGATCTGGCTGTGACCAAGGTGGCCGAGCTGATGGCCGCCGAGGGCGAGGAGACCCTCGTCCTCCGGATGGCGGTGCGCCCCGGGGGCTGCAGCGGTTTCTCCTACGAGCTCGGATTCGACACCGAGGTCGAAGAGGACGACATCGTCGAGGAGTTCGGCGAGGTCCGGGTTGCGGTCGACCCTCAGAGCGCCGAGATGATCCGCGGCTCGACCCTGGACTACAAGGATGGGCTGATGGGCGCCGGGTTCGCCATCGACAACCCGAACAAGACCCGCAGCTGTGGCTGCGGCAGCTCCTTCAGCTAGCCGTTCCCGCACCCCATCGCGTGCCGCGGTGCCCTGCACACGGCGCCTCTCTGCACGGGCCGTGGTGTGCACCGGGTCAGTTACCCTCAAGGGCATGCCCAAGACGATCCCTGCAACCCCGTCATCACCCAAGCCGATGGCCCCCTACTCGGTGGCCACCGAAGCGGCCGGGCTGGTCTTCATCTCCGGTCAGGTGGCCATCGACCCGGCCACCGGAGAACGCGCCCCTGACGACGTCGTCGCCCAGGCGACGAGGGTCCTCGACAACATCGGCGTCATACTCGGCGACCTCGGGCTCGGTTATAGCGATGTTGTGAAGACCACCATCTTCCTCACCGACATGGGCGACTTCGCCGCGGTCAACGAGGTCTACGCCCGGTACTTCTCCGAGGAGCCTCCGGCCCGCTCCACCTTCCAGGTGGCAGGGCTCCCCGCCGGGTTCCTGGTCGAGATCGAGGCGGTGGCCGCCCGATGAACCCGGCCGAGGTGTTGGAGCGCCTGGGACTCGGGTCGAGCAACTCGGGTGTGTTCGCCGGGGAGTGGCTGGAGGCCACCGGCGAGCCGATCGAGGTGCCCAACCCGACCACCGGCGAGGCGCTGGCCACCGTAACGATGGCCTCCAAGGAGGACTACGACCGGGTGGTGGAGAGCTCGGTGGAGACCTTCCAGAGGTGGCGGACGGTTCCCGCTCCGAAACGGGGCGACTACGTCAGGCAACTGGGCAACGCCCTCCGTGACAACATCGAGCCGCTCAGCGCCCTGGTCACCCTGGAGATGGGCAAGATCCTCCCCGAAGCCGCCGGCGAGGTGCAGGAGATGGTCGACATCTGCGACTTCGCCGTCGGGCTCTCCCGTCAGCTCTACGGGGTGACCATGCCTTCCGAACGCCCCAACCACCGGATGTACGAGCACTGGCACCCTCTCGGCCCGGTCGGTGTGATCACCGCCTTCAACTTCCCTGTGGCGGTGTGGTCGTGGAACTCGGCCATCGCCGCGGTCTGCGGCGACACGCTCGTGTGGAAGCCGTCGGAGCGAACCCCGCTCACCGCGATCGCGGTGACCCGCATCGCCCAACAGGTGATGGAAGGGTCCGGATATGAGGGGGTCTTCAACCTCGCCGTCGGAGACGGGGCCACCGTCGGCTCGGCGATGACCGCCG
>CAYVTP010000071.1:0-6595 GCA_964454615.1 uncultured Acidimicrobiaceae bacterium | reverse complement strand
GTCTTCAACCTCGCCGTCGGAGACGGGGCCACCGTCGGCTCGGCGATGACCGCCGACCGGCGGGTCCCCCTGGTGTCGGCCACCGGGTCGTGCGCCATGGGACGGGTGGTAGGGACCGCCGTGGCACAGCGCATGGGGAGGACCATCCTCGAGCTGGGAGGCAACAACGCGGTGACCGTCATGGACGACGCCGACCTGGAGTTGGCGGTCAGGGCGGTCTTGTTCTCGGCGGTGGGGACGGCCGGGCAGAGGTGCACCACCTTGCGCCGGCTGCTGGTCCATCGGGCTGTGGCGGACAAGCTGGTGAACAGGCTGGTCGACGCCTACGGCCAGGTGAAGGTGGGCGACCCACTGGAGCAGGAGACCCTGATGGGGCCCCTGGTCGGCGAGAAGGCGGTCGAGCAGATGATGACCGCCCTCGACATCGCCCGAGACCAGGGGGGAAGGGTGGTCACCGGGGGCAACCGAGTCGACCGGCCCGGCTACTTCGTGGAGCCCACCATCGTGGTCGTCCCCAAGGATGCGGCGATCACCCAGGAGGAGACCTTCGCCCCGATCCTGTGGGTCACCGAATTCGACGCCCTCGAAGAGGCCATCGAGATTCAGAACGGGGTCACCCAGGGCCTGTCGTCGGCGATCTTCACCGAATCGATCAGGAACGCCGAGCGGTTCCTCAGCGCCACCGGCTCCGACTGCGGGATTGCCAACGTCAACATCGGCACCTCTGGAGCGGAGATCGGTGGGGCGTTCGGCGGCGAGAAGGAGACTGGCGGCGGTCGGGAGGCGGGATCGGACGCCTGGAAGGCCTACATGCGCCGCCAGACCACCACCATCAACTGGGGTGGGGACCTGCCGCTGGCCCAGGGCATCGAATTCGGCTGACAGATTCTCTTTGCGTGTGCACAGGGCGACATGTTCTGCGGTGCAATGCACACGCTCACCAACCCCGTGTGCGGAACGTCACCGATTCTGGGGCGCGGTGCACACGCCCGCTGTCTAGAGCCGGTCTAGGGCATCCCCCAGGGCCTCGGTCAGGTCTTCGGCATCCTCCAGCCCGACCGACAACCTGACCAGGCCGTCGGTGATCCCTGCCGCGAGTCGCTCCTCGGCCGGGATGGCGGCGTGAGTCATGGTCACCGGATGAGTGATCAGGGACTCGACCGCCCCCAGGTTCTCGGCCAGGGTCCACAGCTCCACGTTGTCCATCAGCTTCTTGCCCGCTTCAACGCCGCCCTGGACCTCGAAGCAGACCATGGCTCCGAAACCGGACGCCTGGCGCTTCGAAAGGTCATGCTGGGGGTGGGAGGGGAGGCCCGGGTAGTTGACGTAGTCGACCTTGTCGTGGCCCTGGAGGAACTCGGCGACCGCCATGGCGTTGGCCGACTGGCGGTCCATGCGCTCGCTCAGCGTCTTGGTGCCCTGGAGTGTCAGCCAGGCGACCATCGGTGACATCACCAGACCTGCGGAGATCCGGGCGAACAAGATCTTCTCCTGAAGCTCCTGGTTGGTCACCACTACGGCACCGCCGAGGGTGGCGTTGTGGCCATCGAGGAACTTGGTGGTCGAGTGGATGACGATGTCCGCCCCCAGCTCGATGGGCTTCTGGAAGTAGGGGGTGAGGAAGGTGTTGTCGGTTACGTGGAGCACCCCTCGATTGCGGCAGATCTCGGAGACTGCGGCCAAGTCGGTGACCTTGAGGGTGGGGTTGGCCGGCGACTCGGTGAACACCATGCGGGTGTTCGGCTTGATGGCCCGGTCGACCAGGTCGAGGTCGGTCCCGTCGACGAAGTCGACTTCGACACCGAACTTGGTGAGGAACTGGGCGGCGAACCGGTAGGTCCCCCCGTAGACCACGTCGGCGACGACGATGTGGTCGCCCTGTTCGAGGAGGGCGAGGAAGACCCCGACGGTGGCGGCCATGCCCGACCCGTAGGCGGTGGTGTCGTGTCCGCCTTCGAGGGCGGTCAGCTTCTCCTCGAGGGCTCTGACGGTCGGGTTGCCGGCCCGGGCGTAGGAGTACCCCTTCGACATGTAGTCGTCGACCGACTCCTGGACGAAGGTGGTCGACTGGTAGATGGGGGTGAGGATGGCCCCGGTGGTGGGGTCGGGGTCGACCCCGGCATGAATCTGTTTGGTGCGGAAACCCATGTGCGTGATGGTAGGTGCCTGTGGCCGGCAACACTCCATGCGTGTGCACCAGGCGACACTCCGGGTTGTCCTGTGCACACGGGGTGGATGAGCGTGTGCAGGAACATCCCTGGAAGAACGTGGCCTGCACACGCCGACGCCTCACCCGGTGGTGTGTGCACGCGGTGCCCAGCGTCCGGGGCACGCCTACCCAAGTTCCCTACAGCGAGACCTCCGGCGGGCTGGTGGCTCCCGGGTCGCGGAGCTCGAAGAAGTCGGCCCTCTCGAAGCCGAACCAACCGGCGATGATGTTGGAGGGGACCGACTCCACACGACGGTTCAACTCCATGACCTCGATGTTGTAGAGCCGTCTGGCTGCAGCCAGACGGTCCTCGGTCTCGACCAGCTGACGCTGCAAGTGCAGGAAGTTGTCCGATGCCCTCAGGTCAGGGTATGCCTCGGCCACGGCGAACAGCTGACGGGTGGCAGCCGACAGCTGATCCTCCACCGGGGCTTGTCCGGCAGGACTCACCCCGGGGTCGAGATCGAGACGTCGCGCCTCCTCCCGGATCCGGGTCACGTTCTCGAACACAGCCCGCTCGTGGGCGGCATAACCTCTGACCGTCTCGACCAGGTTGGGGATCAGGTCGTGACGACGTTGCAGTTGGACATCGACCCCGGCCCATGTGGTCCGCACTCCGTTCCGCTGCGCGACGAACCGGTTGTACGAGAGGGCTACCCACATCGGGGGCGTCAGCACCAGCAACACCCCGAGGATCGGGCCGAAGTCGATCACCAGGAACCCTCTTTGAGGGCGCGCCACCATGACGCCGGCATTGCCGCGAGAAGGTCGAGGCCCCGGCGCCTCACAACAGGAAGGGCGGCGACGATGGCCGGGTCGGTTCGGATCCGGTCACCTCCGGTCTGGAAGATCCCCAACCAGCTATCGGCTCCCCTACGGGTGGATTCGGTGCTGCCAAACCACCTCGAACCCGGCGTGGCGAACCTCACGGCGACCAACTCCCCGTCCATCTCGAAACTGGAGCCGGCAAAGTCTTCGAGGAGGGCGACTTGCATCTCCGGCTCGAAGAGTCGGATGGCTAGCTGAGGGTCGCTCACCTTGACTTGGTACCGACGGTTGAACTCGGCCGACTCGGTCCGGAAGTCGCGCCGTCCGGTTACCCCCATTCGGGTGAACCATCCAGATGGTTCACAGGAGATGCGGGTCATGTCCCAACCGGGCAACCGCACCAGTGCGACCATCGCCGACCGGCGGTGCCAAGTGGTAGTCACCTGACCGTCGGCGTTCCGATGGGTCTGCTTCTCCTCCCACCACCACTCGAAGGCGGCGGTCTCCGCCGGGACCTCAAGGCTGGCCAGCTCCAGAGCGCTCTGGGCCTGGACACCCCAAGCGGCGGAGAACGCCCGGTCCCCCCTGGGGAGGAGGCCGAGCGTCACGAGGTCTCGATCGGTCATGCCCAACGGCTGATCGGTCGGTTCGAAGCCGTGCTCCGCACAGATGCGCCGGTAGTCCTCCTCCATGGCGGCGAGTCGGCTCTTACCGGATGTTCCCGCGAGCACGACGAAGAGGGTTATGGCCGCGAAGCCGAGGATGACCAACGCGATGAAGCTCGAGAAGTCCGGCACCAACCGGGGATGTTATAGAGGCCGATGCCCGCCGCCGCCTCGACCGGCCACGCAGTGGTGTGTGCACGCGGCGACATCAGCGGTCGTCTGATGCACACGGGGTGGATGGGCGTGTGCAGGAAGCGACACTGGCCAGTCCCATTTGCACACGCCCGGGTCCAGCTGCGCACGCCCGGGTCCAGCTGCGCACGCCGCCGGGTCCGGCTGCGAACTGGGTGGATGAGTGTGTGCAGGAAGCAACTCTCGGCAGCCCCATTTGCACACGAGGTGGTTGGGCGTGTGCAGGAAGCGACAGTCGCCAGTCCCATTTGCACACGCCCGGGTTCAGCTGCGCACGCCCGGGGCCGGGATGCGTCAAAAGCCTCAGGCCGGGATGCGTAGTCCGGCCTGGAGGAGTGTGGCCAGACATCCGTCCGGGTCTTCGGTGAGCATCCGGTAGGTGAACCGGACTACGCGGAGGCCTTGAGCCACGGCGGCATTGTCACGTGCCCTGTCGACCTCGAAGTCCTTGGCCCTCGAGTGCCATCGTCTGCCGTCGGCCTCGATGATCAAGCCCCACTCCGGGATGTAGGCGTCGACGGTGGCCTGGCGACTCGGATAGCTGATGGGTAGCTGGCGTTCGAAGCGAGGGAGCTCCGGTCGGTCCAGGAGGATGTAGAGCAGCCTCTCCAACTCCGAGGTTGGCGGCTGGTATGCCTTGTAGTCGCGCTCCGCCACCACCCGCCTCAGGCCGGCGAGACCCCGCATCCGTGCGTTCTCCAGGCGTTCGAGAATGGGATCGAAGTCCTCGATCCGAAGGCGTCGGGCGGCAATCTGGTCGTCGATGACCCTCGCCACCACGCTGGTCGGCTCGCGGAAGGAGAGGGTGAGGATCGTCTCGGCGACGGTCGTTGTCTCGAAACCGTCGACCGTCACCCGGGCCAGCCGATCGAAGTGGCGGCTGCGGATGGTCCGGGCGAGAGGTGAGCGCGCGTTGCCCGGGAAAGGGAGCAGGATCTCCGGACGAGATCTTGGGAAGCCGGGAATCCCGTGTAGGTGGGCGGCCGACCTCCCGGCGACCAGCGCCTCGGGACGCGACAAGACGGCCGCGGTGAGCCGTTGGTGCCAGGTCAGCGGAGACCCGGCGACGACGAAGACGTTGTTGTCGACGTGCAGCCACGCCCCGGAAGCGACACGGGTGGCCATCTGACGGTTGGTGAACCCGAGTTGCCTCGCTTGGAAACGGCTGAAGGCACCGTGTTGGCGCGCTGCCAAGTCTCGGACTGCTCTCTCTTCCCCCATGAGGGGATGGTCGGCGATCGAGGAATGTCAGGTCAACCCTCTTGTGCGTGTGCAAAGCACTACGCAGGACCGTTCCCTATGCACACGCAGGATGACGGCGTGTGCATACGCCTACGACACCTGTCTCCGGATGCACACGCCGGGGGAAAAGAGGAGGCGTCTCAGCCGAAGCGGTAGCCCACCGACCTCACCGTGGTGATCCACGACGACCGCTCCTCGCCGAGTTTGGAGCGGAGACGGCGGATGTGGACGTCGACGGTCCGGGCACCGCCGTAGTACTCGTATCCCCAGACCTTGCTCAGCAGCTGCTCCCGGGACCAGACACGGACCGGGTTCTCGACCAGGAACCTGAGGAGCTCGTACTCCATGAAGGTGAGGTCCATTTGCTCCCCGGCCAGTGAGGCTCGGTACAGCGGCGGGTCGATCTCCAGGTCCTTGAATCGGAGCACGGCCTCGGTCTCCCTCCCGGAGACGATACGACGGAGCCTCACCCGGAGCTCCACCGGATCGACCGACCCGACCATGAGGTCGGTTATCCCCTCGGCACTCTCGACCAGGGCCAGGTTCTCGGGAGGCAGGAGGACGACCACCGGCAGCCCCACCGACTCGGTGATCCTGGACAGCTCACGGAGCCGGCGCATCGGGTGCTCGTGCAGCCCGACGATGAGGACGTCGGCGTCGGCAATCGCCGGGCTCTCAGGAACCAGCTCGACGACTTCGACGACGCTGGCCCCGGCCAGCTCGATGCCGTCGACCACCGCCTCCTCGGGCCCCGGTGGGTAGACGGCGACGTTCACAGCACCGGCAGGTAGGTCTCTAGCTCGAAGCGGGAGACATGCTGCTGGTAGCGGTCCCACTCGGCCCTCTTGTTGCGCAGGAACCAGTCGAAGACGTGCTCGCCTAGGGCGTCGGCCACCAGCTCCGAGCCCTCCATGATGTCGATTGCCTCCGACAGGGTGCCGGGAAGGCGCTTGACACCGGCGGCGGCGAGCTCAGAGGAGGTGAGCCGGCGAACGTCGGTGGTGACCTCGGGCGGAAGCTCGTATCCCTCGCGGATCCCGGCGAGACCGGCTGCGAGGATGACCGACAGGGCCAGGTAGGGGTTGGTGGCGGCGTCGGGAGCCCGGTACTCGACCCGGACCGACGTCGGCTTTCCCTTCTTGACCGAGGGGACCCTCACCAGGGCCGACTGGTTGTTGCGGGCCCAGGAGATGTAGATGGGGGCGTCGTACCCGGCGACCAGCCGCTTGTAGGAGTTGACCCACTGGTTGGTGACCGCGGTCAGCTCGGGGGCGTGGCGGAGCAACCCGGCTATGAAGGCGTGGCCGACCTTGGACAGCCCGCCCTGCGTCCCCGGTTCGTGGAAGGCGTTGACGTCACCTTCGAACAGGGAGAGGTGTAGGTGCATGCCCGACCCGTCGTATGCCTCCAGGGGCTTGGGCATGAAAGTGGCGTAGATCCCGTGTTGGAGCGCCACCTCCTTGACCGTGAGCCGGGAGGTCATGATGTTGTCGGCCATGGTGAGGGCGTCGGTGTAGCG
>CAYVTP010000070.1:0-10203 GCA_964454615.1 uncultured Acidimicrobiaceae bacterium | reverse complement strand
CGGCACTTGGCCATCACCGGGATGCTCACCGTGGCCTGGATCTCCTCGATCTTGGCGGGGTCCGACATGCGGGCGACACCGCCGTCCTTGCGGATGTCGGCGGGCACTCTCTCGAGCGCCATCACCGCCACCGCTCCGGCCTCTTCGGCGATCTTGGCTTCGTCGGCGGTGACCACATCCATGATCACCCCGCCCTTCAGCATCTCGGCTAGACCCCGCTTTACGCGATCGGTTCCTATGTCCACAAACGACCTCCTGGTGCCGATTCTACTGCCTGGCTGGAGCCTCGCCGAGGGCCCGCCGGTACATGAGCTGGTACCGGGTGGCGATCACCCCCCAGTCGAAGCGCGCGACCCGGTCCACGGCGGCGCCCCCGAGGCGTTCTCCCTCGGCGGGGTCGGCCAGGATCGAGATCACTGCCCGCGCCAGGGCGTTGCCCTCTCCCACCGCGACATAGGTCCCGGCGTCCCCGGCCACGTCACGGAATGCGGGCAGGTCGGAGCACACCACGGCACACCCCGCCGCCATCCCCTCGGCCACCACGATCCCGAAGCTCTCTCCACCCAGATTGGGGGCCACGAAGACACGGCTCGAGGCGAGGACCTCGCGCTTCTCCGGCCCGCCGACCCTGCCTTTGAACTCGACTCCGTCCATGGCGACGGGCCGGCTGGCCCCCATCACCTTCAGCTGGGCACCGGGGACCGCACCCCGGATCGCCGGCCAGGCGTCGAGCAGGACATCTAGGCCCTTCCTGGGGTCGTCCCTGCCCAGAAAAGCGACCCGTAGCGGATTCCGCGGAACCGGCACGCGATAGGACTCCACGTCGATGGCGTTGGGGACGATCTCCAAGGGGCCCCACTTGGCGGGGATGGGGGCAGCCGCCGTCGGGCTGACCGCGGTGACCACCGAGCGACGCATCAGGCGCGCCACCGGTGCGGCCCTGTACATCTTCGGAACCCACTCTGGCGGGGAGGCATGGAATGTCACCACCAGGGGTCGACTTCCGAGGGCTGCCCAGCCCACGAAAGGTATCAGCGGCTCGTGGACGTGGACCACGTCAACCCGGCGCAAGGCCCGCCGCATCCGCGGAAAGACCATCGGGCTCAGCGACACCGGTACCAGCGACCGGTTCGCTCGCACCCCCACTGTCCGGCCCACGCGAATCGTCCCTGACCCGGTATCAGATCTCCCGGCACCCACCAGGATCACCTCGTCGCCGGCCCTCTCCAGCCTGGCGGCGAGCTCGCCTGCTAGCTGCTGGACCCCTCCCGGGGCATCCATGTCGTAGGGGCAGACGATCCCTACCCGCATGTCATGCCTTGTCGGACGGCCAGTTGGGGACCACCAGATGCCACTGGTGCGGAGCCACCCGGATCAAGTCCTCCATCTCCGATGCGAGCGCCTGGGTCATCAGCCGAACCTGCTCCCCCCTGGATCCGGCCTCGGGCACCGGCAGCGGAGGTCGCACGACCACACGGTGACCCGAGCCGTCGAAGTAGCAGGCGACCGGGAACAGGGGCGCGCCAGTTTTCAGCGCGAGGGTCGCAGGCCCGGGAGGCAAGGTGGTCTTCTCGCCGAAGAATTCGACCTCCACCCCCCTACCCCGCAAGTCTCTGTCGGACAGCAGGGCCACCGCCTTGTTGTCGGCAATGGCCTGCTCCAGACGCCGCATCACCTCCGCCTTACCGGTGGCAAGGACGATCTCGATCCCGAATTTGGCGCGCATCGCGGTGAACCAACCGGTGATCCGCCGGTTCTTCAACTTCTCGGCGACGGCCACCACCTTTATGCCGTTGGTCACTACGACCGGTGCGGCAGCCTCCCAATTGCCCATGTGCGGGAGCGCGTAGACCATCCCCCGCCCTCGATCCCGTGCCTCCAGGATCCCATCCAGCCCTTCTACCGTGGTCCCGGCCAGCATCCCGGAGACCCGCCGTTCCCGAGCCCACAGTGCCTCCGCCCAGTAACGGCCGTAGAACTGCATCACCAAGCGAGAGTCACCCGGCGAAGAAGACCCGACGACCCGGGTCATGTGCCGGCGGGCCATGCGCCTGCGATCACCATCGAGGCGATGCCACAGGCGCCCGGAAGCTGAGCCGAGAGCCTGGGCGACTCTGCCCGGGAGCAGTCCGACCAGTCCCACTCCCAGTCGGAGCAAAAGGTATCCGAGGAGCCCTCTCACTCGATGGAACGGTACGTCTTCCAAAACCGGCTGAACGCGGTGAGCCAGACCAGGGCAACGAAGATCCACAGCATCGGCTCGACCAGCCCGATGATCAAACCGAGGCAGAAGAGAAGTATCCGCTCAGCCCTACCGGTGAGACCGCCACGGCCGTCGAAACCGATCGCCTCGGCACGGGCCCTCATGTACGGCACCAGGAGGGCTCCTCCAAGCGACAGGACTATGAGGAGGAGGACACGAGGCTCACCGTCCATGGCCACCGCCAACCCGCCGAAGGCTGCGATCTCGGCCACCCGGTCGAAGGCAGCATCCAGGAACGCCCCCCGACCGGTCACCCTGCCCGAGGCCCGTGCGACGGCTCCGTCGAGGCCGTCGAGGAGCGAACCGGCCAGAACGACGAAGGCCCCGGTCCTGAGTCGTCCGGTGGCGATGATCGCGGCGCCGGCCACCGAGACGGCGAGGCCCAGAAAGGACACGGCCGTGGGAGTGAAGCCGATGCGGGCCAGACCCCGGCCCAACGGCTGGATGAACCGGGTCACGCGCGGCCTCACATGCAGGTCGATCACCCCGCGAAAGTAGCACTCGGGCGGGAAACGGTGGCTCACCACAGGGTTAGGATCGTCTGAATCGTCCCATCAAGGAGGTCCTGTGGTCCCCGAGAAAGTTCGAAACGTCGCCCTGGTAGGACATGGGGGCAGCGGCAAGACGACCCTCGCCGAGGCGATGCTCTACGTTGGTGGCTCCAGCAGCCGCATGGGTTCGGTCGACCAGGGAACCACCATCTTCGACCACGAGCCTGAGGAGATCAGCCGGGGCATCTCTCTCAGCCTCGGCGTAGCCACCGTCGAGTGGAACCAGCACCGGATCAACATCATCGACACCCCTGGCTCCTCCGACTTCGTGGGCGACGCCCGCGCTGCACTCCGTGCCGTCGACCTGGCCCTCTTCTGCGTGTCAGCGGTGGACGGCGTCGAGGTCCAGACCGAACAGCTCTGGCGTGCCGCCGGGGAGGAAGGCATCCCGAGGGCCATCGTCATCACCAAGCTGGACCGCGAGCGCGCCTCATACCGCGCCGTGCTCGATCAGTTGAGGGCAGCCTTCGGAAAACAGGTGGCGCCCATCCAGGTGCCGATGGGCCAGGAGGCTTCACTTCGCGGTCTGGTCAGGGTGGCAACCGAACGGGCCTACGAGTACCCCGAAGGGGCCAAGAGAGGGTCCCAGGTGGAGCTCCCGGAGGACATCGCCGAACTGGTCCACACCGCCCACACCGGCCTCATCGAGACGGTGGTGGAGACCGACGACAAGATGATGGAGGCCTACTTCGAGGGTGTCGAGCCCACCCGGGACCAGATCGTGGCCACCGTGCACTCGGGGATAGTCGCCGGCTCGATCCACCCGGTCCTGGTCACGTCCGCCCACAAGCTCGTAGGGGTCGACACACTGTTCGAGTTCATCACCGATTACGGGCCCAACCCTCTCGAACGAAAGCTTCCTCCCCTCAGCGAGGGCGAGACAATCGAGGCCAGCGAAGACGGGCCCTTTGTGGCCTATGTGTTCAAGACCATGTCCGACCCCTTCGTGGGCAGGGTCTCCCTTTTCAGGATCTTTTCCGGAGTCGCCAGGGCCGACCAGGAGCTGGAGCTGGCCAGGGGCGGCAAGGTGCGCCTCCACAATCTCTTCAAGCTCCAGGGCAAGGAGCACCGCGACGTCTCCGACCTGCCGGTAGGCGGCATAGGCGCAGTGGCCAAGGTCGAAAGCCTCCGGGCCGGCGACACCCTCCGCTCCCCCGGGGTCAAGGTGAGCATCGAGCCGGTGACATACCCCCGCCCGGTTGCCGAGCTGGCGATCACCCCCAGGTCCCATCAGGACGAGGAGAAGCTGTCAATGGCCCTGCAGCGGATTGCCGACGAGGACCCCACGGTCCGCATCGAGCGCCGCGCCGAGACCGGGGAAACCATCCTCGCCGGGCTTGGCGACAGCCATCTCGAGGTCACCCTCGAGCGGATCCACCGTATGTTCGGGGTCGAGATCGATTCAGAGCTGCCCAAGGTGCCCTATCGGGAGACGATCACTGCAACGGCTGAGGCCGAGGGAAAGCACAAGAAGCAGACCGGCGGGCGCGGCCAGTTCGGTGTGGCCTTCGTCAGGTTCGCTCCTCTTCCCCGCGGTTCCGGGTACGAGTTCATCGACTCGGTCAAGGGCGGGTCTGTCCCCCGCGGCTTCATCCCGGCCGTGGACAAGGGGGTGCGAGAGGCATTGGAGCGGGGGCTCCTTGCCGGGTTCCCGGTGATAGACATATCCGCAGAGCTCTTCGATGGCAAGTACCACAGCGTCGACTCGGACGAGATGTCCTTCAGGATGGCCGGGATACAAGCTTTCAGAGCGGCAGGAGACAAGCTGAGACCTGTCCTTCTCGAGCCGATCATGAAGGTGGTAGTGACCGCACCCGAGGAGTACCTGGGAGACGTAATGGGCGACATAAACGCCCGTCGTGGCAGGGTGCTGGGCATGGACGGCGAAGGAAGCCTCAGGCTGGTTACCGCGGAGGTCCCAATGGCAGAGATACGCCAATACCCGGCAGAGCTGCGATCATTGACCTCAGGCAGGGGCACCTTCGAGGTGGAGTTCGACCACTATGCAGAGGTGCCTCACAGCGAGGCCCAGGCCGTGATCGCGGCCGCCAGATCAGAAGAGAGCTAGCGAGGATCAAAATGTCAGAAGTGGTTGTCCGGTACGGAGAGAAGGAGGTCACCCTCCCCACGTACGAGGGTGCCCACGGTGACCGGGCCGTCGACATCTCGCGTTTGCGGGCCGAGTTGGGCATCGTCACCCTTGACAACGGCTTCGCCAACACCGCAGAGGGCACCTCAGCGGTCAGCTTCATCGACGGCGAGGCAGGGCTGCTCCAGTATCGGGGTTATCCCATCGAGCAGCTGGCCGAGGAGGCACCGTTCTTGGAGGTGGCCTACCTCCTCCAGTATGGGGAGCTCCCCACCAAGGCCGAGTTGGAAGACTACGAGGAGTCGATCACCCGCCACACCCTGCTCAGGGAGGACGTCAAACACCTATTCGAGGCCTTCCCTCATGCCGCCCACCCCATGCAGATCCTGGCTTCGGCGACATCGGCCCTGGCCACCTACTACCCGGACGCCCTCGACCCACAGAGCGAGGAGTCGCTCGACATCAGCTCCAGGAGATTGATCGCCAAGACCCCGACCATGATCGCCTGGTCGTACAAATACGCGGTGTCCCAGCCGTACATCTACCCCGACAACGATCTCGACTACGCATCCCGGTTCCTCAAGATGATGTTCTCGGTTCCGGCCGAGGATTACATCGCCGACCCTGAAGTGGCACATGCCCTCAACCTGCTGCTGGTGCTGCATGCCGACCACGGCCAGAACTGCTCGACATCGGCGGTCCGGCTGGTCGGGTCGAGCCAGGCCAACATCTTCAGCTCGGTGGCGGCAGGGATCCACGCCCTCTCCGGGCCGTGGCACGGCGGCGCCAATCAGGCAGTCCTCGAGATGCTCGAAGACATCGTCGCCAGAGGCGAGGACCTGAAGACCACGGTGAGACGGGCAAAGGACAAGGACGACCCTTTCCGGCTGATGGGGTTCGGTCACCGCATCTACAAGAACTTCGATCCCCGCGCCAAGATCCTCAAGAAGTCGGCAGAGGCGGTCCTCGGTGCTTTGGGGGTCGACGACCCGCTGCTCGAGCTAGCCATGCAGTTGGAGGAGGTCGCACTCAACGACGACTACTTCATCGAGAGAAAGCTCTACCCGAACGTCGACTTCTACTCGGGGGTCATCTACCGGGCGATGGGCTTCCCCACCGACATGTTCACCGTCCTCTTCGCCATGGGACGCCTCCCCGGCTGGATCGCACAGTACAGGGAGCTCTTGGGCGACCCGGAGACCCGGATCTTCCGGCCCCGCCAGCTGTTCGTCGGCGAGAAGCCGCGGGACTACATCCCAATCGGCCAGCGGTGAAACGCGGGCCCCGGGCTAGACCGGGGCGATCAGCTCGACGTAGGGCTCTTCGACTACCTCACCGGTGACCGCGTCGACCACCACCAGCCCACGGCTGTCGGGCGGCTCCGAGGCCGAATACAGCACCACCGACCATCTGGGCCGTGCCCGCCACCCCTTGAACCGGATACTGGCCGACGCGTGGCCCACCGGAAAAGGCACATGCACTGCCGCCACCCGAAGCGCCCGGTTCTCGTCGACCGTCAGAGTCCATGCCGACATCCACATCCATCCGGCGAGGGCCAAAAAGCCCAGTGCCGCCATCCACCCCTGGGGGACGGTGACGACCGCCACCAACGCGAAGACTGCCAGTATCCATCCGTAAGAGCGCCGTCGTTCCGGTGATGGGAACCGGTATGGCCCTTCGACGTTGGAGTCGAGTTCGTCCTCGATGTGGAGCCGATCGGCGAGTTCTCGATCGATGTGAATCCCATCACGCCCCACCTGGGGATCGCGATCGCTCACGCCGGCCCGGCAGCTTCCCCGACCAGTAGGGCCACCGCATCTCCCAACGCCAGGCCACGTCGGTCCTTCTCCTCCCCGTACATTCGCAAGCCGACGGTCTGGTTGGCCACATCGTCATCTCCGACTACCAGGACCGCCGGGTGCTTCTGGGTGAGCGCCCGCCTGATCTTCTCGCCAACCGACTGGTCGGAGTCGTCGAGCTCGGCCCGCAGGCCGCCGGCAGCGAGAGCCTCCACCACTTCCCTCCCGTAGCCGTGGTGCCTGTCCGCCACCGGGACCACGCTCACCTGCACCGGCGCCAGCCACATCGGGAATGCGCCGCCGTAATGCTCGACCAGGATCCCGATGAACCTCTCGATCGAGCCAGCCTTGGCGCAGTGGATCATGTACGGGCGCTCGGCGACGTTGCCCGATGCCGTGTATTCGAGGTCGAACCTCTCAGGCTCGTTGAAGTCGAGCTGCACGGTGCCCATCTGCCAGCGGCGTCCGATGGCGTCCTTGATGTGGATGTCGATCTTCGGGCCGTAGAAGGCACCCTCCCCGGGAGCGACCCGATACTGGACTCCTTCCGCGTCGAGAGCCTCGGCCAGCAACCTCTCGCTGATCTCCCAGCGCGTCTGCTCGCCGACGGACTTCTCGGGTTGGGTGCTCAGCTCCGCTTCGATGTCGGCCTCGTCGAACCCGAATCCGGTGTGCCACTCGACCACGAAGCGGAGATGGTGCCGGAGCTCGTCGGCGAGCTGCTCCTCGGTGCAGAAAGTGTGGGAGTCATCCTGTGTGAAACCCCGGGCGCGCAGCAGCCCGTGGACCACGCCGGACTTCTCGTACCGGTAGACCCCTCCCAACTCGGAGAGCCTCATCGGAAGCTCCCGGTAGGAGCGGGAGCGGCTCTGGTAGACGAGGATGTGGCCCGGGCAGTTCATCGGCTTGACCTGGTACTCGACCCCGTTGTCCATCTCCATCCTCGGGTACATGTTCTCCTCGTAGTACTCGAGGTGGCCGGACGTCCGCCAGAGGTCGGCTTTCATCAGGTGCGGGGTGAATACGAAGTCAAAGCCGTATCGCTCGTGGAGGATGCGGCTGCGGTCTTCGACCATCTTGCGGAGGAGACCACCCCTGGCATGCCACACCGCCAGGCCAGACCCGAGTTCGTTGGGGAAGCTGAACAGGTCGAGTTCAGGCCCCAGCCGGCGGTGGTCCCGCCTCTCGGCCTCCTCGAGCCGGATCAGGTGTTCCTCCAGTTGTGATGCCGATGGCCACGCGGTGCCATAGATCCGCTGCAGTTGCTCCCGGGTCTCGTCCCCACGCCAGTAGGCACCGCTGGTCCGAAGCAGTTTGAACGCCGGGATCCGCCCGGTTGAGGGGATGTGGGGCCCCCGGCACAGGTCTATGAACGAGTTGTTCCGATAGGCGCTGACGGTGTCCCCCTCGGCACCCTGTGCCGGGTCGACGCTCTCGATGATCTCCAACTTGAAACGGTGATCGGCGAACACCCGGAGAGCCTCATCCGAGCTCATCACAACCCTCTCGAAGGGTTGGTCTTCGGCCACGATCTCGCGCATCCGATCCTCCAAGTGCTGCAGGTCGTCCGGGGTGAACGGCGTGTCCACACCGAAGTCGTAGTAGAAGCCGTCCTCGATGGGAGGACCGATGGCGAAGGTTGACCCCGGGAAGGTGGAGAGAACCGCCTGGGCTAGTACGTGGGCGGTGGAGTGCCGGAGGATGTACAACCCGTCGTCGTCGGCCAGGGTCACGACGCTGAAGTCTCCATTATCGGTGATCGGAGTGGCGAGATCGAAGATTCGGTCGCCTAATCGGTATGCGACCGCGGCCTCGGCCAGACGTGGGCCGATGGTCCGTGCCACGTCGAGCCCGGTCACGCCGGACTCATGGGACACGACAGTCCCGTCTGGATAACGAAGCTCTACTGACACCGGGGTAATTCTGGCTAGCCTTGCCGCCACAGTAACTGGCCGTCAGGGGCTAGAAGCCGGAATAGCAGAGGGGTCAGCGCTTGACAGACGCAAGGGAACTGGTTGAGCGGATGCATCCTGGCGCTCGGGTCAGGGAGTTGGCGGCGCACGCCAACAAGGTGTTCCGGGTTATCGACAACGACGACCAGTCGTCGGTGGTCAAGGTGTATCCCGTTGCATCGCGCCAGAAGCGAGAGGCGCGGGCCCTCGAGGAGCTAGCTCGAGTCGAGGGCATCCCGCGTCTCCTCGACCACGGCATCGAAGGAGACACCGCCTGGCTGAGGATGACCGACGGCGGCCACTGGAACCTGGCGAGCCTCCCCAAGAACATCGAGGTGATAGAGCGGGCCGGCCAGACCCTGAGAGGCATCCACAATGCCAGCGCCCACATCACAAACCTGGCCCTCAGCATCGACAGCGACTATGTCCTCGGCCACTACCGGTCGACCATCGAGCGTCTTCGTCGCTACCGCCGGCGGTTTGGGATGGACCAGAAGGTCCTCGCCAAGGCTCTCGAGATCGAGCCTCCCCTGGCCACAGACCCGGTGCCGGTCCACACCCGTCCGATGCCCTCCAAGTTCGTGGTCGACGACGAAGGAGAAGTCACCCTGGTGGGATGGGAGTGGGGCACCCTGGGCCCACCAGAGCTCGATCTCACGCTCGCGGTGTGGCAGTTCGCGGTCCAGCACGACGAGGAAGCCGCAGCGGCCTTCCGGAAAGGGTACGGCGCAGAGTTGCCCGAGAGCCGGTACCGGTCCTGGGTGGCCTACCACGCCGCAGTCATGATGCTCGAGGCCGCCGAGGTCCGCGAGGGACGCCTCGGCGACCTCTCCTACCTCGTCGACGACCTGACCGAGGCTGTTCTCGGCACCTGAGGCCGGCGAAATCCGTTGGAAACGAAGGTCGACGCCATAGCCTGGCCTCCTCAGACCAAGGAGGACGGATCATGTTGGAGGCTCTGGCTGCCGCCACGGCGACGACCGGTCTGTTCGCCCTTGCAAAGGGGCTCCGCGGCAACGAGAGGTTCAAGGTCGACCCCAGCCTGGTCGTGGCCCCACGCGACGAGAGGGGCGACGACCTCCCTTGTCCATGGTGCTACTCCCCCACCGACGAAGCCGACAGCCGCTGCCGTAGCTGTGGGCGTCTCTTCGGTTGAACCCACGCAAGTCCGTTCCTCTACATCCTCCACCGGGTGCCTGAGACCTATGGTGGTCCGATGAGCAGGGTGGGTCTGGTTCTCGGAGGCGGCGGGATAACCGGCGCGGCTTACGAGATGGCGGCTCTAATGGCCCTGGAACTGGCCACGGGCTGGGATCCGAACGACGCCGAGGTGGTGATCGGCACCTCCTCCGGCTCGTTCGTCACGGCGCTGGTGCGAAACAGCGCCCTCAACCTCGACTCCCTGGTCCTGCCGGAGGACGAACGCGGCGACGTCGCACACCGGATCAGGTCACACGTATACACCAAGGGGCCCGGATTGGTGGTGGGAGACTGGGTTCGCCACGGTCTCGTGCCGGGGGTGAGACGACCGGGACTCACCATGCTGCTC
>CAYVTP010000069.1:0-10280 GCA_964454615.1 uncultured Acidimicrobiaceae bacterium | reverse complement strand
AGGGTGGTGCCGTCCCATGACAGGGAGGGCCGGGTCTCAGCGGCGGCGCTGTTCACCGCCGGGCCGAGGTTGACGGGCGTCGACCAGGGGTCATGAACGGAGGCCCGCGTCGCCGAGTAGATGTCCGGTCCCTGGCTGCCGGGACGGTCGCTCCAGAAGAACATCTCCAGCCCGTCGCGCCTGACGTTGGGTTGGGCATCGTTGCTCGTCGGGGTGTTCAGTTCCCCCACCGCCTCACCGGGACCATAGACGCCGCCGTGAGACCGCGACATGTAGATGTTGTGTCTCGGGGTGTCGGTCTCGTTGGCGGGCCGGGCGCTGGAGTAGAAGAGCACGGGACCTTCTCCGGGCATGTTGATCGGGAACGGGCTGTGCTCGTCCCACGGGCTATTGACCTCACAGCCGAGATGCTTCACCCGTGCCACCTCGAGCTTTTCGTTGAACCTCGCCTGGTAGATGTCTGAGTTGGGGGTGTCCCCGCAGTGACCGGGTCGGTTGCTGACGAAGAAGAACGTACGTCCATCACGCCCTATGGTCGGACAGAAATCGTTGTGCTCGGTGTTGATCGGAGGTCCTAGGTTCTTCGGTGGGCCCCACGGGTCGTTGGTGTTCTTGCGCGTTGACACCCAGATGTCGAGACCGCCCATACCTCCGGGGCGGTTTGATGCCATGAAGAACATCTTTCCGTCCGGGGATATGAAAGGGCAACCCTCCAGTGCCGGGGTGTTGAAGCTCTCATCGGCACCCGGACCAAATGATTCGATGTCCACGGCCTCGGACCACTCTCCGAAGGGGCCGATGGCCACCGCGGCCAGCCCCAACGACGTGACCACCACCCCGACGAGCAGGGTTAGTGCAAGGCTTCTTCTCATGTCTGTTTCCTCTCTCGTTGGCAGAGCGCGTCAATCACGATCGCCCGACTTCAGCCGGTCCGAAGTTGGGACTCCTCGATCGCTCCTCGACAACCATGGCCGCCGCCGTTCACCGGCGGTCTCCTCGTGTTGCATTCACCATGACCTACGCCCCACGCCTAAGAGCCGACTAAGAATCCACTAAAAGTGCGAGAGTGCGCGGCGAACTGGGGAGCAGTCTGCTGGTGATTGAGGGCTCACTGGAAAGCCCGGCGTTCGCTCCGCTAGCTTGCCGGTAGGTGGAAGCCTCGGGCTCCACGCCGATGCTGAGGCGTACCACGTGTGTTTCTCGACCAGGGAGAGTCCCTTGGACCGTGGAGAGTTCGCAGACCTGATGAAAGAGCTTGCGGCAGCTTGGGCAGCGACCGATGCAGAAAGAGCCGCAGCGTGCTTCGCGGATGACGCCATATACATGGAGCCTCCCGACCGGCAACTGTTCGAGGGTCGCGAGCAGCTAGCGGCCTACACAGCCCGCTCCGCCCCGGGACGTATCTGGCGTTGCAGCACATCTGGTTCGACGAGGCCACCGGAGTGGGAGCTGACGAGTTCAGCTTCGGAGTGGAGGGACGGGGAGCCCGCAGACCATGGCGTTGCGGTGGTCGCCGTCCGAGACGGTCGAGTCTCCGTCTGGCGCGAGTATCACCGCAAAGGCCCGGCGGACTTCGACGAGTTCATCGCCACCGAACCCAAGGACTGGATGTGGCACATCGGCAACTACCCGTGACGCTCGCATAGGGTTCGATCGCTGATACGCCAGAAGGTCAGGGGATGGCGATGGTTCACGGATCCGGAAGGGGTCGGACTCCCGTCCAGGACAGCACATGCCTGCCCGCCACCTTGACCATTGCGGCTACCGGGACGGCGAGCAGGACCCCGAGAAGCCCGAACGTGCTCCAGCCGATCATGATCGCCAGGATGATCACGATGGGGCGAATACGCACGGTTCGGTAGAGGATCAGGGGTGACAGGACGTAGCTCTCGACAAGTTGGACCACGACCATCAGCGCTACGGCCGCCAGCGCCGAGCCGATGCCGTTGTAGGCGAGGGCTATGAAGGTTGCGGGGACGCCGCCGACGACCGGGCCGAGGAATGGGACCAGGTTGCCGATTCCGGCGATCGAGCCGAGGACCAACCAGAACGGTATGCCCAGGAGGGCCAGTCCGACGGAGATGAGGAGCCCGACGATGAGGGCGATGACCAATTGTCCCCGTATGAAGCCGATCACTGCTCCTCCCACATCCCGGGCGAAGGCCACCGCTTGGGGTCTCAGGTGCTCCGGTATCGCCTCCCGTGTGGCTCGCTTGTAGGAGGGCAGGTAGAGAACCGCCGCCGCCCCGAGGACCAATCCGAAGAGCAGGGCGACCAGGGCGGCGAAGACACCCTGACCCCATGAAACTCCGCCGCCTCCGTCGAACACTCGGTCGAGGAGGTCCATGGCTACTGCGAGAACCCGCTCCATGTCGATGGCGAGTCGCTGACCCCAGGCGAGGAGCCACTCCTCGGTGTCTGCCCACAGCACGGGCAGGGTCTCCAAGATCCCCTCCCACTGCGTGACCAACGCCGGTGCCACGAGTATCGCCAGGAGGGTGGTCAAGCCGAGGCTGAGGGTCATCACCAGTAGGGTGGCCCAGCCTCGTCTTATCCCGTTCTTTGACATCCAGGTTATGACCGGGTCGGTGGCCATGACCACGATCCCGGCGACCACCAGGGGTACGGCCAGGAAGCTGAAGTGGGAGAGGATGATGCCGAGGGCCACCAGCAACAGTCCGATCCCCACGGCGGCAGCCACCCACAGCCTGAACCTCTCTACTCCCTCTGGCGTCCGACTCCGGATGGTCACCCGCCCCAGGCTATTGCCATCGTCGGCTTTCGAGGTGCGCATGGTCGCTCGCGCCATGCGAACCGTGCACGTTTCCGGCCATATCTGGCCGGCCAATCCTAAGGAACCCGAAAACGGCAGAGGAAAGGGGTCGATTCGGGCGACCTGGCGCGTTCACCTTCTACTAAGTTCGCCGAAGAAGCGACGAGTCGGTTACGCGGAGGAGGAATATGAGCGCTTCCAGTCCCACCCAAGTCCCGCTCAACTATGGGCTGGACGACGTACCCAGGCCATTCCCCAAGGCTCTAGGCCTAGGACTACAGCACGTCCTGACCATGTTCGGGGCCACGATCCTGGTCCCATTGATCCTGGGGCCGGCGATGGGGATGAGCACCACGGACATCGGGATCCTGGTCAGCTCGGTGTTTATCTGCTCCGGGGTGGCCACCGCGCTTCAGGTGACCATCGGATCGAGACTCCCCATCATCCAGGGAGTGTCCTTCGCCTTCCTGGTGCCGTTCTTCGCCATCATCGCCATGCATCCGGGGCCCGAGGCGATGCGCTACATCGCCGGGATGATCCTGGTCGGGGCGGCGATCGAGGTGACGATCGGCTTCGGAGGCTTGTTCGGGCTGCTCCGCAGGTTCGTCACCCCGATCACGATCGGACCGGTCATCGCCTTGATCGGCCTGTCGCTCTTCGCTCCGGCGGCCAACACCGCGGCACTGCACTGGCCTCTGGCACTCACCATGCTGGCCCTGGTGTTCGTGTTCTCCCTGGTGATGGCACCCAAGAACCGGTTCTTCTCGCTGTTTCCGATCCTGCTGGCCATCGTCACCTCCTACCTGATCGCCTTGGTCCTCACGGCAGTGGGGGTGTTCGCCAGTGGGAGCGCCGCCGCGGTGAACTTCGCCGGGGTTGAGGAGGCATCCTGGTTCCGTAACATCGGGCTGGGAGATGGAGGAATCCTGTTCCCCTGGGGCACACCACTGTTCGACTGGACCTTCCTGATCGCCATACTCGCCGCATACCTGGCGTCGATGATCGAGTCGTTCGGCGACTATCACGCGGTGTCCAGGATCGCCACCGGTCGCGACCCGGAGCCCCAGACCATCAACAGGGGGATCGGGTCAGAGGGTCTCGGCTGCGCTGCCACCGGGTTGCTCGGAGGCTTCGCCTCCACCTCATACTCGGAGAACATCGGGCTGGTCGGGCTGACCCGGGTGGCCAGCCGCTATGTGGTCATCCTCGGCGCCGGCGCCCTGGTGGTCCTCGGCCTGTTCGCCAAGTTCGGGGCGGTGGTTGCCACCATCCCGGCACCGATAGTGGGCGGGGCCTACCTGGCCCTGTTCGGGCTGATCGCCGCCATCGGACTGTCCCTGCTGCGCCGGGCCGACATGGACTCGCAGCGCAACCTGATGATCGTCGGGTTCGTGCTCTTCGCCGGGTTTGTGTTCCCGCACTACTTCGGGACCGTCGGAGACGACTTCAGCTTCTTCGGCATCGACCTGCTGACCGACATCATCCGTTCCATCGGATCATCTGGGATCGCCACAGCAGCCGTACTCGGCCTGCTGCTTGACAACCTGATCCCGGGAACCGCCGAGGAGCGGGGGATGGTCGGTGGCGCGGGCGACCTGTCCACCACAGGCCACACCGGCCGCTAGAGATTGACTTAGGGAGCGAGGGGACCGGAACCCCGGCCCCTCGCTCCGAGTTCAACGCCTCCCTCGATCCTGCCCTCAGGGAGGTCGAGCCTCGGGCCTCTCCCGGATGGGCCGCGTCTCCCGGCCCGGGCGCGATGACCCGAACTGGATGCGGATCCGGCCAGATATGGCCGACCAATCCTAAGGAGTCGCTGCTGGAGTGGTGAGGGCAGCCCGGAGCCGGCGCGCAGGTCAGCCGAGGATGCTGACGATGATGGAGAAGATGGCGGTCATTGCGGTGAGGGTTCCCAGGGTCGTGCCCACGTAGAAGCGCTGGTTCCGGTCCATCCGGTCTTCCATCCGGTCGAACCGTTCTTCCATCCGGTCGAACCGCTCTTCCATCCGGTCGAACCGCTCATCGAGATCGCGGCGCATATCGGCAAGGTCGCCTTTGGTGGCAACCTGGTCGTTCAGATCTAGGGGAAGGTGGGACATCAGGGTGTCGGCATGGTCGCGTCCGAGGACCTCCTCTAGCCGAGAGTACAAGGCGTGGCGGGCTGGCTCAATGGCTGCCATACATCCCTGACTACAGGACAGCCTGCAACTCTTCAAGCGGTCTGATCGGGCCCGAACGTCGCGTCCTGGCGAACTGGATGCGTATCCGGCCAGATATGGCCGGCCAATCCTAAGGAACGCGGTTTGGAGGGTCAGTCCCCGGCCGCATCCTCGCGCCGGTGCTGGGCCGCTATCTGTTCGAGGCCGTCTCGGTTGAGGTTGTCGGCGGGGATGCGGGCTGCGCGTACAGGGGTCATGGCGGTCACGGTTGCGGTGGCTCTGCCGGCCTCGAGGATCGCCCGTTCGCCGACGATCGCCCCTGGGCCGAGCTCGGCCACCGGGTTCCCGTCGACGTCGACCTGGAGCATCCCGTCGAGGATCAGGTAGATAGACTCCCCGGGCTCGCCCTGAACGATGAGCCGGTCTCCCTCGGCCACCTTCACCATTTCCGGCTTCGAAGACATGACTGCCTTCGACAGATCCCTCTCCACCTGGGACTCGACCGAGGCCATCAGCGCGGCCCGCTCGTAGTCGTGCCACGGGGTCCGGTCGTGATCGTGCACCCGGGTCCACTCGCCGAAGTCGATCAGCCCGCTCTTGGCGGCCAACTCACCGTGCTCATCGTCTCGGTACTGCGGCTGCGGTGGCCGCGTGGGAAGGCCCTCGGGCTGATCTCGCTGTACGGCCTATTCAGCTTTGCCGTGTCCTACGCCCTCATGTACTGGGCGTTGGTCAGGGTCTCGGCCGGGATGGCCGCGGTGGTGTTGGCGGCGGTCCCGCTGGTGACAGCCCTTCTGGCGGCCGCACAGAAGCTGGAGCCTCTCACCCGCCAGGCGATCATCGGAGCCACCGCCGTCCTCGCCGGAATCCTGTGGAAGGCGACCGATGATGTCGGGGTTGCAGTCTCCGCGGTCGGGCTGCTGGCCATGTTCGGCGCTTCGCTGAGCATTGGTCAAAGCATCATCCTGGGCAAGAGAGTCTCCGTTCACCATCCGGCACTGGTCAACGCAGTCGGAATGCTCGCCGCCTTGCCTGTCCTCCTCGGCCTCTCGTTTGCTGCGGGGGAGGCATGGGGTCTGCCGAGATCTCCCGAGGCGATTTGGGCGGTGACCTATCTCGTGCTGCTCGGGTCGGTCGGCATGTTCATCCTCGTCTTGATGGTCGTCCGAAAGTGGACAGCCTCTGCGACCTCTTATGGCTTCGTCCTGTTCCCAATCGTGACCATGTTGATCGAGGCCTGGCTGGAGGATGTGCCCTTGACGGCACGAGGACTGTCGGGTGCCTTGCTGGTCATGGGAGGGGTGTGGTTCGGGGTGTTCGCCCGACCGGGCGCACGAGCCCGCTCTCCCGTGTGAGGGGAGAGGGAGGGCGACCCTCCCTCTCCGTCATGGCAGTAGGGTTCAGGACCCGAACACCGGCACCCCGTCGGGGCACATGCCCACCCTCGGGTTCCAGTCGTCGAACATGCCCAGCGGGTTCGGGGCCCAGATCCACACGTGGAGCACATAGAGGGGTAGCACCGAGTGCTGGTGGAAGTGCTGTCCGAAGAGCATCGGAGGGTGATCACCTTCCCACGCCTCGACCGGCACGATGTACTCGAGGGCGACCAGCTTGAGCTGGCCGTTCGGCCTCATCTCGTAGACCAGGGCCTCCGGCTCGGTGGCATCCACCACACCGTCCATGAGACCCCAGTTCACATAGTGGAGTCCCATCCCCCCGACCCCCGGGTTCTCGAAGCACCCGAGTACATCGAGGGTGCTCTCGTACCCTGCCGCCTCGGCGTGGGTCACCTGATGGAACTTGGCCGTGGCCTGTCTGGCACTGGCCAGATCGGATTGGCCCCTCGCAAGGACCGGCACCGCGGTAACCGCCAATGCGGCCAGGACCGCAATCAGTACGACGATTCTCCTCATCGCTGGCCTCCCACGTAGAAGTACGGATCCAGCACGCTGACCTGCGAGATCGAGTCGATCGGCAGGCTGTTCAAGCTGGCCACCTTCCGGATCGACTCAGGCGTTGGGCCGTCGTAGATGCAGAAGGTCTTTCCGTGGTCGGCGGTGACGAAGGACTGGATCCAGGTCACCTGCTCGGTGGTGTTGTTGCCCACGACGTTCAGGCAAACCCCGAGCCCGTCGGCGTTCGTCGGGATTTCCAACCCTCCCGGGAAGGTCCTCTCGACCATGTAGCGTGGCATCGCTGCTCTCCTCTCCGGCCGGTGTCTCCGGCCCTGGAGCGAACGTACGAAACGGGAGCCCCGTCCACATCGGGGTCAACCCCTATCTTGGCGAAGGCATACCCCCATTTCTCGTCGTATATGGTTCCGGGGTGCGCTTCGACCACGTGAAGTTCGCCGCCCGGGATATCGACCGCCTGATCGACTTCTACCGGGAGGCGTTCGGGTGCTCAGTCCTCCTCGAGCCGTTCGACTCCGGCGACGAAGCACTGATCAGGGCGATAGGAGCCGAACCGGGAAGCGGGTGGAGGATGGCGGTACTCGAACTGCCCGGCGACAACCGGGGCCGGCTCGAGCTGTACACCGTGACCGGACAGGGGGCCTCCGCCTGGCCGTTCGCACCAGGCCAAGGGCAGATCTCGATCGAGGTCGCCGATGTCGCAGCAGCGGCCGAACGGGTAGCTGCCGCCGGCGGCTCGAAGCTCGGCGAGGTGTCCGATTGGCGTGGCCCTTCCGGGAGGGTCGCCCGCCTAGTTTTCATGCGGGATCCTGAGGGAAACCTGGTGGACGTCTACGGAGCGGCGACCTAGACCGCAGAGTCGATCGCGCCGATGCGTTCCCCCTCCATGACCGCTTTGGCCCTGGTGGTGACACCGAGCTTGGTGAAGATCGCCGAGACGTGGTGCTCCACCGTCTTGGCGGAGATGTAGAGGCGTTCGGCTATCTCGGGGTTGGTGAGCCCCTCGCCCATGAGTTCGAGCACCTCGAGCTGCCGGGTGGTCAGGCCGGCTGGGTTTGCCCGGGTGTCCGCCGAGGGGCCGCGGGGTATCCGGTCGACTCCGAGATCCCTGAGCTTGGAACGCGCCATGGCGGCTATCGGTCGTGCCCCCAGGTCGTCGAAGATGGCGATCGCCTCCAGGACAGCCTCCTGGTCGCCTTCCATGAGCGACAGGCCAACCTCGTAGGGGCACCCGATCTCCTGCCAGGCGCCGGCCGCTTCCCTCCACCTCCCAGCCATCTGGAGGGCAAAGGGCTCCGCCGCCCTGTCCGTGGGCTCATCAATGCCCCCCGCTCGCCACATCCAGTACCCGAGCTCGCCGCGTGCCCAGACACTGTCGGTGTCCAGTGCCCTCTGGTAGCCATCCTCGAGGACCGCCCTCATCTCCTCGGTCTCCCCCCTCAGCCAGTGATGCTCGGCCAGCCCGGCTATCGGCGACCAGACGTGTTGGATCTCGTAGTCGGCCTGGGCCGCCGCTATCGGCTCGAGGACTTCGAGGGCGCCCGGATCCCCACGCCGGACACGCACCCGCCCCAGGGCGCCGAGGGCAGTGATGATGCCGATCCCCTGGCGGTCGATTGCGGTCTTGTCGACGACAGCTGCCTGATGGGTGGCGTCGTCCCACCGCCCCTGTTCGAATGCGATTCGGGCACCCCAGGCCCGCAGGTAGCCCAGCTGGTAGTCGTTGTCGCGTGCGATGGCGAGGTTGACTCCCTTTTCGATGGCCGGGAGGGCGTCCTGATAGAGCCTGGCCTCCCCTGCGCCCGAACCCAACATGCCCAAGGCGATGGTCACCGCCCTGGTATTACCTTCACGTTCGGCCTGGTCGGCAGCACTCCTCAGGATCTCTGCCCCGCGCCTTGCGTCCCCCAGGACGATCTCGATGGTCCCGTCCATGATTGTCACGGCCTGCTGGGTCTCCGGGGCATCCACTTCTTGGGCCACCGCCCTGGCCTTGGCTATGGCAGCACGGGCTTGCTCGGCATGGCGCGCCAGCATGTGGTGGTACGCAACCATGTACTGGCTGTAGGCGAGTTCCGGGCTCGGCCCGAGCGGCTCCAACATGGCCAGGGCTTCGTTCACCGCCCGGTTGGCGCCGGGAATATCCTTCAACCTCCACAAACCTATCGCCACCCGGTCCAGTGCGGCCGCCAGGCGCTCCGGCCGGGCGCCACTCCTGAAGTGGTCCGCCGCAAGCCGGGCTTCGACCAGTGAACCCTCCGGGTCATCCACCTGGGCCAACTCGTAGGCGAGATCGATCCGGAGGTCGGCCGTCTGGTCACCGCTCAGCAGGTCTGCATGGGCCAGGGCGGCCCGGAGGAGGGATATGGCTTCCCGGGGCGAGGCGCGGCGTGAAGCTTCCTTGGCCGCTGCCGGGGCGTACTCGACGACCTTCCGTCCCTGACCGGCCCTCACCGCGTGATGGGCGAGTCGGGCCAGGTCCTTGGATCCCTCCCTCTCCAGCAGCGCCAGCATCCTGCCGTGGAGCTCCAGCCTCCGGAGCGGTGGCATCTCCTCTTCCACCGCGGCCCGGGCCAGCTCGTGTCTGAATCGAAGTTGCCCGGACTCGACAAGGACCACGCCCGAGCTCACAGCCTGGTCAACAGCCTCGGCTCCCGACTCCGACAGGAGGATCGCCCGGTCGATCTCCAGGCTCCGGGGGGCTATCGACACGACTTCTGCGACCTTCCTGGGAGCTGCATCGAGCCGCTGCACTCGGGTCATGACCGCATCCCGCACGCTGCCGGGCAGTTTCCCTCCGCCGGCGATGACCTCGGTCACGAAAAAGGCGTTGCCACCCGTCAGGTCATGGAGCCGGAGGGCGTCCAATGGTCGGTCCCCGATGAGTTGCTTGACCGCGGTCTCGCTCAGAGGGGGAATGCGAAGGGTCCGCGTCGATGCCAGCGGTGTGAGGTGGCCCAGCGTGCTGCGGAGCGGATGATCGTGTCCGATCTCATCGTCGCGATAGGTGCATGCAACGAGTGCCTTGGACACTTCGACTCGTCGGCCCACGAATCGGAGGAAGTCGAGGGTGGCCTCATCCGCCCAATGGATGTCCTCGATGACCATGAGCACCGGCCGGAGAGTCGCCCTTAGCTTGTTCATGACCGTGTCGAAGATCTCGGTGAGGTCCAAATCCCCGCTCATCAGCCCGGAGAGTCCGGCGTCGCGGTTGGCGGCGATGTCGTGGAGAGGGCTCAGTACCCTGGGTGTCACCAGGGGGTCGCAGTGTCCATGGAGGACCACGGTGTTCTCGCCCGCCCTTTCCTCCAGGGCCCGGATCAGGGTCGTTTTCCCGGCTCCTGCCTCCCCGGCGATAAGGGCCATCGCCCCTGTGCCACCCCTTGCCCGCTCCAGCAGGCTTTCCAGGTCGGCGAAGAGCTCGTCCCTCTCCAG
>CAYVTP010000068.1:0-10318 GCA_964454615.1 uncultured Acidimicrobiaceae bacterium | reverse complement strand
CGTGTCCCCCCACTCGTGGGGGGACCGCACGGACGGAGTCCGGGCGAGGGGGGTGTGAGCGTAAGCGAACTCGTCTCTCACCTCGACCCAGTACCCAGTACCCAGTACCGGCTTATGGCACAACAACCAGGTGTTCCCTAGACTCCGCTAGTCGTTTCAGGGAGTCGATCGCCTATGCCCGAAACCCTCTTGTCGTTCGCTGGCCAGGACATGGCCATCGACCTTGGCACCGCCAACACGCTGGTCTACGTGCGCGGTCGAGGGATCGTGCTCAACGAGCCTTCCGTGGTGGCCATCAACCAGCGCACCGGCAAGGCACTCGCGGTCGGGACCGAGGCCAAGAGGATGATCGGGCGGACCCCCGAGTACATAACCGCCATCCGTCCCCTCCGCGACGGTGTCATCGCCGACTTCGACATCACCGAGAAGATGCTCCGTTACTTCATCCAGAAGGTGCATCGCCGTAAGTGGGCCCGGCCCCGGATAGTCGTGTGCGTCCCATCGGGGATCACTCCGGTGGAGCGGCGTGCGGTCGAAGAGGCGGCATATCACGCCGGGGCGAGGCGTGCCTACACCATCGAGGAGCCGATGGCGGCAGCCATCGGCTGCGGGCTTCCCATTGCCGAGCCATCCGGGTCGATGGTGGTGGACATCGGGGGCGGCACGACCGAGGTTGCGGTGATCTCCCTGGGGGGCATCGTCGAGTCCCGCTCCATAAAAATCGCAGG
Organism: uncultured Acidimicrobiaceae bacterium; assembly: GCA_964454615.1. Classification (GTDB taxonomy): domain Bacteria; phylum Actinomycetota; class Acidimicrobiia; order Spongiisociales; family ZC4RG35; genus ZC4RG35. The sequence continues at coordinate 9,590 of CAYVTP010000068.1, read as the reverse complement.
CGACGAGCTGGACACAGCCCTCATCGCCTGGATCAAGAAAGAGCACAACGTGTTGGTCGGGGAGCGGACCGCCGAACAGATAAAGATCAAGATCGGCTCGGCATGGCCCTACGCCGACGAGCCTTTCGCCGAAGTTCGGGGCAGGGACCTGGTGAGTGGTCTTCCCAAGACCATCCAGCTGTCCAGTCCCGAAATCAGGGAAGCGCTGGAGGAACCCACCCAGGCGATCGTCGATGCTGTCAAGTACACCCTCGACAAGACCCCGCCCGAGCTCGCCGCCGACATCGTCGAGCGGGGGATCGTGCTCACTGGTGGTGGTGCTTTGCTGATCGGGCTGGACGAGCGCCTTGCCCATGAGACGGGGATGCCCATAGTGACTGCAGCGAACCCCCTGCATTCCGTGGTGCTCGGCTCGGGGACATGTCTGGAGGAGTTCGACACCCTCCATCAGGTGTTGGTGTCGTCGGCCCGGCCATGAACCCCGTCCGCCGTCTCCAGCCATGGTGAACCGGGAGCCGGTCGGCGGACGACGCACGGTGGCGACCCTCGTCACACTCATGGTTGTGGGCGTGCTCCTGATGACACTCGATGTGCGCAGCCAGGGCGGCGGAGTGGTGGCGATTGTGCGGACAGGGGCCCAGACGCTCATGGCGCCTCTGCAAAAGGCAGCCGCCTTCGCAGTGGCCCCGGTGGTTTCGATGGTGGAGTCGATTTCGAGCGTCGCCAATCTCCGCGAGGAGAACATCGCCCTGCGCCAGGAGCTGCTGGAGGCCCAGGCCCAGCTGAACGCCCTGTTGGACGTCCAGGTGCGTGTCGAGCTTCTCGAGCAGATCTTCGACCTGCGGACCGCGGGCATCGACCTCGGCCGGACGGTGGCCAATGTCATCGGAAGGCCGGATGCCTTCGACGGGGCCCTCATAATCGACAAGGGGACGGCGCATGGGATCGCGATGAACCAGCCAGTCGTGGACCCGTTCAACAATGTGGTCGGTACCGTTCGCTCGGTGACCCGTTGGACCGCGACGGTTGTACCGATAACGGCTACCAGGCAGGGGCTGACTGTCATCATTGGCGACCAGGAGGGATCGCTGATCTCACAGACCGGATCCGAGCTCATGCGGCTGGAGTCTTTCACCGCCCGCGACCCTGTGTTGGTCGGTGACAGGGTCCTCACCTCGGCGGGCTCCCTCCGCTTCCCCTCGGGCTGGCCGGTGGGGGAGGTCGTCGAAGATGCCGCCCCGACTGTCGACGGGCTCACCGCCATGGTCAGGCCCTATGTCAATCCCGACCTACTCCGGCTGGTTGTCGTCTTGGCCTGGCCGCCGGACCCGGTGAGGGCCGCCGCCTCGCCGACCACTACCACCACCAGCACCACGATCCCCGGCGACAGTACGACGACCACGGAGGGTGGATGATGCGAATCCCTCGCGCCCTCGTGGTGGTCACCCTGCTCTTGGTCGCTCTCGTGGTGCAGACCGCCCTGTTCGGCCAGATACGGGGATTCGTGCCAGATCTCATGCTGCTGGTCGTGGTCCTCCTCGCCCTGACCAGGATCAGGCCGGAGCTCGTTCTGGGCACGGCGTTCTTCGCCGGGCTCGCCGTCGACCTCATCGGATCGTCCCTCATCGGGTTGCGGGCTGTTGTCTTCTCCTGCGTGGCCTACCTGGCTGTGAGAACCCATCAGCAGGCTGACATCGGCCGGATCGCCACCGGCATCTGGGCGGGTCTCCTCACCTTCGCCGGCCTGGTCCTCTTGGTGGTGATCGGCACCCTGTTCGGGCAGACCAATCTGGTGGGGCCGGACATCGGTCAGCGTCTCGTGCTGGTGCCCCTGGCCAACGCGATCCTCGCCTCTCTGGTCTCACCCCTCATCGTCAGGCTGGTCGACAGGGACACAGGACTGTTCAGGGTGGCATGAAGTTCGCACTTCGCCTCAGTGTCATCGGACTGGTCTTCATCTTCATGTTCGGGGTCATCGGGCTTCGCCTGTGGTTCGTGCAGGTGGCGGAGGGCCCGGCGATCGCCGCTGCCTCCGCCGACCAGACGTGGATCCATAAGTCGGTACAGGCGGCCAGGGGCGACATCTTCGACCGCAACGGTGTCCTCCTTGCGACCACTCGTTCGGTTCCCGCCGTTTGGGTGGACCGCACCTTCATTCAGCCCGATCAGCGCCACGGCGTCCTCAACCGTCTCTCGACGATCCTCGCCTTCGATAGGGGCGAGCTGGAGGCGAGGTACGAGGCGGCCGGGATCAACGGGAGGTTCCAGGTCACAACCGTCTCGGTCGACATGGCCCAGCGCATAAACGAGAACCTGGAGAGTCTGCCCGGTGTCGAGATCGTCCGCATCCCCGAGAGGATCTACCTCTCCGGGCCGACCCTGGCCCATGTCATGGGCCATCTCGGGCTGCCCGACGCCAGTGACATCGAGGACAACCCCGGTGTCGACCCGTCGGTCCGGATTGGCAAGCTCGGTGTGGAGAAGGCCTACGAGGATCTCCTGCGTGGCATTCCGGGGTCTCTCGAGTATCGGGTGAGGCGTGGCCTGATCATCGAGAGCAGGCCGACGGTGACCCCGACCCAGGGAGGCTCCCTGGTGTTGACGCTCGACCTGGAACTGCAGGAGATGGTCGAGATGGCACTCAGGGACGGGATCGCCCTTTCCAACCAGGAGAAGGACAAGGACCGGGCCGGGGGCCAGGAGGTGTTCTCCGTGACCGAGCGTGGCGCGGTCGTGGTCCTCGACGCGAACACCTTCGAGGTCCTGGCGTCGGCGTCGTTCCCCGACTTCGACCCGCAACTCTTCGTTGCCGGTCTCGACAGTGGCACTTTCGCCAGCTTGAACGAGGCGCAGGCCTTCAACAACCTCGCCACCAACGGCCTCTACCCCCCGGCGTCGACTTTCAAAGCGATCACCTACGTCGTGATCGAGGAGGAGAACCTTCCCTTCCCGGAGGACACCGAAGGGATCGATCCCGTCGCCCGGCAGGTGCACTGCTCAGGTTCGCTGGAGCTTCCCCCGCTCGCCGACGGAGACGCCCAGATCAAGTACGACTGGTACTACCCGGCCAACCGGGGGTGGCAGGACATCCACGGCGCTCTGAGCATGTCCTGCAACATCTTCTTCTGGTCGGCCGGTCTCGGCACATACCGCGCCTACCCGGCCGGCCATCCCAAGGAGACCGTCCTCCAGGACTGGGCCAAGCAGCTCGGGTACGGGGCGAGGACCGGAATCGACCTGGCCAGTGAAGCAGCCGGCATCGTGCCCACGCGGATGCTGTTCGAGGAGTGGAAGCAGTTCCAGCTGGACAACCCGGGTAGCCCTCCCCGCCTCGATCCGAGCCGTCTCAACATCTCGAGCCCGTGGCTCGGGGGCGACCTCATGGACTTCGCCATCGGCCAGGGGGCGTTCACGGCAACCCCACTCCAGGTGGCAGTCTCCTACGCCGCTTTGGTCAACGGTGGAACAGTGTTCGAGCCCCGGGTGGTGCGTCAGATCATCGGTAACAACGGGCAGGTCTCCTCTGTCGTGCCACCGGTTCGGCACACCCTCCCCATCTCGGCTACCACACGCGCCGGCCTCCTCGCAGACCTCAACCGTGTAATCGTCTCGGGCACGGCCCGCGGCGCCTTCGCCGGTTTCGGCCCCGGTCTCGACCAGGTGGGCGGCAAGACCGGGACCGGGGAGTCGACCAGAAACCGGGACAACCACGCCTGGTTCGTCGGGGTGGCGCCGATCGCCGACCCGCAGTACGTGGTGGTGGTCCTGATCGAGGAGGGCGGCTCGGGTGGGCGCATCGCCGCCCCGGTAGGGCGTCAGATCCTTCAATACCTGATGGGCAACCCGGTCAACCCCATCGTTGCCGGGGACAACACCGACTGATGACTCTCCTGGGCCGAATCCGCGAGGTAGCCGTGATCCGGAAGGGCAACCGGACCGACTGGATCCTGGTGGCCGCGGTGGCCGCGCTCTCGGTGATCGGGCTTGTCATGATCCTTTCTGCCACTCGCGGCACCGGCACGTTCTCCATGGAGCGCCAGATGATCTTCGTGGCGGCCGGGCTGATCATGTTCATGGTCTTCTCCAACATCGACTACCGCGAGTATCGGGGATTGGTCCCTGTCATCGCGGCGGTGATCATGTTGCTCCTCTTCGCTGTCTTCTTCTTCGACCCGGTCAACGAGGTCAACCGGTGGATCCCGCTCGGGTTCTTCAACCTCCAGCCCGCAGAGTTCGCAAAGGTTGCGGTCATCGTCGCCCTGGCCAGCCTGCTTGCCCCCTCCAGCCGAGACGACGAGGCACGACGCAAGGTGACCTGGCCCACCATCGGCAAGGCGGTGCTCATCACCGGCGTCCCGGCGATCATGATCCTCCGCCAGCCCGACCTGGGCACCACCATGGTGTTCGGCTTCATCCTCTTCACGCTGCTGTTCGCCGCCGGTGCCACCTGGCGTCAGATGGCTTCCCTCTTCGCCGGCAGTGCCGTTGCCGTGGCCGGTGTACTCAGGTTCGGCCTGTTATCCGAGTACCAGATGGACAGGTTGCGGTGCCTCGTCGACCCGGATATCGACACTCTGGGGCTGTGCTACCAGCTGGCCCAATCGCAGAGGGCGATCGGGTCTGGGCAGATCTTCGGCAAGGGGTTTTTCCAGGAGGGGACCCTCACCCACTTCGAGTACGTCCCCGAGCAGCCCACCGACTTCATCTTCACTGCTGTCGGAGAGCAATTCGGTCTGATCGGCGGTCTGGTGGTCCTTTCCCTCTTCGCCATCATCGTGTGGCGCCTCCTGGTAATCGCCACCAACGCCCGGGACCGTTTCGGGGCACTGGTGGCGGTCGGGACCTCGGCCATGATCATGTTCCACGTCTTCGTGAACGTTGGAATGACCATCGGCATCATGCCCATCACCGGGCTACCCCTCCCCTTCCTCAGCCAGGGTGGCTCGTTCTACATGGCCATGGCGCTGAGTCTCGGCATCGCCAACTCGATCTGGCTGTTACGGACCCCGGTCCCCTCTGAGAACCAGCTGATATAGGCGGAGGGGGCGGCCAAATCGAGGGGGGCCTGAGGCTGCCAGGGGCGTGTGACGGGTTCGCCCCTACGGGGCTCACGCCCCCCTCGACGCGCTCCCTTCGGTCGCTTGCGTCGGTCCCCCCTGTTTCCACGGGGGGACACGTCGTTACCGGGTACTGGGTACGGGGTACTCTGCAGCCGATGCGCAGGCCGACACATGATGGGTGGGTGGAGGTCATCTGTGGGCCCATGTTCTCCGGGAAGAGCGAGGAGCTGATCCGAAGGGTCACCCGCTCACAGATCGCCCGGATCCCCGTCCAGGTGTTCAAGCCCCAGCTCGACGACCGTTACGCCGAGAACCAAGTGGTCTCCCACTCGGCGTTGCGGGTCGAGGCAGCGCCCGTCGAGAGCTCATCGCAGCTGCTGCGGTCGATCCACGACTCCACCAGGGTGATCGGGATCGACGAGGGACAGTTCTTCGACATGGGCCTGGTCGACATCGTCGACGATCTGGCCGCCACGGGCATCCAGGTCGTGGTAGCCGGACTCGACACCGACTATCTGAGGCGCCCGTTCGAACCGATACCCACCCTGTGCGACCGCGCCGAATACGTGACCAAGATGCTCGCCGTCTGCCACCGTTGCGGCGGGCCGGCGCTGTACACCCAGAGGATCGTGGGGTCCGATGAGCTGGTGGTGCTCGGCGCACTGGACTCCTACGAGGCGCGTTGTCGGATGTGCTACGACCCCAACGAGCCGGAGCAGCCGAGGCTCGGCCTCGACGGTGAATAGGCCAACCGGTCCGGCTCTGGTAGCCTTATCTGGTCCACCGGACGCAGTGCATTCCCTCTTTTCCGGAGTGTCATCGGGTGATTGCCCCCACTTTTTCACGGTCGCTGGATGCGACCGAACAGCAGCAGCCCGACCTGTCTCGCAACGAGGCGGGGCGTCCAGCAACGTTCACTTGGGGCCGCCTCCGTTCCGCCAGGTACCGGCTGGTCGCGCCACCAATTCATACAGAACCAAGAGGAGTGAGAACACATGGCTCTATTCCGCAGGAAGGGCCCAGAGATCATCCGCAAGTCCTCGTCGGAGGGAACTCTCGAGGAGCGCAAGACGGTAAGCGTCAGAGGACAGAAGGTCGAGGTCAGGCGTGTCCAGGCCACACCCGAAACCCCGACACAGGACAAGCAACGGCGCCGCAAGCCGCAGTCTGACAAGCGTAAGGCCCGTAACGGCGTCTCCACTTCGAGGCACGGCTCGAGACGTCCGGTCGACGACGAGATCATCGTCCCGGTCGAGTCGGGCCGCAAGCAGATGCTGGTCAGCGTCAGCCCACATCAGACCCAGATCGTGGTCCTCGAGGGCCCGGTGCTGGTGGAGCACTATGTTGCCAAGGAGGACTCGGGGACCATCGCCGGGAACATCTATCTTGCGGTGATAAGGAACGTGCTGCCCGGCATGGAGGCCGCTTTCCTCGACTTCGGAGCTTCGAAGAATGGTGTGCTCTACGCCTCCGATGTGGCCGCACCCAACGGCGCGGGACGGGCGAACAAGCGGATCGAGCAGATCCTCTCCGAAGGCGACGAGGTGCTCGTCCAGGTGACCAAAGACGCCATGGGTGCCAAGGGCGCCCGCCTCACGGGGATGCCGTCGCTTCCCGGTCGGTATTTGGTCCTGGTGCCTGACTCTGACAGTGTGGGCATCAGCCGCCGCCTCCCCGACGAGGATCGGACCCGCCTCCGGGACATCATCAACCAGGTGCGACCCCCCGGCTTCGGGGTCATCGTCAGGACCGCCGCCCAGTATGCCTCCGCAGAGGAGCTTGCCGCCGACATCAGCCGCCTCTCAAGGGGCTGGGAGCAGATCCAGGCCGAGGCGACCAACGGCGGGGCTCCCCGCCTGGTACACCAGGAACCAGAGTTGCTGATCAAGGTGATCCGCGAGCACTTCACCGCCGACTTCAGGAAGCTGCTCATCGACGACCGCAAGGCATACGACACCGTGGTCTCATACCTGCAATCGACGGCGCCGGATCTCGTCTCCAAGGTGGCGGTCTACGAGGACGAGATTCCTCTCTTCGACCGTTACCACGTCGAGGATCAGCTGAAGAAGGCATTGGAGCGCAAGGTGTATCTCCCGTCGGGCGGCCACCTGGTCATCGACCGGACCGAAGCGTTGACCGTGATCGACGTCAACACCGGGAAGTTCGTCGGCTCGAGCACCCTCGAGGACACCGTGCTCCACAACAACCTTGAGGCCGCAGAGGAGATCGGGCGGCAGCTCCGCCTGCGCGACATCGGCGGGATCATCGTCATCGACTTCATCGACATGGAGACCACGGAGAACCAGCAGAAGGTCCTGCGGAAGCTCAAGGAGACCCTGGCCAAGGACAAGACCAGGACTCAGGTGTTCGACGTCTCCGACCTCGGGCTCGTCGAGATGACAAGGAAGAACGTGTCGGCCGGACTCCTCGAGCAGTTCTCCCACAAGTGTGAGCACTGTGCCGGCCGCGGGGTCATCATCGACGAGTCGTTCCGCCCGCATGCCTCGGGCGCCGATGCGGTCGCCGTCGACCTCGAGGTGTGAGAAATCGGTTCGCCCAACTCAAGGGTTACCGGTAGAATCACCCCTCCGAATCCCCTTTTCCCCAGAGGTTTCAGCATGTACGCCATAATCCGCGCCGGCGGGAAGCAGGCCAAAGTCCAGTCGGGCGACGTCATCGAGATCGAGCGCGTCCGGAGCGACGACGGCAAGCTGTCGTTCACCCCTCTCCTGGTGGTCGACGACAAGGGCAACTCTGTCTCCGACCGGACAACGCTGGCCAAGGCCACCGTGACTGCCAAGGTGCTCGGTGAGTCGTCGGGGTCGAAGGTGGACATCTTCAAGTACAAGAACAAGTCCGGATATCGCCGCCATCAGGGCCATCGCCAGAAGTACACCCAGATCGAGATAACCGGGATCAAGCTTCCTGCCAGCTCATCCAAGAAGTCGGCCGCCAAGGCCGAGGAGGAGTAGATCATGTCCAAGACCAAGGCCGGTGGCTCGTCGAAGAACGGCCGCGACTCCCACGCACAGAGACTGGGGCCGAAGGTGTTTGACGGTCAGTTCGTCGACGCCGGAGCCATTCTGGTCCGCCAGCGGGGGACCCGCATCCACCCCGGTGACAACGTGGGCCGGGGGAGCGACGACACCCTCTTCGCCACCTCGGCGGGGACTGTCAAGTACGGGGTGCGGGCCAACCGTCGCCTCGTCTCCGTCCTCCCCGAATAGCCTGTCGCCGGCTCCGAGCGCCGACAGGCACCCTTGTCCTGTGCGCTGCGCACCTGGACAGCGGCAGCATCCCAGCTGAGTTCGCCCGTCGAGGCAGGACAATGAGCACCATGTATCCCATCATCGAGGCCGAGATCCAGGTTCCGAGCACCACTCCCGGGGTACGGGGTACGGGGTACGGGGTACGGGGTACGGGGTAGATGTTCATCGACACCGTCCGCGTCAACCTCCGCGCCGGCAATGGCGGGGCGGGTGTCGCCGCCTTCGTCCGCGCCAAGGGAAGGCCCAAGGGGAAGCCGATCGGGGGAAACGGAGGGCGGGGCGGCTCGGTGATCCTCAGGGCCGACCCGTCTGTGTCCACCCTTCTTCGATACCGGCGCAACACTCACCATGCTGCCGGGTCGGGTAGCCACGGCCAGGGTGACCTCCGTCATGGGCGCTCCGGTGACGACCTGGTCCTCCCGGTTCCTCTGGGGACTGTGGTCATAGCCGAGGACGGGGTGGTGGTTGCCGATCTGGTCGAGGCCGGCCAGGAGGTGGTGGCGGTCTCAGGCGGGCGAGGGGGTCTTGGGAATGCGGCTTTCGTCTCTCCCGCCAACCGTGCCCCTGGTGTTGCCGAACAGGGGGAGTATGGGGAGGAGGCGTGGTTCACGTTGGAGCTGAAGCTCCTCGCCGATGCAGCCCTGGTCGGGTTCCCCAACGCCGGCAAGTCGACGCTCATATCCCGGGTCTCGGCCGCCAAGCCGAAGATCGCCGACTACCCGTTCACCACCCTGGAGCCGAACCTCGGTGTGGCGACGATCGGAGGACGGGAGCTGGTGATAGCGGACATCCCGGGCCTGATCGAGGGGGCTGCCGAAGGCCGCGGCCTGGGGCACGAGTTCCTGCGGCACACCGAACGGGCCCGTGTCCTCGTCTTCGTACTAGACCCGACCCAGGAGTTGTCGTTGGAAGAGCAGGCTTCGATCCTGTCGGGCGAGATCGAGCGGTACTCGTCGGAGCTGGCGGCCCGGCCCCGGATCACCCTGATCAACAAGGCGGACGTTGCTGCAGAGGAGGCGGAGGCCAAGGCGACTGGACTGGACGCCCTGGTGGTGTCGGCTGTCACCGGCCAGGGTCTCGAGGCTGCACTCCACCGCATCGCCGACACTGTCGAACTCGCCGAGCGGGCAACACCCGACCGGAAGGGCTACGTGCTGCACCGGCCCCTGGGCCCCTCGTTCGAGGTGCGTCGGGAAGGTGGGGCGTGGCGGGTGGTCGGCATCTCGGCTGAGCGGGCCATCCGGTTCGCCGACCTGACCCT
>CAYVTP010000067.1:6914-10321 GCA_964454615.1 uncultured Acidimicrobiaceae bacterium | reverse complement strand
AATGGCTCGGGGATGCACACCCACCAGTCGTTGTGGAGGGACGGCGAGCCGCTGTTCTTCGACGAGAGCGGGTACGCGGGGCTCTCGGACATGGCCCGTTGGTACATCGGAGGGCTGTTGGAACACGCCGCTGCGGTCCTCGCCTTTGCCGCCCCCACCACCAACTCCTATCACCGGCTGGTGCCCGGCTACGAGGCCCCGGTCAACCTGGTCTACTCGAGCAGGAACCGGTCGGCGGCCATCCGCATCCCGCAGTACTCCCAGGCCCCGGCGGCCAAGAGGATCGAGTTCCGGTGCCCTGACCCGGCGTGCAACCCCTACCTTGCTTTCGCCGCCATGCTTATGGCGGGCCTCGACGGGGTCCAGAGGCGGATCGAACCGCACGAGCCGGTGGACAAGGACATCTACGACCTACCCCCGGCCGAGCTGGCCAATCTGCCCTCGGTTCCGGGGAGTCTCTCCGAGGCCCTGGACGCCTTGGAGGAAGACAATGAGTTCCTCCTGGCCGGTGGTGTGTTCACCAAGGAGCTGATAGAGGACTGGATCTCCTACAAGAGGGAGCGCGAGGTCGACCCGATCAGGCTGCGCCCCCATCCCTACGAGTTCCACCTCTACTACGACATCTGAGTCTCGGTTGCGGCGGCGACCGGGAGGAGGGTCCCGTTCCTACCCGCCGCGTCTGCGACTTCAGGGTCCCGTCTACGTCTGCGGGGGCCCCTTCGTTTGTATCCCGCGAGAAGTCGGGTCCTTCTTCTCCGATCGGACCCAAACGACTTGGATCTGCCGCGAAGCCGTCTCGGTTGGTCGTACTAGCAGCCGTCGTCGATCGTTGGCATCAGAGTTCCGCGGCCAGCGTGCGTAACAGGTGCAACGACCGCGAGCTCGGTTCAGGTCTACGGACCGACTTCACCGCATCGGATCGAGCATCCACCGCGACTACCTTGGGTAGCGCCATTGTCGCGATTGGAGCCGCACCATGACCAAGGTGGTCGCGATCATGTCGATGTCTCTCGATGGGTACGTCGCCGACGCCAACGACGGTGTCACCGAAGTTTTCGACTGGTACTTCTCGGGCGACGTCGAGGTCTCAACAGCGAGTGCGAGATCAGGCATGACTTTCCACGTTTCGGCACCGAGCGCCGATCACCTGGAGAGCTTGCAGGCTGAGGTCGGCGCCATGCTCACCGGTCGGCGCACGTTCGAAGTCGCCGATGGCTGGGGGGGCGAGCACCCGTGGGATGTACCCGCTTTCGTGGTCACCCACAACGTGCCTGACGGCTGGCCTCGGCCCGGCTCGACAGTCCAGTTCGTCACCGACGGCATCGATAGCGCAGTTGCTCGGGCGAAGTCGGCTGCCGGCCCGAAGTCCGTGGGTGTGCACGGCGCGCAGACGATCCAGCAGTGCCTGGACGCTGGGCTGCTCGACGAGATCCACATCGATCTGGCTGCTGTGTTGCTAGGCGGAGGAGTGAGGCTGTTCGACCAGGTCGCGAACACACCGGTCGTTCTCGGGAATCCGACGGTGGTCAACGGTGTGGGTGTCACGCATCTGCGCTATCCGGTGCACACGTCATAGACCAGATTCGTGACTTGGTTGCCACTCGCACCGAGTCAATCGACGTGGCCAGACGATTTCATAAAGGCGGCCGCTCCGATTTGACACTCGAGTGTCAAGATGATGGATGACGACTGGTGCCCAGAACCGAGCTAGCTGTTCGCCACCCAGAGAACCGGAGGCCCTGGTTGAAAGAAGTGCTAGGAGAGCGGCTTCACCGTCTCTAGGTCCGACTGGAGTCGGGCGAGCAGGTCGACTGCCGCCTCTGCGTATCGGTCGATCCACCGGTCGTGGATGTGTTTGATCGGCAATGGGTTGAGGTGGTTCCAGCGTTCCCGCCCTTTACGGTCGACGATGATCAGGTCGGCGTCGACGAGGACTGCCATGTGCTGCATGACCGTGCACCTGTGGAGTTCCTTGAACTCGTCGCAGAGCTCACCGGTTGTCATCGGCCGGTCCTTGAGGAGATCGAGGATCCTGCGCCGTGTGTCCGATGCGAGGGCCTTGAACACCTTGTCTTCTCGATATGTTGACATGTTGTCTTTCTATAACATATTATGACCGTACGAGAGTCAGGAGCATTTCATGGACCTTCGCTTCAAAGTCTCCGGGCGAATCGCCAGGCCGGCTCACGAGGTCTACGAGGCCGTGGTCGATCCGGAGGTCCTCTCCAGGTACTTCACCACCGGAGGAGCCTCGGGAAGACTCGAGCCGGGAGTCACTGTCTATTGGGACTTCGCCGACTTCCCAGGAGCCTTCCCAGTCGAGGTGCTGGAGGCGATCCCCGACAAGCGCATCGTTCTCCGCTGGGAGTCGGCGGAGGAGGCGAAGTCGGCGGAGGACACCAACCACACCACGGTGACGATCGAGTTCGAGCCCCTGGATGACGGTCGCACCCTGGTCACGATCACTGAGGAGGGCTGGCGTGCCACCGAGTCAGGGCTCCAGTCCTCATATGGCAATTGCGAAGGGTGGACCGGCGCCCTGTGCGCCATGAAAGGCTGGCTCGAGCATGGGATCAACCTCCGCGAGGGCTTCTACGTTTGAGGTCCGCAGAGGGCGATGGGCCATCAGCGATGTTGAATCGGCAGTGTCCTGCTGGGTAGTGGTCACCCCAGCGAGTAAGTCAGCACCGCAATGTTGGAATCGCCGAGCGGCCGTGCCTCGGTCAGCACCATCGGGCCGGGCGGTCGGACCGAGAAGGCGGGGACGCCGTCTGTCAGGACACCCGCTCCGACCATCATGTGCAGTTCGTCGACCAGGCCCGCGGCGAGCAGGCTGTTCCAGGTCATCATGCTGCCGAAAACCAACAGCGTGCCGTCCTCGCCCTCTTTGGCCTGGGCGACTGCGTTCAGCGCCTCGTCCCTGGGCACGATCCTTGTCCTCTCGCGCCACGGGCCGGTCTCCTCGGCGGTCAGGCTGTTGGAGATCACCAGATGCTCGAGCTCGCCGTGGCGGCGCGAGATAGCCCTCTCGACTTCGGGCTGGGCGAGGTCGTCGGCGATTGGAGGCCAGTAGCTGAGAAACCCGCGGTAGGTCGTGGCACCGGAGACCAGGGTGTGCGCGGCCTGCATGAGTTCGAGGTTGTAGTCGCTGAACGTGGTGTCGAACGGAAGCGCCATCACGTCGCCACCGGGGCCGGACGCGTAACCGTCCAGTGAGATCAGATTGCTCACGATCATCTTGCGCATCATCACTTCCGATCTGTCTTGCGCCGACCGGTCCGGCACTCTCTCCCGTCTGATTCTGTCATGAGTCACCCTCGCTCTGACAACAGAAGCCATGTCCAGGGCGGACGGAGCAACGGGCGTGTGTGGCCCAAACTGGGGGGGGGGCACGCCGCTGGCTTGTA
>CAYVTP010000067.1:0-6814 GCA_964454615.1 uncultured Acidimicrobiaceae bacterium | reverse complement strand
ACCCAGGGTTGTAGACCAGGATTGTCAGGGTCTGTGGCCCAAAGTTGGGGGCGGAGCGCCCCGGCCTGTAACCCAGGGTTGTAGACCAGGATTGTCAGGGTCTGTGGCCCAAAGTTGGGGGCGGACAGAAGGCGGACCGTGGCGAACTGACAGGCCGCTCGGAAGCCGATCAGAGGGCGGCTGCAGCGTCCTGTAGCTCGTCGGCCATCCGGCTGAAGTTGCCAGCGGCCAGCACGTAGCGATCGACCCCCGCCCTACGGATGATCCCCGGGTCTGCCGACTGGAGCCCGGACAGGGCCTCCGCCGCAGCCTGTGCGGCCTCGTCCAACTCGTTGCGCAGGGCGGCATGGTTCGCCTCGAGCCCCTCCGGGGCGGTTAGCTCGTCGAACTGTCCGAGTAGGGCGATGGTGTCGTCCCGGACCGCGGTAAACCTCTGGACCGCCTCCTGGTACTCGACTTCGCGTGGGGTGGCGTCGAAACCGGTGTTGGCCGCCACCAGATCGGTCTGAAGCAGCTGGAGGCTGCTGTTGATCTCGTCGACCGCATCCAGATACTCCTGGACCTGGGGATCGAGCGTCGGTGCCTCCGTGGTGGTGGTGGTGTCCTCGGGGACGGTGGTCGTGGGCCCGGCACCAGGCAGGGTGGTGTCGGGACTGGCCGCGGGCAGCTCCCTGACGAAGTAGTAGGTGAATGTGATCATCCCCAGTATCACCAGCGGGAGGACCCAGCGTCCCGGCTTCGGATCGGCGTTGAGTGCCATAACCGTCTTGACGTTAGCGGGCACCCGTCGGTTCCCGGGTCGACCGATGTCGCGACTCGACCCCCTTGAAGGGTGCCTTGCGATGCCATAGGTTCGCCAACATGGACAGGGAGAGGGACGAGGTCTTCGAGCGCATCCCCTGGGAGACGCTGGAGCAGGCTCCGAGAGACAACAGCAGGCTGATCATCTATCTGGCGGGGGCGGTCGTGGTCGGATCTCTCGCCTTCGCCCTGGTCCGGGGTCAACCCCCCGCCTCCCCTCCGCCCGCCCCCGTGGCGGAGGCTCCGGCGACAACCTCGCTCCCCCAAACCGCCCCCATCCCCAGCCTGCTTGCCGAGGCAGACCTCTACGCCGTCGACCACGACCGACTGGCCGGTCTCGCCATGGCGCACGCCGAGTGGTTCGCGGTCGAGTACATGTCGGCCGACGGGTCTGAGGCTTGGCGCAGCACACTCCAGGCTCTGCTTCCCCATGGTGTACCGCTGCCCGCGGTCCCGGAAGGCTGGAGAGTGCAAGTGGAGTGGGCCGGAGCCGTTTCGGTCAGCGAGCTCGGGCCGCTCTCATTCGAGGTGGACGTCCTGGTGCGGACCGTGTCCGGTCGGGCAGGCAACGGGATGCAGCGGAATCCGCCGCAGACCCTGACGATCGAGATCGTTGTCGGGCACGACGGTATCCCGAGGGTGGCGAGGCCACCCTCTATCGCCTCGACCCGGATGCCCACCCCCCATCTAATGGGACTGTCTGTGGTGCCCGAAGCCATCCTGGCCCGGATGCCGCCGACCCACGCCGAGGTCGTCGGTGGTGAGCCCCTTCCTGACGGCCGCTGGCTGGTGGTGGTGATGGTCGTCGATGCCGACGGAGTGACCCGGCCCCGAAGCGTCGTGGTTCCTTGAGCGCGGACTGTGGGGAGGTCGGGCCGGGAGTCTGACGCTCCTATGCCAAGCGTGAGGTGGATGTCGGGGACGTGAGGGCTACTCGCCGAAGTGCCGTTCTAGGATCGGCACGGCCCTGGCGAGGATTCGGTCCCAATCGGCAGTCGGGAGCTTGGTGATGGTGAAGAAGTCCGCAGTGAAGAACACGCTGGCCACCCCTTCGATGGCCACCAGCTCGGAGATGTGCGCCTCTTCGGCTTGTTCGCCGGCCCGGATGGTCTTCGGCCCCCCCACCGGAGAGCCCACCACCAGCTTCATGGCAATCGGGTTGGGTGTCGGCATGACCTGGATGCCCATGGGTCGAGGCTAGCCATGCCCCGGATGGTGGGGGTCGATGTCGGCGGGACCTTCACCGACGTGGTGGTCTTCGAAGGCCATGCCATCACCGGTCACAAGGTCCCCACCACTGCGGAGCAGGCCGACGGGGTGGTGGCCGCCCTGGACTGGGCCGAAGACGACATCCTCCTGCATGGGACGACAGCTGCCACGAATGCCCTCGTCGAGGAGCGGGGTGGTGTGGTCGCCCTGGTGACCGACAGCGGCTACGAGGACATCATCGAGATCGCCCGCCAAGACCGGCCCTCGCTCTACGACAGCAGTGTCGACAGGCCCGTGGCCCTGGTGCCCCGCCGGCGCCGGATCGGTCACGCCGGGGACATCGAGGAGACACTGGGCCGTCTCGCCGAGGTGTCACCCGACATCGTCGTCGTCGGTCTCATCGGGTCATACAAGGACCCGGAGCGAGAAGACGAGATTGCACAGGCGATCCGCCGCCGGCTCGAACTGCCGGTGGTGACGGCCTCGACCGTGTCGCCGGAGTTCAGGGAATACGAGCGAATAGCAACCGGTGTCGTCTCCGCCTACCTCACCCCTTCGGTTGGCGGATACCTGGAGGAGCTGGGTCGAAGGCTGCCTGTGGAGAGAGGTCTGGTGATGACCTCCTCTGGGGGCCTGCTGCCCTTCCCACAGGCAGCCGACTCCGCCGCCGCCCTCGTCCTGTCGGGCCCGGCCGGTGGGGTGGTGGCGGCCGCCGCTCTGGCAGCGCACCACGGGCACGGACAGGCCATCTCGTTCGACATGGGCGGCACATCGACCGATGTGTGCCGGATAGTGGGCGGCACTCCACAGGTGACATCGGGGCATCGGGTGGCCGGCCGGGTCGTCCGGGTGCCTTCGGTCCCCGTGAGGACGATCGGCGCCGGTGGGGGAAGCATCGGGTGGGTCGACGCCGGTGGGGCGCTGAGGGTGGGCCCCCGCTCGGCCGGGGCCAATCCCGGTCCCGCCTCCTATGGGATGGGAGGGTCGGAGCCGACCGTCACCGACGCCAACCTGGCCCTCGGTCATCTGCCACCGGAGGTGGCCCTGGCCGGGTCGATGGTGCTCGACCCGGGAGCGGCCCGACGGGCATTGGAGGACCTGGGTGGGGCCTGCGGTCTCGACGGGGAGGGCACTGCTCGGGGGATGTTGGAGATCGTGGACAGCCACATGGAGCATGCCCTGAGGGCTGTGTCGGTGGAGGAGGGTGCCGATCCCAGGGAGGCGGTACTGGTCGCCTTCGGGGGTGCGGGAGGGCTCCATGCCGGCAGGCTCGCCCGGAGGCTTCAGATTCCGAGGGTGCTGATTCCCCCGTTCGCCGGGGTGTTCTCGGCACTGGGGCTCCTTCTGGCAAGCCCACGCGCCGATGTCGCCCGGACCGTGATGCTGCCTGATGGAGACACTTCCTTGGTCGGCCTGGCTCGGAAGGGAGAAGCAGAGGTCGCGGCGAGGTTCGTCGGTCTCTTCGGAACGGAGCCCCGTGGCGTCAACCTCGGCTTCGACTGCCGTTACGCGGGCCAGTCGCACGAGCTCGAGGTCGAGACCGTTCCGGATTGGGCGGCGGTGCGCTCTGAGTTCGAAGACGCCCATCGGCGACACTTCGGCTTCACCAGGCCGGGAGAGCCGATCGAAGTGGTGACCGTCCGCTCTTGGGCCCTCGGGGAGCCCCCCCTTGTCTGGGACCGCATCGTTCCCCGGCTGCCGACTCGGAGGCCGACCGCGGTCGGGGGTGTTTGGAGGAGGGACGCCCTGCCCGCAGGAACCCAGATCTCCGGGCCGGCGCTCGTCGTCGAGGACACCGCCGTCGTACTGGTCGAACCTGGAGATCGTTTGACGGTCCTAGACGACGGAACCGTGGAGTTGGAGCTGGCCTGATCGACTCTCAGCCCGTCTGCAGCACCTCGTCGGGGATGCTTCCCTTGATCAACTCGGCGATGCCGCCGGGAACCACCAGGGCCGAGGAAGTGGCTATTGCAGCCCGTTTGCCATCGTGGGTGGTCAGCTCTGCGGAGGCGATACGAAGTCGCCGGCCGTAGTGCTGGACCTTGGCTGAGATCGTCAGATCGCCGCTCCCGACCATGACCGGACGGGTGAAGCGAACATTCAGGTCGAGAGTGGCGAAGACCCCTCCCGGTTCCAGCGTCGAGTAGACGGCCGAGCCGGTGGCCGCCTCGGCCATCCAGGCGATGACACCCCCATAGAGGGCGGGGCCACCCGCCGAGAACCACGGGGATGCGGGGAAGGTGCAGCTCACCGAGCCAGTCTCGTGGACCTCCCAGGCGCCGGCATGGAGCCGGGCGACGTTGGGGATCAGCTCCCCGCCAATGAGACGCCGCTGTATGTCTGCCGGCTCACCGTGGACGATTGTCTCCAGGTCGAAGTAGCCGCCGGGCGGAGGCTCCCTCAGGTAAGGATCAGGGGGATCGTGAGGACCCGTATCGGGCACCGGGTACTCCCCATCCGGGTCTACGGGGGCATCCACAACCAGGCACCTGGTGGTCCCGTAACCCATCAGTCGGCCGTTCCGGTCGGAGATCTCCACCGCCGACAGGCCCACCTGCCTGCCTTGGTGAATGCTGGTGGCCCGACCGACGATGTTGCCGGTGTTGCGGTCGAACGGGCGAACGAAGTTGAGGTTCAACTCGGAGGTGGTGACCAGTTTTCCCGGAGGCAGACCCGTCCAGATGGCTGCTCCCAGCGGGGCATCGGCGAGCAGGGCGAAGGTTCCCGCCCAGACGATCCCGAAGGGGTCTTCCAACCAGCGGGTGATGGGCATCGAGAAGGTGGCCTTGCCTAGACCGGCCTCGGTGGGGCGGAGCCCGATAAGCCGGTGGATAGGTGCCACCGGTAGGTCACCCCTCACATACCCCTTGGCCGATTCCAAGCCGCTCATCTGGAGGGCCCTCAGGTCGCCGATGGCACCGCGAACCGGCTCGTCGATCAATGCGGTCCAGTCTCGAGCCATACGGCGCGACTCTACCGGCGGGAGTCATCGGGCCGCTCGCCCAGAAGGTCTTTGACCGCAGGGTTTCCGAATCCTGGGACAATCACCACGATGCCGATCCCGAGAACCCCCACATCTGGTGACAGCACCATCGACCCGGTCACGTTGGAGGTCGCCCGACATCGGTTCTCGGCGATGGCGACGGAGATGGGCGGCGTCCTCCGTCGGACCTCGCTATCACCCAACATCAAGGAGAGGGCCGATTGTTCGGCGGCGGTGTTCACCGCCGATGGGGAGATGCTGGCCCAGGCCGAGCACATCCCGGTGCATCTGGGTTCGATGCCTGAGTCCGTCAAGGCTTGCATCGCAGTCTTCGATCCCCGACCGGGCGTGCAGTACGCAGTCAACGACCCGTTCGCCGGCGGGACCCATCTCAACGACTTGACCCTGGTGGCCCCGGTGTTCGTCGACGGGAAGCACATCGCATGGGTGGGCAACCGGGCACACCATGCCGACGTCGGGGGTGAGGCCCCAGGGTCGATGCCGGCGCACGCAACGACCGTCGACCAGGAGGGCCACCGGGTGCCTCCCACCCTCGCCGTCGATGTGGGTGAGTGGGTCGAGTCCTTTGTGGTGCCTTTCGTCGGGGCCTCCCGGACACCATGGGAGAGACGGGGCGACCTCGACGCTCAGATGGGCGCCAACGCCGTGGCGGCGCGCAGGTTGGCGGAACTCGTCGAGTCGGAAGGGGCCGATCGCTACGCCAGGGTGACCGCGGCCCTGCTGGATTACGGGGAGCGGCGGATGCGCTCGGCCATCGCAGACCTTCCGGATGGGCGTTATCAATTCCGCGACGTGATGGAGCACGGTGTGGCAGACGTGGCGATCCAGGTCGAGATCACCGTCGACGGCGAGACCCTGCTCGCCGACTTCACCGGATCGGATGGCCAGGTGGAGGCGAACTTCAACGCGGTCGAAGCGGTGACTCGTTCGTGTCTCTACTACGCCGTCCGGGTGGCCACCGACCCGTCGGTCCCTGCCAACGGAGGTTGCTACAGGGCCGTCGATCTGGTCGCCCCGGAGGGCACCATCGTCAACGCACGGCCACCGGCGGCCGTGGCCGCAGGCAACGTGGAGACCAGCCAACGGATAGCCGATGTGCTTCTGGGAGCGCTGGCCCATGCCGCCCCGGACCGGGTTCCGGCGGCCTCCCAGGGGACCATGAACAACGTCCTCATCGGTAATGACGAGTTCGCCTACTACGAGACGGTCGCAGGAGGGCAGGGCGCGCGCCCCTACCGCGACGGTCAGTCGGGTATTCACACCGGCATGACCAACACCCAGAACACCCCGATAGAGGCCCTCCACACCCACTACCCCTTCCGGGTGACGGCATACACGATCCGTAGGGACAGCGGCGGCGGGGGACGGTTCCGGGGCGGAGACGGGATCCGACGCGAGATGGTCTTCCAGGCTCCGGCCACCCTGTCGCTGATGGGAGAGAGACGCCGCAACGCTCCCTGGGGACTGGCCGGGGGTGGATTCGGAGCCACCGGCGAAGACTGGCTCCACCGAGCCTCCGGGGAGGTGGAGCGTCTCCCCGGGAAGACCACCGTCGAGGTCGAGCCGGGGGATCGCCTTGTGGTCCTCACCCCCGGGGGCGGTGGCTGGGGCCGCTGATCAGACCCGCGGGAAGCCCCACAGCATTCGATACAGGACGTGTGGCCGACCATCGGAGTCGAATCCGCCGAAGGTGATCGTGGGTATGTCGTGGTCGGTCGGGTCTGTGACGAAGACCCGGTCGCTCACCGGCAGGGCCTCGGCTTCCTGGCCATCCCATCGGAGCACCAGCGAGTCGCCACG
>CAYVTP010000066.1:0-10417 GCA_964454615.1 uncultured Acidimicrobiaceae bacterium | reverse complement strand
CGGCCTCGCCGGTGGAGAACGGCGGGAAGTTGTAGTGGTGCATGAACCGCTTCGAGTCCTCGATGGCGAGAGTGTCGAGCATCTGCTCCATCTTCATCATCCCCAGGGTGGTCACATTGAGCACCTGGGTCTCGCCCCGCTGGAAGAGACCCGAACCGTGGGTCCGCTCGACGACTCCGACCTCCACGTTGAGCGGCCGGATGTCGGTCGTGCCGCGACCGTCGAGGCGGACGCCATCGTTGGCCACCCGCTGACGGGCCATGGTCTTGTAGAGCGACTTGAAGGCACGCTTGGCCTGGGTGGCACCATCGGCGTCGTCCTCGGCGAGGCCGAGTCCCGCCATGGTCTCGTCGAGCGCGGTGGCCTCTGCCTGCTTGCGCTCGCTCTTGCCCGCGATGTCCAGGGCCGCTCCGACCTTCGACTCTGCCAGAGCTTTCACCCGGTCGTACATCTCGGGGGTGTAGTCGACGGCGGCATCCCACTCGAACGGCTTCTTCTCGACCTTGGAAGCCAACTCCAGCTGGAGGTCGATGATGGCGCCGATGTACTGCTTAGACTCTTCGAGCCCCTGGGTGACTGCCTCCTCGTCGGATGGACGGTCACCTGCGGCGATCAACCTGAGGCCCTCGTCCGTGGAGCCGGCCTCGACCATGATTATGTCGATTTCGCCGTCCTCATTGCGACGCCCGGCGACCACCAGCTCGAACACCGACTCGTCGAGGTCGGACTCGGTCGGGAACGGGATCCACTCGCCCTTCTTGAGTCCCAGACGAACACCGGCAATGGGGCCTTGGAACGGGATCGAGCTGACCGCCAGGGCGGCCGACGCCCCATTGAGGGCCACCACGTCGAACGGGTTCTCCTGGTCGACCGAGAGCGAGGTCACCACCACGTGGGTCTCGTACCGGTATCCCTCCTCGAACAGTGGGCGGAGGGGGCGATCGATGAGCCGGCAGGTAAATATGCCCTGCTCGGAGGGGCGTCCCTCACGACGGAAGAACGATCCGGGGATCTTGCCGATGGCGTACATACGCTCCTCGACGTCGACGGTGAGCGGGAAGAAGTCGATTCCCTCACGCATCGAGCGGTTGGCGGTGGCCGTGACCAGCATGACCGTTCCGCCCAGTTTTGCGACCACGGCGCCGTCGGCCTGGCCTGCGAGTTTTCCGGTGCTGAACGACAGTTCCTTGTCGCCTATCAACGCACCGACTGATATTTCGGGCACATTTGCTCCTTCTTCGTTGCGGAGCCTTGCCCGTTGGCAGTAGTCATGCCTCCGACCGGAGGGGAAGGCATCGCCACTGTCAACCGACATGGCTCATCTGCTGCGGGGAGCCTTTCCCCGCATGTGTCACGAAGGGTGGCCTAAGCCACCCCCCATGAATCCTGTGTCAGCGCCTCAGGCCCAACTTGGCTATGAGGGCTCGATATCTCTCCACGTCCTGCCGACGCAGATAGTCGAGCAGCCTTCGGCGCTTGCCGACCATCAGCAGCAGCCCGCGGCGGCTGTGATGGTCGTGCTTGTGGCCTCTCAGATGTTCGGTGAGGTGGTTGATCCGCTCGGTGATGAGAGCGACCTGGACCTCGGGAGAGCCGGTATCGCTCTCGTGTGTGCCGAACTCGGCGACTATTTCAGTGGTTGTCTTCATTACGCGTAGAGCTTCGAAATTGGTGGGGATCCGTGGAGAACACTACCACCTCTGGCATAGCAACCGACATCCTACGAGACGAGATCTCTGGTCCGGGCGATGTCCTCGCCCATCTGTGTGACCAGATCGTCGACGTTGTCGTAGGCGATCTCGGGGCGGAGGTAGTGGGCCAGCTCGACACTGATCCTCTCTCCATAGAGGTCGCCCTCGAAGTCGAGGAGATGCGCCTCGACCAGGGGATTGCCGTCGCCAAATGTGGGACGCACTCCGATGTTGATGGCGGCAGGGTGTCGCCGTCCTCCTCGCTTCACGTTGCCCGCATAGACCCCGAACGCAGGGGTCACCTTCCGTGAGGGCAGCTCGATGTTGGCGGTGGGTACCCCGATCTCCCGGCCCCGGCTGTCGCCTCGACGGACCTCTCCGGTGATCCGGAAGGTCGACCCGAGCATCCCTGCAGCTTCGGCCGGGCGGCCGGCTTCGATGAGGGTCCGGATCCACGTCGAGGAGATGATCCCTCCCGACTGGTCGGTGACCATCTGGGCCCGGTCGACCTCAAAACCGTGAGCCTTCCCCAGCACCCCGAGAAGGTCGACGTCTCCTGCCCGGTCCCGACCGAACCTGAAGTCGAGACCGCAGACCACCTGCGCCGCAGCCAGCCGGTCGACGAGGACCTCCTGAACGAAGCGCACCGGGTCGAACTCCCTGACGTCGACGAGGTCGAGGACCCCGACCTGGTCGACCCCGGCCCCGTCGAGCAGCTCGAGCCTCTCCTCGATGGTTGTTAGAAGGCGGGGGTGCCACCCGGGACGTAGCACCTCCACCGGATGCGGCTCGAATGTGAGGACCGTCCGTGTGAATGAAGGGTCGAGCCGGTGGAGCAGGCTTCGATGCCCGAGGTGGACCCCGTCGAGCACCCCGATGGCGACGGCCGACCTGCCGGTGGGCCTCGCCCAGAGTGAAGGATGCCCGGTTAGGACCTTCATTCGGGGAGCACCACCTCGGGGCTCGCGGTGTCCCCCGACCTCCTGTACACAGCAAGTAGGCGCCCACCGGTGTCGGTGACCCCGAACGGCGCCGTTTCAGGACCCTTCAGGACCTCGCCTGCGACGAAACGCATCCCGTGTCTCACCGCTCGGGCGGTCTCCTCCCCGACCTCGACCATCTCCATGTCGGTGAGCGCCTGAGCGGGACTGAGGAGGAAGTCGCACCATCGATCGAGGTCATCGACTCCCAGTCCGTCCTCCACACGGAGCGATCCGATCCGGGTGCGGCGAAGCGAGGTGAGATGGGCCGAGCCACCGAGGGCGGAGGCCATGTCGTCAGCCAGGGACCTGACATAGGTGCCTTTGCCGCAGACGACCCGGAAGTCCACCTCGGGGTAGGGGGGGCTTCCCACCGAGAGAACCTCCAATTCGTGGACTACCACCGGACGGGCGTCGCGCTCGAATTCCACACCGGCCCGGGCCAGATCGTAGAGGCGTCGGCCATCACGTTTGAGGGCCGACACCATGGGAGGGACCTGGTTGATCCTCCCCACGAACCGGGGCACGATCGCCTCCAGACCGGCGCTATCGAACTCCATAGGAGCGCGGTCGAGGATCGAGCCGTCGGCATCGAGAGTGTCGGTGGCGACCCCGAACAACGCGGTCGCCAAGTATTCCTTGGGTTGGTCTTGGATGAACCTGATGAGGCGGGTGACCTTCCCCACGCCGATAACCAGGGCCCCGGTGGCCATCGGGTCGAGAGTCCCGGCGTGACCCACCTTCTTCATCGCTGTCGCCCTCTTCACCCGGGAGACGACCTCGTTGGATGACATACCGGAAGGCTTGTCGAGTATGAGGAACCCCCGGGTCATCGGTAGCTCCCCACCATTCCTACGACCTTCTCGACGAGGCGAACCGGGTCGCCTTTGGTGTTGAACCCGGCTGCCAGCCGGTGGCCGCCGCCTCCGAGGTCCGAAGCCAGGGAGCCGACGTCTGTCGCTCCCCGCGAGCGCAAACTCACCCGGACTCGGCCGTCGGAGTGGGCCTTGACCAGAAGGGCCACGTCTGCCTCCTCGGCGAGACGGAGAGAGTCGATGATGCCGTCGGTGTCCTCCCAGTCGATTCCGGCCGACTCCAAGTCGGCATCTGTGACGATCGTCCAGACCACCGAGGCGTCGGTGTCGAGCTGGGCTCGGGCCAACGCGTTCCCGGAGGCCACCAGATACCCGAAAGGGGCCTCCTCGTACACATGCCGGGCTATCACTTCCGGCCGGGCTCCGAGCTCTATCAGGTCGGCGGCGATCCGCATGGTCTCGGGCGTGGTGTTGGAGTACTGGAACCGTCCGGTGTCGGTCATCAGTGCGGTGAGCAGACACTGCGCCACTTCCTCCGTGACCGGCCAACCCAACTCCCCCAACAGCCGGAAGACGATCTCGCCGGTGGCGGCAACGGCACCCTCGACCACTGCGATGTCACCAAAGCCCTCGTTGGTCACGTGGTGGTCGACAACCACGAGTGTGCTGGCGGCCTCGGCGTTGGCCGCCAGTTCTCCGATCCGAGCTGCCGAGCCGGTGTCGAACACCACCATGACTTCGGGCTCGCCGGGGAAGTCCGACAGGGGCACCAGGAGCTCCTGACCGGGAAGGAAACGCAGAGTGCCGGGCAGGTTGGTTGGAGACCCGAAACCGGCCACCACCTCCTTGCCTTGCTCCCTGGCGGCGAGACCGAAACCGAGCATGGATCCGAGGGCGTCACCGTCGGGGCCGATGTGGCAGGCCAGCGCCAGACTCTCCGCGTCGGCGATGGCTGCGGCAGCCTCTGCGAGACGATCGAGACTCACTCCTCCTCCTGTCTCAGCCGGCGAAGCAGCTCTTCGACCCGGGTGCCGCCGACCACGCCCGGGTCCACGGCGAACTCGAGCCTGGGGGTGTACTTCATGGTGACCTGGCTGCCCACATGAGCCTGCAGCCGGGGAGTGGCACGACGCAGTGCCTCCAGCGCCGGGCCAGGATCGTCCAAGACGTCGATGTAGACCCTGGCGTGCCTCAGGTCCGGGGCGGTGTCCACGCCCGTCACCGTGACCATCTCCAACCGTGCATCGGAGAGCCGCTCGATCTCTTCGGCCAGGACCTGGCGCAGGATCGAGTTCACCCTCAACATGCGCTCGCTCACTCGGGCTCCTCCAACTCGGTCCGGGCCACCTCGACCACTTCGACCTCCAAACAGGAGTCAAGGTAGCCAGCAAGCGCCTGGAGCTGTGCATCTAGGGCGGCACCGTCCCGGGCCACCGTGGCGATGCCCAACGCGGCCCTCTGCCAGGAGTCCTGGTGGGCGACCTCGGCTACCGAATACGACCCAAGGCGGCGGATCCCCTCCACCACCGGTCGAAGGATCGACCGCTTGTGCTTGAGGGACTGCGCAGCCGGGATGTGGATCTCGACCCTCAGGGCCGCAACACGCATCAGGTGCGGGCGACCTCGCGGATCGTGTAGACCTCGATGAGGTCTCCCTCCTTGAGGTCGTTGTAGTCCTCGAAGCCCATGCCACACTCGAACCCGGCCGCCACCTCGCGGACATCGTCCTTGAACCGCTTGAGCGATGAGATGGACCCCTCGTGGATGATGACGCCGCCGCGGAGCAGCCGGGCCTTGGCGCCCCTTTGGACCACCCCTTCGATGACATAGCAGCCGGCGACGGTTCCGGCCCTCGGGACCTTGAAGGTGGCCCGAACCTCGGCCGTGCCCAGGACCTGCTCGAGCTGGTCGGGGGCCAACTGGCCTACCAGGAGCTGTTCGATCTCGTCGAGCAGCTCGTAGATGATCCCGTAGGTCCGGATCTCGATGCCGGCCTCCTCGGCCGCCTTGCGGGCTTTGGGCTCGGGCCTCACGTTGAAGCCGACGATCACCGACTCGGTCACCTCGGCGAGGGTGACGTCGTTCTCGTTGATGCCCCCGACCGCGGTGTGGACGATCTGGATCTGGCCGCCCTCGCGCTCGATCTTGCCGATCGAGTCCCGCAACGCCTCCAGCGATCCCTGAGCGTCTGCCTTGACGATGACGTTGAGCATGGCGTCCTCGTTGCGGAGCTGCTCGAGAAGGCCCTGGAGTCGGTCACGAGCGCTTGGGGCGCTGTGTGCCTCCATCCGCAGGCCTTCCTGACGCTCGCCGGCGATCCGCCGAGCCTCCCTGTCGTTGTCTGTCACCTCGAAGAAGTCTCCGGCATTGGGCACCTCGTCCCAACCCATGATCTGGACCGGATCCGAGGGGCCGGCGCTCTTCACCGGCTCGCCCTTGTCGTTGGTGAGGGCCCTGGCCCGTCCAGACACCGGGCCGGCCACAAAGGCGTCGCCTTGTCTCAAGGTGCCTCGCTGGATGATCACCGATGCCACCGGGCCACGCCCACGCTCGAGTTGAGCTTCGACCACGACACCGGACGCCGGCGCCTTCGGGTTGGCCCTGTAGTCCTCGAGCTGAGCGATCAGGTCGATCACTTCGAGAAGCTCGTCGACCCCCTGGCCAGTCACCGCCGAGAGCTCGAGACTCGGGACGTCCCCGCCGAGATCTTCCACGATCACGCCGTGGTTGGTCAGCTCGGTGCGCACCCGCATCGGGTCGGCAGTGGGTAGATCCATCTTGTTGACCGCCACGATCAGTTTCACGCCTGCGGCCTTGGAATGGGAGATGGCCTCGATGGTCTGGGGCATGACCCCGTCGTCGGCGGCGACGACGAGGACGACGATGTCGGTGATGTTGGCGCCGCGGGCCCTCAGCGCGGTGAAGGCGGCATGACCTGGGGTGTCGATGAAGGTGACCAGACGACCGTTGACTTCGACCTGGTAGGCGCCTATGTGTTGGGTGATGCCACCCTGTTCGTCGTCGACGACACGGGCCTTGCGAATGGTGTCGAGCAGGGTGGTCTTCCCGTGGTCGACATGGCCCATGACCGTGACCACCGGTGGGCGACCCACCAGGTCGGCCTCGGCATCGTCGAACTCGGGACGGGCGGCCACAGCCGGGGGTGGCGGGGGCTCCTCCATCTCGACCATGAACCCGAAGCTCTCGGCGATCTCGTCGATGACCTGGACCGGCATGGCCTGGCCCGCCCCGGCGGGGATCCCCTTACCAAGCAGGACCTTCACCACTTCGCCCGCCGGCTGGCCGATGGCCTCGGCGAACTCGCCGACCGTCGCACCCTCGACAAGGGTGACGATCTGGACCTCAGGTTGGGGCTCTGGTTCTGGAGACGGCTCGGGCTGGGTCTCGTCGAGAGTCTCCGGCGGTTGGTCTGCCGCCGCTTCGGGGGTCTCCTCGGCTTCGGGCACAAGCGCCAAGCGGAGCAGCTCGACCTCCTCATCGCTCAGGCCGGACGAGGCGGTCTTGACCTCGATGCCCAGGTCGAGGGCCTGTGCCACCAGCTCCTTGGAGTCGACCCCGAGGTCGCGCGCCAGTTCATAAACCCTCATCCGAATGTCACTCGCTCTCGTCGTCCGCAGGCGCGACGTCCACCGCGCCCTCGTCATCGCCGACCCGCTCGTCGGGGTCGGCCTCTCCAGTTATCTCTTCGGGGTCAGGCGGTGACTCACCCTCTACCGGCTCGCCTTCCTCGGCCGGAGTCACATCAGCAGCATCGACCGATACCTCGTCGGCCACCTCGGCGACTTCCTCTTCTGCGGCCTCCGGCTCGACAGCTTCCATGTCTGATCGAATGTCGACCTTGTACCCGGAGAGGCGAGCGGCGAGACGAGCGTTCTGGCCCTCCTTGCCGATCGCCAGCGAGAGTTGGTGCTCTGATACGACAACGTCGGCGATCTTGTTCTCGGTGTCGATGTGGACTTCCTTCACCTTCGCCGGGCCTAGGGCCTCGGCGATGAACTGGCCGACATCCTCACGCCACTGCACCACGTCGACCTTCTCTCCTCGCAGCTCGTTGACCACCTGACGCACCCTCGAGCCGCGGGCACCGACACAGGCGCCCTTCGGGTCGACGTTGGAGTCGTGGGAGATGACCGCGATCTTGGTGCGATGGCCCGGCTCCCGTGCGATGCCGACTATCTCGATGGTCCCGTCGGTCAGCTCCGGCACCTCCAGCTCGAGGAGGCGGCGGACCAGGTCGGGATGGCTACGGGAGACGACGATCTGGGCGCCTTTGGCCTCGTTCCTGACCTCGATGATCAGGGCCTTGACACGGTTGCCGCGCTCCAAGCGCTCAAAGGGGATTTTTTCGCTGCCGGGGAGGATGGCCTCTGCATCGCCCAGGTCGAGGATCACCGACCGGTAGTCGGACTGCTGGACGATCCCGGTGACCAGGTCGAACTCCCGCCCCTCGTACATCTCGAAGACCTTCTCCCGCTTGGCTTCGCGCAGCTTGAACTGCATGACCTGCTTGAAGGACTGGGCGGCGATCCTCCCGAAGGCCTCGCCCTCCGGGGTGTCTTCCCACTCGTCAGTCACATTGCCGTCCTCGTCGAGCTCTTGTGCGTAGACCGTGACCTGACCCGAGTCGGGGTCGATGGTCACCCTGGCCTCCTCGGCCGCACCGGGGCTGCGCTTGTATGCGGCCACCAGGGCATTGGCGAAGGCGTCGAGGATGGTGTCGACGGACACCCCCCGCTCGCGGGCGAGTACCTCGATTGCTTCCATCATGGCGTCGAGCTTCATGACATCTCCTTATGGCCCGGTTTGGGTGCCTTCTCCCACTTGAAAACCGTCTTGGCGCTGATCACATCGTCGTACATGACAGCCTTCTCGTCCTCGTCTGCGGCCACCGTGAAACCGCTGTCGTCGGCCGATCCGATGAGGCCCCTGAGGGTGGTCGTGCTCCCTTCGAGAGCAGCCTTGACAACCACCTCGCGTCCAACGGCCTTCCGGAAATGGGCCGGTCTCTTCAGCTTGCGCTCGAGACCGGGCGAGGTGACCTCCAGCTGGTACTCGCCGTCCAGGTCGGTCTCATGGTCGAGGAGACGGGACAGGCCCCTGGATACTTCGGCAATGCGGTCGATGCCCAGGTCGGGCCCATCGATCGTGACCCGCAGCACGCGGCCTTTGCCCTGCCCGGTCAGCTCGAGGTCATCCAGTTCCAGATCCTCGGCCTCGAGGTAGGGCTCTATCACGGCCCAGATGTCGGCTACTTCAGTCACTTTGCGTCTTACCCTGTATCACTTTCAGTGGTCGCTCCACAACAAACCAGGTGGGTGCCGAAGCGCCCACCTGACCGAAAAGCGTCCCGTTGTCGGAGGCGATTATAGAGGAACAGATGGCCCGATCAGTAACCGCCCCCAACGAACCCAGGGTTCCAGACCAGCACTATCACCGGCAGCGGCCCAGGGTTCCCCAGCGCCTTGGAAACCAGGTCCCCGGACCCGGAGAAGCCAGATCGGGGCTTCAGCGGGCGATACGGACCCGTTCGGCCACGACGGAGGCCACTTCGGACAGGGAGACCGGCTCGGTGGTCAACCCGCGGCGAGTGGTCAGTTCCACCTCTCCGGAGGTCACCCCTTTGGGCCCGATGGTGATCCGGTAGGGGATGCCGACGAGCTCCGAATCGGCGAACTTGACGCCGGGACGCTCGGACCTGTCGTCGAGGATGACATCCACGCCTTCCTCGATGAGCCCCCGGTAGATCCCTTCTGCAGCGGCCGAAGTAGCGTCGTCATCGGCCCTGACCACGGTGACCACGACTTCGTATGGCGCGATCGACACGGGCCAGATGATCCCGGCCTCGTCGTGGTTCGCCTCGACCACTGCGGCCATGTTCCGCTCCACCCCGATCCCGTACGACCCCATGATGATCGGGTGGCTGTTGCCGACCTCATCCTGGACATAGGCGCCGAAGGCCTCCGAGTACTCCGTGCCCAGCTTGAAGATGTGGCCCACCTCGATCCCCTTCCAGAGGTCGAGCTCTCCCCCACACTGCGGGCAAGCCTCCCCCTTCTGGACCGTCCGCAGGTCAGCCCACTCGGTGACGATGATGTCCCGGATTACGTCTACGCCCTTGTAGTGCCAATCGTCCTCGTTGGCCCCGGTCGCCATGTTGAAGCGCCCCTGTAGGGCAAGGTCAGCGATGACCGGGGCGTGCTCCACCCCCACCGCCCCGAGACTGCCGGCGTCGGCTCCCAGCAGTTCCCGGATCTCTTCGGCGTGGGCTGGGCGCACGTCTGCCGCGCCGGTGGCGTCGATCAGCTTCTGCTCGTGGAGCTCGTGGTCTCCCCTGACCATTGCCAGCATGGGTCGGCCGTCCACCATGTAGACCAGGCTCTTCAACTGACGGTCGGGGGCGGCGATGTCGGGATGGGCCTCGCCTAGTGCGGCGATGGTCCGCAGTCCCGGGGTCGGGAACTTCTCCAGCTCCCCGGGCTGACCGTCGTCGACCGCGGCCAGGGCAGAGGTGGCCTTCTCCAGGTTGGCCCGGTAGTCGCAGGTGGCGCAGGTGACGATCAGGTCCTCACCGGCCTCGCTGCGCTGGATGAACTCGACCGACTCCGAGCCCCCCATCGCCCCCGATGAAGCCTCCACGTCGACCGCGGAGAGGCCGATGCGCTCGAAGATCCGCTTGTAGGCACCGCGGTGCTTCTCGAACCCGGCATCCAGACCGGCCGCGTCGATGTCCAGGGTGTAGGAGTCCTTCATGGTGAACTCCCGGACCCTGAGCAGGCCCGATTTAGGTCGCGGTTCGTCCCGGAACTTGGTGTGCATCTGGTACCAGATCTGGGGCAGGTCGCGGTAGGAGAAGATCTCGGTGGCGAGCATGGCGAAGATCTCCTCCTCGGTCATCCCCAGGACCAGCTCG
>CAYVTP010000065.1:0-10548 GCA_964454615.1 uncultured Acidimicrobiaceae bacterium | reverse complement strand
CGAGAGCAGCCAATGCCTCATCGAGGCTGGCCGGCACCGAGGGCAGACCCTGCAGCTCTGAGGGCGGCAGGTCGTAGATGTCCTTGTCCACCGGGTCGTGTGGCTCGATCTGGTTTTGGATCCCGTCCAAGCCGGCCATCAGCATCGCCGAGAAGGCGAGGTAGGGGTTGGCGGACGGATCGGGGCAGCGGAACTCGAGCCGCTTCGCCGCCGGGCTCTGGCTGTACTGAGGGATCCGGACCGCGGCCGAGCGGTTGCGGCTCGAATAGACCAGGTTGACCGGGGCCTCGAAACCGGGCACCAAGCGGTGATACGAGTTGGTGGTCGGAGCCGCGAACGCCAGCACTGCCGGAGCGTGCTTGAGCAAACCACCGATGTACCACCTTGCCAGGTCGGAGAGACCGGCATACCCGCTCTCGTCGTACATGAGCGGCTCGCCGTCTTTCCACAACGACTGGTGGGTGTGCATCCCCGAGCCGTTGTCCTCGAAGATCGGCTTGGGCATGAAGGTCACCGAACGCCCCTCGTTCCAGGCGGTGTTCTTCACGATGTACTTGTAGAGGGTGACGTTGTCGGCCGTGCGTAGGAGGGTGCCGAATCTCATGTCGATCTCGGCCTGCCCGGCGGTGCCCACCTCATGGTGCTGAACTTCGATCTCGATGCCGGCACGCTCGAGGTTGTGGGTCATCTCCGAGCGAAGGTCCTGGAAGTGGTCGGTGGGCGGGACCGGGAAGTAGCCCTCCTTGTACCGGGGCTTGTACCCCTTGTTCCCACCCTCTTCAACGGCACCCGAGTTCCATGCACCCTCCACCGAGTCGAGGTGATAGAACCCCGAGTACTGGTTTTGGCCGTAGCGGACGTCGTCGAAGATGTAGAACTCGGCCTCGGGCCCCCAATAGGAGGTATCGGCGATCCCCGTGCTGAGCAGATACTCCTCGGCCTTCTTCGCCACGTAGCGCGGGTCCTTCTCGTACGGCGCCCCCGTCAACGGGTCATGGACGAAGCAGTAGAGGATGAGGGTCTTCCTGGACCTGAAGATGTCTTCGACCGCCGTCGTCGGGTCGGGCACCAGGAGCATGTCGGACTCCTGGATCGCCTGAAAGCCCCTGATGGACGAGCCGTCGAACCCGAAACCGTCCTCGAAGCTGTCTGCGGTGAGCTGACCAGCGGGCACCGTGAAATGCTGCACCTGGCCGGGCAGATCGCAGAACCGCAGGTCGATGAACTCGTAGCCCTCGTCCCCGATCAGGGACAGGACGTCGGCAGCCGTGGTGGTCACTTCTCTTCTCCTAACTCAGGGCGGCACTGAACCCGGACTTTGTACGGGGGCGCGGTTGCCACCCCGTTGCCGAAATGTGAACACTGTGTTTCGGTGCCTTTGGGAAGGGGAAAGACCGGCCGGGTCGCTCTCGCCCCCCGATAATCACGACCGTGATCACCACCCTCCTCTGGCTAGATGGCCAAGTCGAGCAGCCTGACTCTCCCGTCTTCGAGCCACCGGAAGGCGGATGGTTGTGGATCGACCTCGAGGGCGAAGACCCTGTTCTAACTCGTCAGGTATGCAAGGGCTTGGGCATCGATGACGACCTCATCGACGAGGCTCTCGCAAACGGCACCGTGCCGATGCTCCACGGACGCCGGGATATCGCCTATCTGATGCTGAGAGTGCTCGATATCGGCGACGACGGAAGGCTCGAGCCGGTAGCGGTCGACGTGTTTCTCAGTGGCGACTATCTGGTCACCGTTCACGATGGCAGGCTAAGAGCAGCAGCCGCCCTCCGGCAGCGCACCACAGAAGGCACCGCCTTGCCCGCCTCGACCCCGGCTGGTCTCCTCGCCCACCTGGCGATGGTGGGAAGCAGGAACTACCCGATCGTGATCGAAGCCCTCGAAGAGGAAATCGAGGCGTTGGAAGCCCAGGCGGTGCAAGCCGACACCAGGGCCATCGGAATGGCTCAGGCGCTGCGACGTGACGTGGTGCTGATGAGAAGGGTGCTGGTTCCACAGCGGATCGTGTACGAGGAACTGGCAGAAGGAGGGCTGAGCTCGGTCGATGCACGGGCCCAGCGAGCTTTTGCGAGGGTGGCCACCTACCAGGGACAGATTCTGGATTCTCTCGAGGTTGCGAGATCCATGCTCGGATGGGCACTGGAGACCCACCGGAGCGCCGTCGCAGACAAGACCAACGAGATAGTTCGAGTCTTGACCGTGTTCTCGGCGATCCTCCTCCCCCTGGCACTGGTCACCGGGATCTTCGGCATGAACTTCCTCGAGCTGCCGCTGGTCGAGCAAGAGTCGGGGTTCTGGGTGCTCATGGGGCTGATGGGAGCCGGTGCCGTCGGCTCCTGGGTCTACTTCTACAGGCGCGGCTTCATCGGTGGGCCCCATCTCAGCGACCTTCCCAAGGCCGTGGGTGTTCTCATCCACGGAGAAGACAAAGCGAACTAGGTAGCGCCCACTGTGGGAATCCGCGGTGTCGGCCACCATCGTGCACGGGGGCTGGCAGTGACGAGCGCAGAGGACGAGTCGTCGACTCCTCAACGACGTGATCGCTACCGAGGTCCACGGTGAGCCCGTCAGGTGAGCCGCTCGGCTAGTCGGGTGGCGGCCCGGTGGGCTATCGCCTGGATGGTCAATGCAGGGTTGACCCCGCTGGCCGACGGGAAAGCGGAGGCATCCACCACGAACAGCCCGGGAAGGTCATGCGCCTCGTTCCAACGGCCCACCACGGAGGTCCTGGGATCCCGGCCCATGCGGGCCGAGCTCATCTGATGAAGCGACACGTAGACGCACCGGTTGGCTCCCAGGCCCGCCCGGCGGGCCCTGGCCCCGAAACCGGCCGCCGAGCCACCATCCTCCCCTGGCTTCCACCTGACCGCCCTGAGAGTCGAGGCCATCACCTCGTCCGCCCCGGCCGCCTCCAGGACGGCTGCTGCCTTCTCCACCGCGATGCCGAAGTGCTCGAGGTCGGCCCGGTGGAACCGGTAGCCCCATCGCGGCCGGCCATCCTTGCCGAGGGTGACCCAGCCCGCACCATGATCCCGGAGGAGGATCCCGATGGGGGACCAGTGCCCCAGTGCCTCGAGGTCGGACTGGAACCGGACTCCCGAGTCGAACCCAAAGAGCAGCGGCGGAAAGGAGTGATGGACCGCGGTGGTCTCGAATTTGAACCCGTAACCCTCTCCGTCGAGGTCGGCGAACTCGTCGGAGTAGCGGGCCTGGAGGATCCCGGACCACTGCTCGACCCTCTCCTCGAATCGGCCCCAGACGGCGGTCACCGGGTGGAGGTGGAGGTATCGCCCGATGGCCGGGCCACCGACCCGGCTCCTCAGGAGGATCGCCGGTGTGTGGAGGGCCCCCGCGGCAAGCACCACCGCACCGGCGCGGAGGGCGGCAGTGCCGCCGTCGACCTTCACCTCGACTCCGACTGCCCTGCCGTTCTCGACCAGTATCCGGTCGACGGGGGCTTCCACGTAGATCTCCGCCCCGGATGAGACCCCGTCCCTCAACCAGGTCTCGGTCGCCGACTGCTTCGCCCCGAGGCGACACCCCATGATGCAATTGCCGCATTCGACGGGGTCGCATCCACGGACGTTCCGAGGCAGAGGGGAGACATGCCATCCCAGGCTCCGCAACCCTTGCTCCATGAGGGCGTCCCGCTTGGACGGTTGGCTTTCCTCCTCGGTCACCGAGGTGCGTCGCGTGACCACCGCCAGCGACTCGGCGAACTGCTCTCCCGTGAAGACCGAGTCGAACCCGGAGAGACCATCCCACTGGTCCCGGAGCCACTCCGGGGTGGGTAAGGCCGTCGAGTAGTTAACCACCGTCCCACCTCCGAGGGTCGCACCAGCCACCATCGTGATGGCACCGTCGGTGGTGGTGCCCAGGGCGCCATCGAGATACATCGAGTGGAGTGCATCCGTCTCCCGGCGCGGGAAGTCGGCGCGATCGAGATACCCCCCGGCCTCTACCACCGCGACCTTCAGGCCGGCGCCGGCGAGCACAGCAGCTGCGGTGGCCCCTCCGGCACCCGAGCCGACCACCACCACGTCGACCGACTTCGACTCTCCGGGACCGAGATGCCCCACAGGTATGCGGTCGATCGGCTTCGAAGGGGCGGGCGGAGTGGACGGATACCCGAGCACCACCCATGGCTGCCAATCGCCCTGATGGCCCTGGGGTGGGTTCATGTAGAGCATGCCGATAGCACCCTTCAAAGCCTTGACCCCAAGGCGGACCATGGACGACGGGGAGCGGGCCATGCGCCGGACCGCCGCCTCCCGACCCTCCTGTTCGAGTCGGGTGAATCGGCGCGCCTGCCCGTAAAGCATCAGGCCCCCGAACCGGGTGTCGAGGAGGTGAAGGAATAGGAGCAGGTCGCGTCTCTGGGCCGGGTCGGACAGCATGTCGAGGATCGCCCCTTCGAACCGTTGCGGGACCTCGAGGCCGATGGCGGAGGGAAGGCGGGGCGAACCGGGGAGGAACGTGGCGGCCAGGGCAGTCAAAGAGCGGAGGGCACGCCGATGCATCGGGGAAGCGTACGTCGGCCAGCGATGGCTCGTGCAGCCCTGCGTCCCGGAGCAGATCACTGAACACTTGGGAGCGATCACATGAGGTGGACGGGAACTCCCGACGGCACGACTACCGTCGCTCCACGTCATGCCAGCCACGGTCGTCCTTGGTGCCCAGTGGGGTGACGAGGGAAAGGGGCGGGTCGTCGACTACTTCGCCGAGACCGCCGACTTCGTCGTCCGCTACCAGGGCGGCAACAATGCGGGACACACCATCATCGTCGGCGAGCAGAAGCTCGCCCTGTCGCTGATCCCCTCCGGAATCCACTACCCGAACTGTGTCCCCGTGATCGCATCAGGGACGGTGATCGACCCCAAGGTCCTGATCGACGAGATGGACATGCTCGCCGGGAAGAACCTCGACCCGTCCAGGGTCCGCGTCTCCTCCAACGCCCACCTGATCATGCCCTACCACCGCAAGCTCGACGCAGCCATCGAGCGGTACCTCGGCAAGAACCAGATCGGCACCACCAAACGCGGCATCGGGCCGGCATACACCGACAAGTACGCCAGGTTCGGGATACGCGTCCAGGACCTCTTCGACCCGAAGATCTTCCGGGAGAAGGTGGAGGCCGCCCTGGTCGAGAAGAACAAGGTCCTGCCCAGGGTCTACAACACACTCCCCATGGAGGCAGACGAGATCGTGGACGAGTACCTCGGTTACGCCGATCGGCTGGGGCCGCACGTCGCCGACACCGCACTCCTCCTCTGGGATGCCCTCCGTGACGGGAAGCAGGTCCTCTTCGAAGGCGCCCAGGGGACTCTGCTCGACATCGACCACGGCACCTACCCGTTCGTCACCTCCTCCAACCCGACGGCGGGAGGGGCCTCCGTCGGCTCCGGTATCGGACCGAGGGCGATAGACGAGGTCATCGGGGTGTGCAAGGCGTACATCTCCCGCGTGGGCACCGGACCTTTCCCCACCGAGCTCCACGACGAGACCGGCGATCGGCTGATCGAGCTCGGCGGCGAGTACGGGACGGTCACCGGGCGGCGACGCAGGTGTGGCTGGCTCGACCTGGTCGCCCTGGAGTACTCGGCGAGGGTCAACACATTCAGCAGTCTCTTCCTCACCAAGTTGGACATCCTGTCCGCATTCGACACCATCAAGGTTGCCGTCGCTTACACGGCCGAGGGGGAGCGGCATGAGCGGTTCCCGGCCCAGCAGAGTGTCCTCTACCACTGCGAGCCGGACTACGTAGAGTTTCCCGGCTGGCAGTCCGACATCACCGGCGCCAGGACATACGGTGACCTGCCGGACAATGCCCGGGCGTACATCGAGTTCATACAGGAGCAAGTAGGTGTTCCGGTGGGATGGGTGTCGGTAGGGCCGGAGCGAAGCCAATTGTTGACTCCCACATGAAGGTCCTCCTCATCGGCGGGGGGGCGAGGGAGCATGCTCTCGGATGGAAGTTGGCCAGTTCGCCGCGGGTCGACGAGCTCATGTCACTCCCCGGCAACCCGGGATTGGCCGCTTTGGGCCCGGTGGTCGAGGGTATCCCCGAGTCCGACCCCGGAGCCGTGGCCGCCATGGCCCGCATCCAGGGGATAGACCTGGTGGTCGTCGGGCCCGAGGTCCCCCTTGCCGCAGGGGTGGTGGACGCTGTGGCGCGCCTCGGCATCCCCGCGTTCGGCCCGAGCCGGTCGGCTGCCCGTCTCGAATCATCCAAGTCCTTCGCCAAGGAGGTGATGTCGAAGGCGGGAGTCCCAACCGGGGACCATCGCTCCTTCACCGACCCTGCCGAAGCCCGCAAGCACATCGACTCCAGCGACCCGCCGTATGTGGTCAAGGCCGATGGTCTCGCCGCCGGCAAGGGCGTGCTGGTGACCGACTCCCGGAGCGAGGCGGCAGCCTGGGTGGAACGCTGGATCGACCAGGGGATCGTGGTGGAGGAGTTCCTCGACGGACCGGAGGTGAGTGTCTTCGCGGTGTGCACCGAGCGAGGAGCGGTAGCACTGCAACCGGCGCGGGACTACAAGCGCCTCCTCGACGGAGACCGGGGGCCGAACACCGGAGGCATGGGCTCCTACTCGCCGGTAGACGACCTACCCCCTCACCTGGTCGCCACCGTCATGGATGAGGTGATAACGCCGACGCTGTCCGAGATGGCCGGGATGGGGGCGCCGTTCACCGGGTTCCTCTACGCCGGGCTCGCCCTGACCTCGGAGGGGCCGAAGGTGATCGAGTTCAACGTGAGGCTCGGAGACCCCGAGGCCCAGGTGGTCCTGCCCAGGATGACCTCCGACCTGGTCGACGTCCTGGAGGGCTCCAACCCGGTCTGGTCGGACACGGCCATGGTCAACGTCGTCCTCGCTGCGGCGGGGTACCCCGACTCGCCGAGAATGGGCGAGCGGATCACCGGCCTCGACGGTCTGGGCACCGACACACTGGCCTTCCATGCGGGCACCGCCCTGGACGGGAAGGGGCGTCTGGTGGTGGCAGGGGGCAGGGTCCTGAGCATCGTCGGGGGTGGTTCCACGATCGCCGAGGCCCGGGGGCGGGCTTATGAGGCGGCGTCAGTCGTCGAGTTCCGCGGCAAGCAGTTCCGAACCGACATCGGCTCCTGACCTAGCTCCCCAGGGCGTCCCGTGGTCCACCCGGCTCTAGTGTTGGACCGATTCGGTTGAAGGAGGGCCTGATGAGCGACGGACCGGTGACCAAGCAAGTCTTCGGCCGGTACGGGGCCTGGACACGGGCCCAGCAGGCGACGCCGGGCTTCGCCGTCGAGATCGAGCGGATGGGCTACCCGGCCCTTTGGGTGGGTGGCTCACCGCCGGGAGACCTGGCGCTGGTCGAAGAGCTGCTCGACGCCACCGGACACCTGCTCATCGCCACGGGGATAGTCAACATCTGGTCCACCGACCCGGAGACACTGGCCGCTTCCTACCACCGCATCGAACGGAGCCATCCCGGCCGGTTCGTACTCGGCCTGGGGGTGGGGCATCCCGAAGGCCACGGGGACCAGGCGAAAGCGCCATTCGCAGCCCTCGAACGGTTTCTCGACGGTCTGGACGACCTGGCCGTACCGGTCTCGAGAAGGCTGCTCGCCGCCCTCGGCCCGAGGATGCTCTCCCTCTCCGCCGAGAGGAGCCTGGGGGCGCATCCGTACATGACCACCCCGAGGCACACCTCGACCGCCCGAGCCACGCTCGGCGAGGGTGCTCTCCTGGCACCCGAACAGCGGGTGGTCATCACCGAAGACCGGGACTCCGGGTTCGAAAGGGCACGCGGTGCGATCGCCCGCTACCTCCGTCTCACCAACTACCGGAACAGCCTGCTGACGATGGGATATGCCGAGCACGACCTCGAGGGGGAGGGAAGCGACCGACTGATCTCCGACCTGGCGGCGTTGGGCGACGGGTCGGACGCTCGAACCGCCATCGACGCCCATCTCGAGGCGGGGGCCGATCATGTCGCCGTCCAGGTGTTCGCAGACTCCGCCCAAGGACAGCTGGAAGGGTTCGCCGCCCTCTCCGGGATCCTACCGCTCTAAGACGACCCCGTCCTCCGCTCCGGGTTTCCGGGCGTCATAGGCGACAAGGCCTTTCTGGCGGAGGGCGACCACCGCCACCATGAGGGCGCACGCCAGGCCCCCGAGGATCGCGGCCCATGCCTCTCCCGTGGCAGTGGCCACCACCCCCAGGAACAACGACCCCAGGTGCGGGCCCCCGGCCACGACCACCACGAAGACTCCCTGGAGGCGGCCACGGAGAGCGTCGGGGGTGGCCACCTGGAGGATGGTGGTCCGGAAGACGGCACTCACGGTGTCAGCAGCCCCGGCAAACACCAGTAGGGCGGTCGCCGGCCAAAGCGCCCAATTGGCCCCACCGTCGGCGAGGGGACCGGGGGCCATGGCCACGACGGCGCCAAACCCGGCGATCATCAATCCCCAGACCACAACCGAGACGACGATGGTCAGACCCTGACGGTTGATCCTCCCCAGGCGCCCTGAGAACAGCCCTCCCAGTATCGATCCGACGGCAATGCCCGACACCAGGATCCCGACTGTCGTAGCGCCCCCACCGATCATGATCGCCCCGATCGCAGGGAACAGCACCCTGGGCATCGCCAGGATCATGGCGAACAGGTCGACGACAAAGGTCATCGCCACGCTCGGCCGGGTCTTCAGGTAGGCCAGGCCCTCCAACACGGAACGGACCCCGGCCTTGCGCACCTCGCCCAGCGGCGGGAGGGAGGGGAGGGCCAACAGAAGGACGAAAGCCACGACCTGCATCACAACCTGGGCCGAGTAGGCCGCCCCATATCCCGCCAGGTCGACCATGAGTCCGCCGACCATGGGGCCGACGGCAAAGGTCAGGCCCATGGCCAGGCTGCCGAGAGCGTTGGCCGAAGGGAGCAACTCGGCAGGAAGGAGGCGGGGGATCACAGCGCTCCTCGCCGGGCTGTGGATGGCGAACAGTCCGCTCTGAACAGCGACCAGGCCATAGAGGGCCCCGACCGTGGCCAGCCCGCTCCAGGTCACCAGGGCAAAGGCCGATCCGACCAGGCAGAGACCCAGATTGGTGACCAGGAGCACCTTCCGGCGGTCGTAGGCGTCGACCAGCGACCCCCCGTACAGACCGAGCATCACCAGGGGGACCAGTGCGAACAACCCGACCAGGCCGACGGCCAGAGTGGACCCGGAGAGCTCGTAGACCTGGAGTCCCACCACGACGCTGACGAGAGCCGACCCGATGCCCGTGGAGGCTCCGCCCAGCCACAGGTTTCGGTACGCGGGACTCGCCTTGAGCGGGGTCAGATCGACCAGGAAGTCGCGCATCGGCTCATTGTGGCCTGGCGGAGAGCCCGGTCAGGCGTCGGAGTCGGGACGCCGCGGCAACCATCGGGGGACTCTGCTCTTGTACTCCCGATACTCGTCGCCGAATCGCTCGAGGAGCACCGGCTCCTCGTACCAGCGGACGAATGCGGCCATTCCGAGTGCGGTGACCGCCGCATAGATGACCAGCCTGATGTCGACGAAGAGCAGGGCCTGACCGAGGATGATGGCCTGTATCGCCAGGTACATCGGGTTTCTCACCCATCGGTAGACACCGGACACCACCAGCCTCTCGGTGGGCTCGAGGGGCGAAGGGGTACCAAGGCCCTGGAGGGCGAACCGGGCGAATGCGTGCACCAGGAACCCGATCCCGGTCCCGATGATCAAGGCGGAGAGGGGCGCCACCACCCAGATGGCCGCGCCCCAATCGGGCACGCGCCAGCGTGTGATCCACCATGGGATCAGGCCGGCAACCGTGCCCGGCGCCAGCAGCAGGAACACCGCTGAGCGCACCGTCGCCCGTGTCGTTGGTGACATAGGGCCACCTTAGGATTCGGCCATACCGGACGAGCAGGTACCGTGCCTTCCCGATGAACCACAAGATCGCGATCGTCATGGGGTCGGGAAGCGACCGGCCCATCATGGAGAAGGCAGGCAAGACGCTTGAGGGCTTCGGCATCGAACACGTGACCAGGGTGTTGTCGGCGCACAAGACGCCGGACGAGGCGATCCGATTCGCCGAGACAGCAGCGGACGAGGGGTTCGAGCTGATCATCGCGGGGGCCGGTAAAGCCGCCCACCTGGCAGGTGTCATGGCGGCCAAGTCCCTGCTCCCGGTCATCGGGGTTCCCCTGTCGGCGTCTCTCGACGGGATGGACGCCCTGCTCTCCACCGTCCAGATGCCCACGGGGATCCCGGTCGCCACGGTGGCCGTCGACGGTTCCACCAATGCCGCCCTGCTGGCCGTGGCCATACTCGCTCTCAACGACCCGGCCCTTCGGGAGAGCCTTGCTGCCTACCGGCGGGATCTCGCCGAGAGGACCCTGGCCGGCTGAACGTCTCCCTCGAACCCAGGGTTCCTGACCAGCATTGTGCTGGCTGGCGGCCCTAAGATCGGCTCCGGCAGGGGCGGCAAGGGAGGCTCGCTTGAACCCAGGGTTCCTGACCAGCATTGTGCTGGCTGGCGGCCCCAAGTTCGC
>CAYVTP010000064.1:0-10923 GCA_964454615.1 uncultured Acidimicrobiaceae bacterium | reverse complement strand
AACCATCTACACCTGGCGACACCACAACACCGGCCCCAGAGGCTTCCGGGTGGGCAAACATCTCCGCTTCCGCTGGCGAGACGTCCAGGCATGGGTCACCCAGCGGCTCGAGGAAGGCTGAGCCGTGGCCCACATCAGACGCCATCCCGTCGACAACACCAAATGGCAGGTCCGCTACATCGACCCCACCGGCCGGGAACGGTCCAAGACCTTCCCGCGGAAGGTCGACGCCGAGAAGTATCTCATCCACGTCGAAGCCCAGAAGCAACGCGCCGAGTGGATCAACCCCGAGCTCTCCTCGACAAGGTTTGAGGAGTGGGCGCGGGGTTGGCTGGCGAACCGCACCCATCTCAAGCCGAAGACCTACAGCGGCTATGAGTCCCTTCTGAGAGTGCACCTCTTTCCCCGGTTCGGAGCCATTCGCCTCGACCGAATCGACTCGTTGTCGATCGAGGGCTGGCTTGCCGACCTCAAAGCTTCGGGCCTTTCGGCGTCGCGCATAAGGCAGGCGCACAACGTCCTCTCACAGATTCTCAAGACCGCGGTTCAGGCGCGTTACCTTCCTTCCAATCCGGCGGAGGGCCTCGACCTTCCCCGCAAGCCGCGCCGGGAGCAGCTGTTCCTCACCCCGTCCGAGGTCGATCGGCTGGCTGAGGTTGTTGCCGATCACTACAGGGCTCTCATCTACGTGTTCGCTTACGGGGGGCTCAGATGGGGCGAGGCCG
Organism: uncultured Acidimicrobiaceae bacterium; assembly: GCA_964454615.1. Classification (GTDB taxonomy): domain Bacteria; phylum Actinomycetota; class Acidimicrobiia; order Spongiisociales; family ZC4RG35; genus ZC4RG35. The sequence continues at coordinate 10,198 of CAYVTP010000064.1, read as the reverse complement.
CCGCGCTCCGACGTCGGCGAGTCGACGTGCTGAGAGGCAAGCTCGAGGTCGCAGAGAGCCTCTCCGAGGTTGGCGGGGAGCTGCACTTCGGACCCACCAAGAACTATCGAAACCGAGTTGTGACCCTTCCCAGGTTCCTCCGAGAGATGCTCAACCATCACCTCGTCTCCACCGCGGCTCCGGATGCCGAAGCGTTGCTCTTCACCGCGAGCAACGGGGCACCAATGAGAAACTCGAACTTCAACTCCAACGTCTGGAGTCCGGCCGTGCGAGCCGCGGGCTTACCCGAAGGCCTTCGGATCCACGACCTCCGCCACACTGCGGTGGCCATTCTGATCAGCCAGGGCGTCCATCCCGAGGCGATCAAACGGTTCCTCGGGCACTCCTCGATCATGGTGACCATGGACATCTACGGCCACCTGTTCCCCTCCGAGCAGGAAGCACTCGCCAAGGCGCTCGATGATGCCTTCGCCCAATCTCAGACGGACAAACGACGGACAAAACCGGACGAAGCCGAGGAAGCTGACGAACAGGACCATCAGAAAGGCCAGGCAGTACTTGACTTTTCTGAGGTGGGTCCCGTGGGACTCGAACCCACAACCTTCGGGTTAAAAGCCCGCTGCTCTACCAATTGAGCTAGAGACCCGGGGGGTGCGCGAAATCCCTCGAGAGAACGCGCGAGAGGAGGATACCGCTCTCGGTGCCCGAGCCTGAAGGTGGCCTCAGAGTATGCCCCGCAGATCGATGGCCAGGATTCAGCTGATGTCAGCTTGGGCGGACAGGTAGCGAGCATCACCGAGCTGCGAGATGCTCTCGGGTCTCGTGTAGGGCCAGGTCAGACGTTCGGGTCTGGGAGGAGCTCGCGCACCTCCTGTGCGCACCGACAGGCGGCAGCGATCTTGGCGGCCCACTTCAGCGCCTCTTCGCGTGAGGCAACGTCGACGATCGAGAATCCGCCGATGACTGCCTTGGTCTCCGGGTTGGGGCCGTCGGTGACCGTCCCGTCAGTGGCAACGATGCTGGCGGTCTGTGTCACCAGTCCGCCCCCGAAGACCCACACGCCGGCGTCCTTGGCCTCCTGAACCACCCTGTGCGAGGCCTCGGCGACGTCGGGCAGATCCTCTCTGGGGAATCTCATCGCCCCGTCATCGAACGAGATCAGGTACCTCGGCATCCTGCTGCTCCTTGTCTCGGCGGCGACGCTCGGCCGTCTTTACCGTTGGTTGTGTGCCCCGCTGCAGATTGGACAGGCTGCCGGCGAGAAGCTCTCACCGGGCCAGCGCGGAGCGAGGCCCTGAAACCGATACTACGACAGGTCAATACCGGTTGATCGTCGGAATCGAGGACGACCGGATCCCTTACGGGGTGAGGACGCCCTTCAGAGTGTGGAGGTCCCGGCAATGGCATCCTCGAGGCTGGCGCTGAATATCTCCGGTCGGGCTACCTGGCCGTTGGCTCCATAGCTCACCGTCACTTCGACCAGGGTCGATCCTTCCTCGCTCGGCTCGAGGTCGTACCGGTATCTGACGGGCCCATCCTCCAGTCGGCCCTCGACCTCGAGCAGCGTGGGCCGGCTGTGGGCGGTGACTTCGAGCACCGTCTTGCCCTTGCGTGGCCAGGCCTTGCGCTGGAGGTAGCGGGTTCCGACTCCGGAACCTCTCGACAGCGAGGTGGTCGAGACGACCGCCCAGTTCCACTCCGGGTTGTTCTCCAGGTCCGACAGGTAGTCGAACACCGTCTCGATGTCGGTGGGCACCACGGCAGAGACTCTTGCGACGATCTTCCCCGCGTGTCGGATTGGGGTGTTTGGTGGCTTGTGTCATGTTGTGAATCCTTTCGGTTCGGCAGTTGGTTCTTTGGCCGCGGCGGTCACGCGGAGACGATGGGGTCGAGGACGATCCCCGGGTGGTCCCTCTTGGCCACGTCCAGCCAGTGCTGGTTGTCGAAGAGGGCCAGAATCGTCCCGTCTGTCCGGGTGGCGATCTCGACTCCTCGGCGTCCGGCGAGGGCCGCCTTGCCGGCATTGTCTGTGCGGCGGGCCAGGGCATAGGTGGCCGGCTCGAATCGGGGTTCGACACCGAACTCGCTCCTCAGGCGATACAGGGCGACATCGAACTGAAGCTCTCCGACCGCCGCCAGGATGGGTTCGCGCTGGCCACCGTCGGCGGTGGCGAGAACCTGGACCACACCCTCCTCGTCGAGCTGGGCGATCCCCTTTCGGAACTGCTTGTAACGGCTGGAGTCCAGGTTCCTGGCAATGCGGAAGTGCTCGGGGGCGAAGGACGGGAGGGGCGGGAAGGACACCCTGCCGTCGACGCTCAGACTGTCGCCGATCCGCAGGTCCACCGCGTTGACCAGCCCGACCACGTCGCCCGGGTAGGCATGGTCGACCGTGTCACGGTCGCGCCCGAAGACCTGGTGGGCGTACTTGGTGTTGAAGGAGCGCCCGGTCCGATGGTTGACCAGCGTCATCCCCCGCTCGAACCGCCCGGAGCAGACCCTCATGAATGCGATGCGGTCGCGGTGGCGGGCGTCCAGGTTCGCCTGGACTTTGAACACGAAGCCGGAGACATCACCGGCGATCGGTGCCAGCTGGCCCTGGGTCGACATCCGCGGCCCGGGGGAGCTCGCCAGGTCCACGATGGCGTCGAGGAGGAGCCGGACACCGAAGTTCCACAGCGCCGACCCGAAGAAGACGGGGGTGGTTTCACCGGCCAGGAAGCGGTCCTGGTCATGGTCGGCCCCGATCGCCTCCAACAGCTCCAACTCGTGGGCAGCCTGAAGGTGTTCCGGCTTTCTGTCATCAGGGTCGAACCGGGCTCGCCGCTCCTCGCCGATGCTGCCTCCACGGGCTGTGCGTTCGAACTCCCAGATCGTGTTGTCCCGGCGGTCGACCACCCCTGCAAAAGTTCCTCCGCTCCCCACGGGCCACGTCACCGGGGTCGCGACGATCCCCAGCTGTGACTCGATGTCATCGATCACCTGCAGGGGAGCCAGTCCCGGCCTGTCCATTTTGTTGACGAAGGTGATCAGCGGCAGGCCCCTGCGCTGGGCCACATGGAACAGCTTGAGGGTCTGGGCCTCGATCCCGCGCGCTCCGTCGAGGACGATCACCGCTGCATCAACAGCAGACAGCACCCGGTAGGTGTCCTCGGAGAAGTCCCGGTGACCTGGCGTGTCGAGAAGGTTGAGCACCAGGCCACGGTGGGGGAACTGGAGCACAGTCGATGTCACCGAGATGCCCCTTTGACGTTCAAGTTCCATCCAGTCGGAGGTCACATCGCGCTGCCGTCCGGCACGCGCTCGTACCGCCCCCGCCTCGGAGATCGCTCCCGAATAGAGAAGCAGCTTCTCGGTCAGCGTGGTCTTGCCGGCATCGGGATGGGAGATGATGGCGAAGGTGCGGCGGCGCTCTGCCTCGGTGGCGATCGTCGACATCAGCTGCCTGTCCCGCTTGTCGACAAACGGTCGAGCACCGTCCGTGCCGTCGCTGCCTGCTCTTCGAGTTGTCGGCAACCAGCCAGTGCTTCGGCGACCGTGTCCTGGAGACGCCGCCGCGCATGATCGTGTCCCTTCCCGGTATCGCTACCGAGGGTCTCCAGATCCCCGAGGAGCTCGGTCATCGTCTCTAAGGAGAGGCCGACCGGTTTGAGCGCTTTGACGAGGCGGAGGCGATCGACGTCGGACTCGGTGTAGAGCCGGAATCCGCCTTCGGTTCGTCCTGAGGGCGCGACCAACCCGATCTCCTCGTAGTACCGGATGGTTCGCAGCGAGAGGCCGACAGCGTCGGCCACTTCGCCGATCTGAAAATGGTCTTGGATCATCGGTGGATTCCTCGGGAAGGAAGCGCGGAGCACACGGGGCGGCACCGAGAGGTGCGTATGCTGATACCCTACTCTAACGTAACGGTAGAGTTGAGCGCAAGGAGTATCGAGAATTGAGCAAAAAAGTATCGAGGCTGGAGATCGCGGAGGCAGTCCGTGGAGCCTTCGAACACTCAGGGGCCTATCGGGGAGAGATCATCGCGACCGCTGAGGGCAACGGAGCAAGACCGGTGGTGGTCGCCACTCTGGGAAGGCTCGAAGACCGCAGGTACGGCCGCCTCAACGACCTCTGGGAGGTCCTCCACGAGATACCCGTGGAGGTTTGATCCCGGCTCGCCGCAGTAGGTCAGCCTGACTCCCGGCTGAGTCGAAGTGAACCCTGGGTTCGTACCCGTGATAGTGCTGGTCAGGAACCCTGGGTTCGTCCGGATCACCTATCCCAGGGGAGATCGAAGTGAACCCTGGGTTCGTACCCGTGATAGTGCTGGTCAGGAACCCTGGGTTCGTCTGCCCCCGCCATGGTCTGGACTCGGGGTCCCCCAACCGGGATGGGTGGCGTCACTCGCCAGCGCCGGGGACGACGCACTGAGTCCAGTCCCTGCCAAGGCCGCCCGGTCCCGGCCACGGCTCCGGCGTGGGGGCCGGGATCGGGTCGTCGTCGGTTGTCACCCACCGGATCAGCGCCCGGTAGACGGCGTCGGCGTAGGCCTGCTGGAACTCGGCGGTGCGGAGAAGGGCCTCCTCGGTCGGGTTGGAGATGAAGGCACCTTCGACGATGACCGCAGGCATGTCGGCCTCGTCGATGAGCGTGTAGAAGTCCCCGCCGGTGCTTCCGATCCGGGATCGGACCCCACTTCCCGAGTGTCCAACCCAATCCGCCTCGAACCGGGCGAACTCACGCCGCAGCTCGTCGGTGACCAGACCCCCGAGACGGGCCGACTCAGGATCGAGATGGGAGACATACGACTCGCTGCCGGGATGGTCCAAGTTGAGCGATGGGCTGCTGTTGTTGTGGATCGAGACGAGGGCGCTGGCGCCCATGGAGTTGGCGATCTCCGAGCGGTAGGTGAGGCTGAGCTCGTAGTCACCGCCGTTCGGCCCATCGGGGGACCGGGTGAGAACCACGACAGCGGCCGCGGGAACAGCGAACCCCGGCGTCACCCGGCCTGTTGCCCAGTCGATGTCGTGGGGGTTGGTCAGCCGTTCGAACAGTCTCTGGGAAATCGCCAGGTTGGCCACAGACTCGAAGACCCGGGTCGGCCCCACCGCACCCAGGTCGGGCAGGCCGTGGCCGGGATCAATGACGAACACGGCATGGTCGAACGTGCCCGGATCGCGGTCGACGGGGACCTCTCCAGGTATCACATCATCGGCGGCGACCCAACCAGGGCGGTTGCACGAGTCGAGGACCTGGTAGCCGCCGGCGGTCTCCGAGACGATGGGGAACACGATCCCTCCGGCAATGGCCCTGCCCGGGGCACCTGGCTCAGGGGCGAGGACGGCCCCCTCCCGGGAGAGGAGATATCCGATCCGGGTGAGAGCCGGATCGGGTTCGGTGGTGCCCGGCGAGCCCCCAGGAGATGTCGTGGTCGAGCCCCCGACGGTGGTGTCCGTTGCGGAAGGTGATGTGGTGCCGGGCCCGGAGGTGGCAGCCCTCAGGCCGAAGACCGCGGCGAAGAGCAGCACCGCCAGCCCGATGACTGCGATGGGGCGGGTCTGGTTCATAGGTCGGTCCGGTGGGCCAAGATCGTTTCAAGGTCACCACATCGAAGGGTTTAGGCCAACTCTTTCCGTCAGGATTCGGAGCCGGCCTGGGTGAGGGCCCGCCTGAAGACCTCGGGTGGTTGGGCGCCGGAGAGGCCGAACTGCATGTTGAACACGAAGAAGGGAACCCCACCGATACCCATCTCCCGCGCCAGGTCCTCGTCGGCCCGGACTGCTTCCAGATACCGCCCATCACGAAGCGATCCGGCCACCTCCTCTCCTGTCAGGCCAACCTCCTCCGCGAGCTCGGCCAGCTCGGATTCCCGCCCCAGGTGGCGACCCTCCACGAAGTAGGCGCTCAGCAACCTTTCCTTCATCTCGGCCTGACAGCCCTCGGCCTTGGCATGGTGCAGCACCTGATGTGCCTTGACCGTGTTGGTGTGCCGCAGCGACTCGTAGTCGTAGACCAGGCCGGCCTCGAGAGCTATCGAGGTGACCCGATCGATCATCGCCCGGGCCCGGTCGGGCGACACCCCCTTGTGCCGGGCGAGGTAGTCGACCTCGCTCCCCTCGAAGGCGACCGGTGTGTCAGGCGACAGCTCGAAGCTCCGGAACTCGACTGCCACCGGTATTGCGGCCTCCTGAGCGGAGTAGGTCTCCAAGCCTGTCTCGAAGTTACGTTTGCCGATGTAGCACCAGGGGCAGGCGATATCGGACCAGATGTCGACCTTGATCGTCTCGGGCATCATTCAGCCTGGCCAACATGCCACGGGGGCCGGGGATTCCCGGTCGGGCTCAGTCGTCGGTGACGTGGCTGGGTGGCAGCCCCATACGCTCGCTGAGCGCCTCCTCCCGGTGGCGGACGATCCGGTGGGCGATCCCCTCGGCGGCCCTGGTCAGCCACATGGCGGTCTGCGAGCCGTCGGAGTAGTCGGCCTCGCCGAAGGCATCGATGCGCTTCTGCTCCAACAGCCTCGCCGCCTGGTCGAGCTCCCGATCCGACCCGGGGCGGTAGACCGCGTAGGTCCTCCCGCCATTGCCGCTGACGATGGAGAACACCGGCACGTCCGAAGGCCCGTCGGCGATGTAAATCATGTTCTGGAAGGGGATCCGGCGGTCCTCGGGTGCGATCTTGGCGTTGACGTCGATCGTCGGGTTGATGTTGGTCCCCTTGTTGATCTCGAACAGGGCACGGGTCTTCGAGGTGTTGTCGATGGTGTAGATCAGCTGCTGGATCTCGCCTTCGGGCGAGAACAGTCGGTCCTGCTGCTCCCGATAGCCGGGTGGGGCCACCAGTTCGGTGAACTCACACGCCCACACGTACTCCAGGTGCGAGGCGATGGCCGAGCCGAGGATCATCTGGCGTAGGCCGGTGGAGACCACATAGTGCTCAACCTTGATCTGATGCTCGGAGAACCTGGGCTGCGACTCGATGTTCTTCCTCAGCAGCTCGAAGAAGTCGGGAATCCCCTGGTAGAACTCGATCTCCGCCCCGAGCTGGCGGAGCAGCGTGTTGCCGAGGCCCTCCATCCGGCCCGACCGCACATAGCTGAGGATGTGGTTCAGGTAGAGGTGGTCGCGCTGGATCAGCTTCGACCCGTGGCTCCGGTAGAAGGCGTCGAGCCCGTCGACCTCCGCCCAGAAGTCGGCTTCGTCGATGCCGTAGTGGCGGAACAGGGGCCCCTGCATGTTCCCCGGGATGAGGGTCTTGTCGAAGTCCCAGATCACCGCTATCACGTTCTGAGGGAAGAGTTGCCTCGCCATTTCTCCCCTGAGGCTATCCAGAGATGGGAATACCTCAACCCTCCTCGCGTGTGCACAGGGCTACGGATGCGGTTGCACCCCGCACACGCACGGGTCTTGCGTGTGCACAAAGCAACCGCTTCAGTGGCTCCCTGCACACGCAACGGGGGAGGATCGCCATTGGTACCGTCCCATCCATGTTCGACCCCTACCAATCGTCGATGATGGTCGACGTCGGTGGAGTCAACATCGCCGTCACCGACAACGGCCCGGAAGACGGGGAGCCGGTCGTCCTCATCCACGGCTTCCCCGACTCTGCCCGCCTATGGCGGCACCAGATCCCGGCACTGGCCGAGGCGGGCTACCGGGTGGTGGCGCCCGACCTGCGCGGCTTCGGGCGATCCGATCGTCCCGAGCAGGTCGCCGACTACTCCATGACCCTGATCGCAGCCGACATGACTGCCATCCTCGACGTGCTCGGTATCGAGGTGGCGCACGTCGTCGGTCACGATTGGGGTGCCGCCCTCGCCTGGTACCTGGCGGAGACCAGGCCGGAGCGTTTCAAGACCCTGGTCGCCCTGTCGGCCGGCCATGAGGGTGGTTTCACCGCGGCGGGTGTCGCCCAGCGGGAGAAGAGTTGGTACATGCTGTACTTCCTCTTCGAAGGACTCGCCGAGGAGAGGCTTCCCGCCGACGACTGGTACTGGCTCCGGGCCTGGGCACGCTCTCACAGTGAGATCGACAGCTGGATCGCCGACCTGAGCAGGCCGGGAGCGCTGACCGCTGCCCTCAACATCTACCGGGCCAACATCCGACCGGAGACCTGGATCACCCGTCCCCGGCCCCTGTCGAAGGTCGAGCTACCGGTGTGTGGCGTCTGGTCCACGGGCGACATGGCCCTGACCGAGATGCAGATGACTGCTTCCGAGAAGTTCGTGGCCGGCGAGTGGCGTTATGAGCGGATCGAAGATGTCGGGCACTGGATACCGCTGGAAGCACCGGAGCGACTCAACGAACTGCTCCTCGACTGGCTCGCCAGCCACCGATAGGGGAGACGCGGTTGAGCTCCTCAGACCAGGGCCAGTCCTTTGGAGCCCGACGCCCCGGCAGCGGAGGCTACGCCCGGGTCGAGAGGGAGCAGCGGTGGCTGGTGAGAGCCGTCCCCGACGACCTGACCCACAGGGCGGAGGTCGTCGACCGCTACCTGACCGGAACCACGCTGCGGCTCCGTCGGATGGCATCAGACCAGGGCGTCGTGTACAAGCTCGGCCAGAAGGTCCGGATCCGGCCCGACGACCCCGAGGTGGTGATGCTCACCAACGTCTATCTGACGGATGAGGAGTACGGCTTCCTGTCCCGGTTGCCCGGGAACTCGATCGAGAAGGCCAGGTACCGCCTTGATCTCGGTGGCAGGATGATTGCGGTGGACCGGTTCGGGGGCCGGCATGCCCCGTTGGTGCTCGCCGAAGTGGAGCTCCAGGTCGGTGAACCTCTTCTCCCGCTCCCCGGATTCGCGATCGCCGACGTCACCCACGACCATCGCTACTCCGGAGGCGCTCTGGCCGCGGCCTCCGACGGGGAGCTCGCCGGGCTGATAGGAGAGGCGACCTGATGTCACGGGCCCTGGCATCTGCAGACATCGCCTTTCCCACCCCGGTGACCGTCGACAAGGAGGGAGACCGATTCGCCCCCAAGGGCCTCGAGCTTCCTCTAACCCTCTCCAACATCGACAAGAAGTACTTCCCCGACGACGGCTACACGAAGGGCGATCTCATCCAGTACTACGCCTCGGTAGCGGATGTCCTGCTGCCCCACCTCAAAGATCGGCCGATCTCCATGTCCCGATATCCCGAAGGGATCGGAGGTGAGTCCTTCTACCAGAAGCATGCTCCCGGCCACCAGCCTGATTGGATGGCGACCACACCCGTGGAGTCCGACAGTCAGGGCGGGGTCATCGACTTCCTGCTCGCCGACTCCCGGGAGGCGATCGTCTGGTTCGCCAACATGGGGTGTATCGAGTTCCACCCGTTCCACTCAAGGACGGGCACCCTCGAACATCCCGACTACGCCATCTTCGACTTCGACCCGGCCGAAGGAGCCTCCTGGGAGCAGGTGGCGTCCGCCTGCAAGCTGCTCCACGTGGCCCTCGGCGAGTTGGGCCTGGAGGGCTACCCCAAGCTCTCGGGGTCCAAGGGGATGCACGTATACGTGCCGCTCGACCCGGTGCATGAGTACTCGAGGGTCAGGAGGTTCACCGGCGAGGTCGGCTCCTACCTCGAGGCCGCCAACCCCGACGACATCACCATGGCCTGGGATAAGCCGAAGAGGAAGGGCAAGGTTTTCGTCGACCACAACCGCAACGCCTCCGGGCAGACGGTGGCCTCCGTCTACTCGGTGCGCCCGAGGCGTGGTGCGCCGGTGGCGGCGCCACTGAGATGGGACGAGGTCGGCGAGTATGCCAACGGGGACATCACCATCGCCAACATCTGGGACCGGCTCGAACAACACGGCGATCTGTTCGCCCCGGTGGTTGGAGGCGGTCAGACACTCGACGAGGCGGAAGAGAAGCTGGGGATCAGCTCGTAAGTACCCCGTATCCCGTACCCCGTACCCCGACGCGTGTCCCCCCACTTGAGATCGAGGGGGGCCTGAGGCCGAAAGGCCGAAGTCGTCACTCACGTCTCGCGCGTGAGGCCTGGTGACGGGTTCGCTTCGCTCACGCCCCCCTCGACGCGCTCCCTTCGGTCGCTTGCGTCGGTCCCCCCGTTTCCACGGGGGGACACGCCAAGGGCACGGGGCTCACGCCCCCTCGACGCGGGTCGCTTCGCTCTCGTACCCCGTACCCCGTACCTCGTACCCCGACGCGTGTCCCCCCACAAGTGGGGGGACACTGTGCTGTAACCAACGGCGAGTAGGGTTTCTCGCAT
>CAYVTP010000063.1:0-11211 GCA_964454615.1 uncultured Acidimicrobiaceae bacterium | reverse complement strand
ACATCTGGCTGATCGGCCGGTCGAAGGAGATCGCCCGGGTCTTCGAGTACCACGGCGCCGAGCACATGTCGATCCACGCCTACGAGGCCGGCGAGCCGCTCAGCATCCGTTCGGTCGCCCGTCACCGGCCCGAGCACCCCAGATGTGGGACCAGTTTCCTGCTCATCGTGATCCTCGGATCGATCGTCCTGTTCACCTTCTTCGGCGTCCCAGACGGCATCGTCTTCCTGGTGGTGTCCCGTCTGCTCGGAATCCCTCTGATCGCCGGGGTCGCCTACGAGCTGCTCAGATGGTCGGGGACACGGCCCGACGGGACCGCGGCCAGGGTGCTGGCGGCGCCCGGGCTCTGGCTCCAGAAGCTGACCACCTCCCAGCCCGATGACGCCCAGATCGAAGTGGCGATCGCAAGCCTCCTGGTCGCACTGGACGACGAGGCCGCTGCAGAGGTGGTCCAGCGGGGTGACCTGCCCGACTCGGCGGTACTCGCCAGGGCGGCTGTGGTCGGTGGGCCGACATGAGCGACCCCGCCTTCTCTGATCGGCTCGCCGAGATAGAGAGTGCTTTCGAGGCGATCGAAGCCCAACTGGTCGACCCCGACGTCATCTCCGACCCGCGACAGCTCGCCGAGCTGGGCAGGAAGCACTCCGAGCACCGTGATGTGGTCGCCTTGATCCGGCGGTGGCGCCAGGTCCACTCCGACATCGAGGAGGCGACCGCGATGAGCTCCGACCCCGACATGGCCACCATGGCAGCCGAGCTCAAGACCGAGGCCGCTTCGCTGGAGGACCGGATCAGGGACGCCCTGGTCCCCACCGATCCCAGCGACTCCAAGGACGTGATTGTGGAGATCCGCTCGGCGGCCGGCGGTGACGAGGCCTCCATCTGGGCGGGTGACCTCCTCAGGATGTACGAGAAGTATGCGGAGCGGAGGGGGTTCAAGGTGGAGCCGATGGACTCGGCGCCGTCGGAGACCGGGGGCTACGACCGGGTGACTGTGGCGGTGAAAGGCCGGGGCGCCTACTCGAGGTTGAAGTTCGAGGGTGGCGTCCACAGGGTGCAACGTGTCCCCAGGACCGAGTCGCAGGGGCGAATCCACACCTCGACGGCAACGGTTGCGGTTCTTCCCGAGGTGGAGGAGGTCGACATCGAGATCGACCCCAACGACGTCCGCGTGGACGTGTACCGCTCGACCGGCCCCGGTGGGCAGTCGGTCAACACCACCGACTCCGCGGTCCGGCTGACCCATCTCCCGACCGGTGTCACCGTGTCGGTCCAGGACGAGAAGAGCCAGCTCCAGAACAAGGAGAAGGCCTTCCGGATCCTCCGAGCGAGGCTTCTCAAGGCCGAGCAGGAGCGGGCGGACGCCGAGCTCTCCGGGGAGCGCAGGAGCCAGGTCGGCACCGGTGAGAGGTCGGAGAAGATCCGGACCTACAACTACAAGGAGAATCGGGTCACCGACCATCGGATCGGGTTGACCATCAGACGTCTCGACCAGGTCCTCGAAGGAGATCTGGACGAGTTCATCGAGGCCCTGGCCGCCGATGAACAGGCCAGGCTCATGGCCTCGGGTGGCTGAATCCGGATAGATTCGGATCATGGCCGAGCTACCACCCCACGAGTTGAAGCGGCTGAAGGCGGTGGTGGGCCAGGGCCGCACCCTGGAGAGCCTGATCGAGAGACGTCTCAACGGCGAGCCCCTCCAGTACATCGAGGGTTCGGCGGCGTTCGGCCCCTTGGAGATCGTCGTCGACGAGCGCGTGCTGGTTCCCAGGCCGGAGACCGAAGGCTTGTTCGAGCTGGCCTCCCGGATGGTGCGGAACCCGGCGGTGGTGGTCGACCTCTGCACCGGCTCGGGAGCGCTGGCGCTGGCCCTGAAGCACCGCTTCCCAGCCGCCGCAGTGTTCGGCACCGACATCTCCCCGGACGCGCTGGAGGTGGCGGCGGTCAACCGGCATCGCCTCGGCCTCGACGTCTACTTCGGCGAGGGGAGCCTCTTCGACCCGCTTCCGGCCGCCCTCTACGGGCAGGTCGACCTGCTGGTGGCCAACCCTCCCTATGTCAGCGAGGACGAGTTCGACAATCTCCCTGACGACGTGAGACGGGAGCCTCGGGTGGCGCTGGTGTCCGGCCCCACGGGCTTGGAGGTGATCGGGTCCATCGGGGAGACCGCGGCCGACTGGTTGCGCCCCGGCGGGGTGGTGGCCATAGAGATCGGGGAGACCCAGGGGCCCGATGCCGTCCGGCTGCTCAAGAAGCTGCCTGCGGTGGTACGTCCCGACCTCCTGGGCAGGGACCGGTACGTGGTCGCGGTCAAGCCTTGACCGGGCTCGCCACAGCCGTGGAAGTGGTCCGGGCGGGGGGTATCGTCGGCCTCCCCACGGACACCGTCTATGGGGTGGGTGTCGACCCGACCAACGAGGAGGCGGTTGCCGCCCTGTTCGAACTGAAGGGGCGTCCCCAGGGCAAGCCGATCGGGATCCTTGTCGCCAGCATGGAGCAGGCCTCGATGGTCGGCGACATGTCCGGGGCCGCCGGCGAGCTCGCCCGGATGCACTGGCCGGGTGCCCTCACCATGGTGGTCCCGTCCCGGGTGGTCCTCTCGGATTGGGTGGGAGACCGCCAGTCGAGGACCGTCGGGCTCCGGATGCCCGACCATCCGATAGCCCTTGCCCTACTCGAGGCGGCAGGCCCCATGTCGGTCACCTCGGCGAACCGGTCGGGGGAGCCCGACACCCTCGACCATGTGGCCGCCCGTGAGGTGTTGGGGGACTCGGTGTTCTACGTGGAGGGTTCCAGCCCCGGTGGGCGGCCTTCGACGGTGGTCGACCTGACCGGTGCAGAACCGGTCGTTCTCAGGGAGGGCCCGGTCGTCTTGGGCAACTAGTGTCGGGCGCATGATCTCAATGGATCCGATCGAGACCGTCGATCCGGCGATGGCCTCGCTGATACGCAAGGATCTGGAACGTCAGAACTCCCACATCCACCTGATCGCCTCCGAGAACTTCGCCTCGCCGGCGGTCATGGCCGCCTCCGGGTCGGTGTTCACCAACAAGTACGCCGAGGGATATCCGGGGCGGCGTTACTACGAGGGATGCTCGGTGGTCGACGAGATGGAGCAGCTGGCCATAGACCGCGCCAAGGAGCTGTTCGGGGCCGAGTTCGCCAACGTCCAGGCCCACTCCGGGGCGCAGGCCAACATGGGGGTCTACTTCTCCCTGCTGCAGCCGGGCGACACCGTCCTCGGCATGCGTCTCGACCATGGCGGGCACCTGACCCACGGGTCTCCGGTGAACTTCTCCGGGCTCTATTACAACGTGGTCGCCTACGGGGTCGACCCCGAGACCGAGATCATCGACATGGACGAGGTCCGCAGGCTGGCCTCCGAGCACCGGCCCAAGCTGCTCCTCGCCGGGTACTCGGCCTATTCCCGGAAGCTCGACTATGAGGGCTTCCGGCAGATCGCCGACGAGGTCGGTGCGGTGTTCATGGTCGACGCCGCCCACTTCATCGGCCTGGTCGCCGGCGGGTCGTATCCGTCCCCGGTTCCCTACGCCGATGTGGTCACCGCCACCACCCACAAGGCCTTGCGGGGACCGAGAGGGGGTCTGGTGCTCGCCAAGGAGGAGTTGGGGGAGACCATCAACAAGGCGGTGTTCCCCAATGTGCAGGGTGGCCCCATCCAGTCCCAGATCGCGGCCAAGGCGGTCTGTTTCCACGAGGCGATGCAGCCGGAGTTCAGGGACTACACCGAACAGATCGTCTCTAATGCCGCAGCCATGGCTGCCCGGGTCGAGGAGGAAGGGGTGCGGGTGGTGTCCGGCGGCACCGACAACCACCTGTTCCTGATCGACCTCCGTTCTGTGGACGAAGACCTGACCGGGAAGGAGGCCGCCCGGATGCTGGACACGGTGGGCATCACCCTCAACTTCAACACCATCCCCAACGACCCCCGGCCCCCCTACCGGGCGTCAGGGCTCCGTATCGGGACCCCGGCGATGACCACTCAGGGCATGAAGGAGGACCAGGCGGCAGAAGTCGGGTCCCTGATCTGCCGCGCCCTCAAAGGCAGGAGCGACCGGTCGGTCCTCGACCAGGTCGAGTCAGCGGTTCGCGCTATGGCCTCGGACTTTCCCCCTTATCCGCACGACTTCACCGGCCACGTCTAGAAAGGATCGGAAGATGGATGCTGTTGCCAGTTACAAGGAAGGTCAGCGGCAGGTGTGGGCGGGTTTCGCCGTGGTCGAGGCCAACACCGCCATGGCCGCGCCTGCCCTTCTCCGCTTTGCCGGTGTGGAAGCGGGCTCGAATGTGCTCGACGTGGCATGCGGGACGGGCGTGGTGGCCCTCACCGCGGCCCGCCTGGGAGCAAAGGTCACCGGTGTCGACCTGACCCCAGAGCTCATCGATCGGGCCCGGACCAACTCCGACCTCATGGGGGTGGCTGCCGACTGGCACGTGGGAGACGCCGAGAGCCTTCCTTTCGAGGACGGGCAGTTCGATGTGGTGGTCAGTCAGTTCGGGCACATGTTCGCTCCCCGCCCCGAGGTGGCCGTCTCGGAGATGCTCAGGGTGCTTCGCCCCGGTGGGACGATTGCCTTCTCCACCTGGCCGCCCCACCTCTACACCGGTCGCAACTTCGGCCTCGGCGCCAGATACGGCCCGCCGTTGCCCGAGGGGATCGCCCCACCGCTGCAGTGGGGGGACCCCGATGTCATACGTGCTCGCCTCGCCGAGGGCGTGGCCGATCTCCGTTTCAAGATGGCGGCTTTCTTCGTGCCGATGCTGTCACCCGAGCATGTACGTCTTTGGATCGAGACCAACCTCGGTCCCAGCATCAGACTGGTGGAGTATCTCGAGAGCGACCCGGAGAGATTGGCCGCATACCGCCGGGAGCACCTTCGGATCATCGAGGACTTTTTCGAGGACAACCGCCTCCGCCAGGACTTCCTGATGACCCGCGCCATCAAGGAGTAGGGACCCGCCGACCTACGGCGACCGTTCGCGATCTCAGTAGACACAAACCAGGCGCGGTCCTCCGGCCACCAGAGGTTGGCCGACTGCCATCGGGGCCTCCATCCCTGGAGACCGGGCGACGACATGGTTTCCAACGGGCCTTCGATCGGCCCGCCCAAGAGGACTCCATGCTGCATGGGGGAGTAATTATCGCAACCTACGGTGACTGTCCGCTGGTGACGTAGGTGTGGCCGAGGGGGCTGGTGAACTCGAAGGTCCCGTCGTCGCGTCGTCGGTAGCTCCATCCGTGGTCCTTGAGGCCATGGTGGTAACGACAAAGCGGTGCGAGGTTGGACATGCTGGTTGGCCCGCCCGCGGCCCACTCCTTGGTGTGGTCGATGTCGGAATCGACGGCAGGCCGGCGACATCCGGGATGGACGCAGGTGGGATAGCGGGACCGGAGGCTGCGACGCATGGCGGTGGTGGGCCGACGGCGGACCGTCCCGGTGGCAACCGGCCGGCCCTGGTCGGTGACCGTGAACTCCCATCCGGCCCGGACCTGCTCGTCGACCACCTTTCGCGCGATCTCGGAGATCACCGGCCCCCAACCGGGGATCCGGCCGGGCGCCTCAGAGAGCCCGGCAAGAGTGGTGAGGTCGACTTCGATGTTGACGCATGCCCGGCGGGGCCCTCCGCTCGCCGAGTTCTCCAGCATCTCGAGGAGGGTGTCGGCGCGGAGCTGGTCGGCGGTCCTTGTGTCGCCTTCGACCTTGTTGGACCGGGCCAACTCCTCGAGCCTCTGCCGGATTGCGTTGAGGCGGTCGGGGGGCAGGCAGTAGGCGTGGAGGTTGGCGGTCCCGTCGGGATTGGCGTCCACCACCACCGCCCGGTGTTGCAGCGCCCGCTCGTAGGTCTCCACGGCGGCCGGGGGATCGAGCTCGACCACGATCCTGCGCAGCCGTGCGCGGATCTGGCCAGTTGTCAGGTAGGCGACATGGGGGAGGATCCGATCGAGGGCGGCCGTCTGGGTCTCCGCCGATGCGCCTTCGATGCCCGCCATGATCACCTTTGCCCTCCGGATGTCGATGGTCCCGTCCCTGAGCGCGGCCAGGACGCGGGGTTGCCGCGCCAGGTGCATTGCAAACACTGTCTCGTACTCCCCGGTCTGGCGGGTGAGGGAGAGGGCAGCAGAGATCTCGGAGAAGGCGGCCGGCTCGCCGTCGATCTCGGAGAGGCGGGCGATCTCCTCCATGGTCTCGTAGACGTAGGCCTGGAAGTGGGATACCAGCCTCGCCGCTGCTCTCATCACGGTGACCAGGTCGCGCCCGCTCACCCTGGATCGGTCGAGCGACGTCAGATACCGGGCGAGCTCGGCCCCCGGTTCCCGGGTGTCGAGGTCGGGTGGGAGGATGGCGCAGCGGACAGTGTCACCCACCCAAGGATCAGGAGTCCCGAACGGATGGTTGTTCTCCGGAGGCGAGATCGCTCCGGCGGGCCCTTCCCTATCGATCGATGAAGGTATGAACATATCATGTAAACTAGCGACGACCACCGACAAATTTCTTTGCGTTCGCCCGAGCGCAAGAAAATTCTTCCAGAGGCGGTTGTGCACCGGGAACCCCGCGTCAGCCGTAAGAGGCATACCCGAGGCCTGCTACTATGGAGTATGGAGTACCGCGAGATGAAAGGCTCGGCATGGATCCGACTCAGGTCTTGAAGGGCGTTCTCGACACAGCGGTTCTCGGAGTCCTACGGAGTCGTCCCTCCTACGGGTACGACCTGGTGCGCCGGTTGAGAGAGATCGGGTTGACGGAGGTGGCGGAGGCTTCGGTGTACGGGACTCTTCGACGGCTTCACGGCAGCGGGATGCTCGCCTCCGAGATCGTCGAATCGGAGACCGGCCCTCCACGAAAGTATTACTCCTTGACCCTGGGGGGTATGGCCGAACTCGACGGATCTCGCAAGACCTGGTGTCAGATCGTCGAGACCCTGGACCGGATCCTGACCGGGGAGGCGCGGGATGCCTGAGTCGAAGACCTCCCGAGCCGAGTACCTGGTCGAGGTGGAACGACTCCTCCACGATCTGGCGGATGACGACCTCCAGAGTCTGATGAGCGATCTCCTCGAGCAGCTGGCGGACCTTTCCGACGAGGACGTCGTCGAGGTCCTCGGCACTCCTGAGGACTTCGCCGGCGAATATCGACGCAGCGCTGGTCTGAGTGAGCGGACATCACCAGACCTCGATCGATCGACGCGGTCGATGGCAAACACCGGAGCCCTGGTGCTCCTGCCCTTGGTCTTGATGATGATGGTGTCGATGGGTGGCGGAATGTTCTTCTTCGGCCCGGGTCTGATCGGTATTGGTTGGCTGATCTGTCGCCGAGTCGCCGCGTGGATCCGGGCCATATGGGCGATGGCGGCAGGTGTCCTCGTTGGGTGGACCGTCTACCTGGGGCTGGCGGTGGCCATGGGGGCACCGGCAAGCGCCGGAATATGGGCCTCCATCCTCCCTGTTTGGGCAGGGGTCGCTGCCACCATCACGACCGCAGTCTTCTTCTGGCGAACCACCGGAGGGGTGGTCTCCTCCGAGGGCCCCGGCCACCTGGCCAAGGCGGCGATGGTCATAGGAGGGCTCGGAATCCTCAATATCTCGATGCTCATGCTGTCGGCGCCGAGAGGCGAGGGCTTGCGGGCCCTGGCCGCCGCGGTGGCCATCCTCGTGATCGTCGGTGCGATCGTGTGGTCCTCGATGGGCAGAAAGAGCGAAATCGCCGACGTCTGAGCCAGCCCAAGGTGGGCGGGATTTTCATGGTTGATACCATCGCCTGCCAAAGGAGGACCGATGCAATCGAAGCGGGGGGAGGTCGCGGCTTGGCCTCTTGGCGCCCCTGCTAGGTTCAATTTGGTCTAGATGGATTCCCCCCATACCCTTGTGAAGTAATTCACAAAGCCCTTCCTGTGAAGCAAGAGTCAGCGACCACACAAGTCACATCCGCGGTCAACGATGGTTGGCTGCGTGGAGGATCGTTCCTCAACTCGGTCCTCGCCGGGACACTGATCGGGTATCTCCTCGACCTCTGGCTGGGGACCGGCCCCTGGCTGGTGGTCACCGGCGTCGTCCTCGGCTCCTACTCAGGGTTTCTCCGGCTCTGGGGCTATTTCAAGGAACTCGACGAAACGGACCCGCGTTGACCACCGACAGCCAGCCGCTCGGGGTCGAGATGGTCCTCGCCCGGCACACAGTTGCCAGGGCCGTCTACGTTGCGCCGGTGCTCGTTGCCCTGTTCTGGCTGACCCGAGGTTCGGAGGGCGCCTGGAGCTCGGCGCTGGGCGTGGCGGTAGTGATCGGCAACTTCCTGCTCGCCGGTTTCATCCTCTCGATTTCGGCCCGGATAAGCCTGGCGGTCTATCATGCCGCCGCCATCGTCGGCTTCCTGCTGCGTCTCGGACTGTTGACCATGACGATGCTGGTCGTGGTCAGGCTGGTGCCGATTGATCGGCTGGCCTTCGGGATAACCGCCGTGGTGGCCTATCTGGTGCTGATCGGAGCAGAGACGGTGGCAGTGGCCAGAGGAAAGGAAAGGGAACTCGAGTGGACGTAATCCTGGCTTTCTCTTGTGAGCCGACCGAGCAGCCGCTGTGCATACCGGGCAACATCCTGGAGCTGTTCCTGCTCCCGGAGATCATCGGAGAGTGGAGGCGGACCGCCTTCTACATCCTGCTCGCCGGGGCGGTGGCCATGGGCCTCCTCTACTTCGCATACCGCAAACCGCGCCTGATCCCCACCAAGTTCGGCATGGCCGTCGAAGGGCTGGTCAACCTGGTCCGCAACGACATAGCGGTCGGTGTCATCGGCCCCGGCGGCGAACGCTACGCCCCCTACCTCCTATCACTGTTCATGTTCATCCTGGTGGGCAACTTCTTCGGGCTCACCCCCCTGATCATGTTCCCGGTCGGGTCGCGGATGGCGGTCCCCCTTCTCCTCTCCCTCCTCACCTATCTGGTCTTCGTGTTCATGGGCTTCAAGAAGCAGGGCCTGGGATACCTGGGGCACCTGCTGTGGCCCCCCGGGGTCCCCGTCGCCCTCAAGCCGTTGATCGGGCTCATCGAACTGGTGTCGGTCCTCATCGTGAGGCCCTTCTCTCTGGCACTCCGGTTGTTCGCCAACCTGGTGGCCGGTCACACCATGCTCGCCCTGTTGCTCGGGTCCGGCGTCTACTTCGTCTGGGCCGCGGCGACAGGAGTCATCGGCCCGGTCCAGGGATTCGTGGTCGGCCCGCTGTGGTTCGTCTTCGGGATGGCCATCTACGTCCTGGAGCTGCTGATCCTGTTCCTCCAGGCGTACATATTCACTTTGCTCTCGGCCGTGTACATCGAAAGCTCGCTGCACCCGGCCCATTGATCGAGAAATAGAAAGGAAGAGAGGGAAACTCAATGGAACTACTCGCAGGGAGCCTGCCGATACTGGCCCAGGTCACCGGCAACGTCGGAAGCGGCCTGGCCGCCATCGGCTACGGCCTGGCCGCCATCGGCCCGGGCATCGGTGTCGGCATCGTGGCCGGAAACGCGGTGCAGGCCATGGCCCGTCAGCCGGAGGTCGCCGGGATGCTCCGGACCAACATGTTCATCGGTATGGCCCTGTCGGAGGCTCTGGCCCTGATCGGGTTCGTGGTCTTCTTCCTGGCCAGCTGATCATGCTGGACACATCGACGTCGATCCTCGCGGCAGAAGTCGACGGCGGCGCTGTCGAGCTGCTGTTTCCGGCGTGGCCGGAGCTGATCGCCGGGATCATCGCCTTCGGGCTGGTCTTCTTCTTCGTCCGCACCTGGGTGTGGCCCAAGCTGGGCAAGGTCGTCGAGATGCGCCAGGAGGCGCTGGCCGGGGAGTACACCGCAGCCGAGAGGGCCAAGGCCGAGGCCGAGAGCCTGCTCGAGGACTACAGGAAGCAGCTCGCCGAGGCGAAAGCCGAGGGCAACCGGATCATGGAGGAGGCGCGAGCCGCCGCAGAGCAGGTGCGCGCCGAGATCATCGCCAAGGCCGAGGGCGACGCCGAGAAGATCAGGGCGAAGGCCCGTGACGAGGCCGCCTCGGAGAAGTCGAGGGCCCTCGCCGATGCCAAGGTCCAGGTGGGCGACCTCTCGGTCGACCTGGCCGGCCGGATCGTCGGGGAGTCCCTGGACGCCGACTCGCACAAGGCCCTGATCGACCGCTACCTGGCAGACCTAGAGAGGCTCTGAGTTGCAGGATCCCATTCCCGGCTACGCCAAGGCGATCTTCGAGTTCGCCAGGGCCGAAGGTGAGCTGGAGCGCGTCGAGGGTGAACTACTCACGGTGGCCCGCGCCTTGGACGGCGCCGCCGAGCTCCGTGCCGCGTTGACCGACCCCCAGGTCCCATACCAGCGGAAGCAGGGGATCCTCGACGACCTGATTGGTGGGAAGGCCTCATCCCTCACCGTGGGCCTGGTGCAGCTGATCGTCAGCCAGGGCCGCGCTTCCGACCTCCCCGCCATCGCCAGGTCGTTCCTGGAGACGTCAGCCGCATCGCGCGACCGCGCCCTCGCCGAGGTGAGGACCGCGGTCCCCCTGGACGACGCCACCATCGAGCGTCTCGCCGAAGCCCTCGGGCAAGCCACCGGCAAGACCGTTGAAGTAAGAGTTCTGGTCGACCCGTCGGTCATCGGCGGCGTTGTCGCCCGGGTAGGCGACACGGTGATCGACGGCTCGATCGCCCGCAGGGTCGACGAGCTGCGACAGGCCATGAAGGCCCGATAGGAGTAATGAATGTCTGAACTGACCATCACGGCCGACCAGATAACCGAATCTCTCAGGGCCCGCCTCGAAGGCTGGCAGCCGGGCATGGAGAAGGAGACGGTCGGCTACGTGACCTCCATCGCCGACGGCGTGGCCCGCGTCGAAGGGCTCCCCGCGGTCATGGCCTCCGAGCTGCTCGAGTTCCCTGGCGGCCTCAAGGGTGTGGCCCTCAACATCGACGAGAAGGACCTCGGTGTCGTGTTCCTGGGCGAGTACAACCACATCCAGGAGGGTGACCCGGTCAAGCAGACCGGAGAGGTTCTCTCGGTTCCGGTGGGCGACGCTCTCCTCGGGCGTGTCATCGACCCCCTCGGCAACCCGATCGACGGCAAAGGCCCGATCGCATCGACCGAGCGGCGTCTCCTCGAGACGCAGGCACCATCGGTGGTCCAGCGTCAGCCGGTGACTGAGCCGCTCCAGACCGGCATCAAGGCCATCGACTCGATG
>CAYVTP010000062.1:0-11219 GCA_964454615.1 uncultured Acidimicrobiaceae bacterium | reverse complement strand
AGGGGGTGATGACCACGGTCCACGCCTACACCAACGACCAGCGGCTCGCCGACGTGCCGCACAGCGACCTACGACGGAGCCGGGCGGCGACCGAGAACATCATCCTCACCACCACAGGTGCCGCAAGGGCCGTAGGCAAGGTGCTTCCCCACCTCGACGGGAAGCTCGACGGGGTGGCAATGCGGGTCCCGGTGCCCGACGGATCGATCGTCGACCTGGTGGTCGAGCTCGACCGGGACGTCACCGAAGACGAGGTCAACGCCGCCGTTAGGACCGCCGCCGAAGACGACCTCAGGGACATCATCGAGTACACCGAGGCCCCCATCGTGTCGACGGACATCATCGGCGAACCCCACTCATGCATTTTCGACGCCAACGGGACCCACGTCCTCGGAGGCAACCTGGTCAAGGTGATGGCCTGGTACGACAACGAGTGGGGCTACTCCTCCCGTGTCGTCGACCTCATCGAGCTCCTCGCCGAGTTCGACGCCTGACCGCTACCAGTACACCCCTACGTCCCCAGTACCGGCATGGCGATGGACGGTCAATCTTCACCCATGGCCGACCCGACCGCGAGCAGCCCAGGCGTGTGCCGTCAGCACGAACGATCCTTCCGGCAGCATCGACCGTAACCGGTTCCTCAGCTCCTCCCGCCGATGCGGATCGAGGCGTCCCACATAGGCGCCACCCGGCCCCACTCCCCGGGTGAACGGATCCCACCAGGCGTCGAAACCGGGATACTCTCGGATGGCGACCAGATCGGCGGATTCCAGCTCGGTCAGCCCGGCGAACTCGAACAGCTCGGCCAGGTGTCCCCGCCGGGCTCCCGCCAACCACGACTCGTTCTCGACTTCCGGATCGATCTCGGCCGCCGCCTCCCAGAAGGGACCGAGCGGCCCACGCCCCCCAGCGAAGTCCCAAACGCAGGCGGCGACGGCGCCACCCGGAACGGTGACCCTGGCCATCTCCCGGATCCCCACGACGGGATCGGCCATGAAATGCACGACCAGCTGAGCCAGAGCAGCATCGAATTCATCCGCCGGAAAGGGGAGGGCCTCTGCGGAGGCGACGATGACGTCGACCCCCGGATGGCGAGCCTGGGCGGCCGCGGTGAAGGTCTTCGACGGATCGACCGCCGCCACCCTGGCCGCGCCCACCCGGGCCACTAGCTCGGCGGTGAGCTGCCCGGGCCCGCATCCAACATCGAGAACGCGTTGGCCCGCGACCACGCCTGCCAGGTCGGCCATCTGCGGCGAGAGCGACATCGCCCACAGTCCCATGTAGGAGTCATAAGCCTCCGCGGCAACATCGAAGCTCACCCCGGCACGATACAGCTCCTCCTCCGCAGACGAGTTCGACGCCTGACCGCTACCAGTAGACCTCTACGTCGTACTCGCTGAGGTGCCGATCCTTGGAAACGAGTGCTGCTCTCTCCTGCTTGGCCTGAGCGACCAGCATCCGGTCGAAAGGATCTCCGTGATGGGGCGGCAAGTTCGCAAGCGACAGGATGTGGGAGGGGCGGACGTCGAGGAGGCCAAGACCCTGAACTCTGACCACCCTGTCTATGACTTCAGAGGTATCGACCTCGAACCCGCTTCGCCCTCGTTTGATTTCGATCTCCCAGAGCGACACCACACTCACCATGACATCCGCTTCCCGAATCAACTCATCGGCGCGCTTGCTCATGCGCGGGTCGTCGGCGAGCCACCACAACAGGGTGTGCGTGTCGAGGAGAGCCTTCAAACCGGCCCGGTCCAGAATTCATCTGGAAGTGGATCATCGAAGTCGTCTGGGACCACGATCTTCCCTTTGAGGTGGCCCGGCACCTTGGCCAACATTTCGACCACGGGTACCAGCCGAGCTACTGGCTTGCCAGCACGGGCGATGACCACTTCCTCCCCGGCTTCGACCAGCTGAAGGAGTCGGGACAAGTGGGTCTTTGCTTCATGCACGCTCACAGTGCTCATCTATCAGAAGATACCCCAAACTTCTAGTTAGTCAATTGATTGACTAACTGGTCTCAGTGGATGAGACCCCGGACTCAGACAGTGCGCGGAGCTCGCAAGAACATAACAGAGACAAGAGCGAGGACCCCGGCTCCGGCAACCGGGACCGCACGGGATCCGGTGGACACCGCCAGCCAACCGGCAATGGGGGGGCCGGCGGCGCCGACCGTCATGAACACCAGACTGACCATCCCCATCGCCGTGCCCAAGGACGACGGGCCGAAGAGGTCACGAGAGTACATGCCAATCAGGGGTGACACCGCCCCGATCCCGAATCCGGCCACCAGGGCGTAAAGCAGGGCGAGCCAGGGTTTGCCGGCGAAGGCCAGGACGACGGTGCCCAGGCCAATGGCGGCGTAAGCGATCCGCATCGACCGCACCACACCGAACCTGTTGACCAGGGGAACAAGCGGGAGTCTGCCAAGGAGCTGAGAGAAGCCCCGCACACCCGCCCAGAAGGAAGCCGCTGTCAGGGGCAAGCCGGCGGCGGTCATGGCCGGCACCTGGTATGCCAGGACTACCCCCATGACGATGCCCATCGACGCCTGCGACACCAGGAACCAGCGGGCGGACGGGTCCGACAGGGCGCCCTTGATCTCGCTCAGTACGTGCCGCCCCCCGAGCATCTCACCGGTGCGGGTGTCGATGGCCACAGCCGCAAGGGCCAGGGTCAGCACTGCCGAGGCGGTGATGATCATGAGCGTGAGCCGCCATCCCACTTGGCCGACCAGGAGGGCCGTCGCCGGCATATAGATGGCGGAGGCGAAGGCTCCCCACACGGTGAGGACCGCGATGGCCTTGGTGGACGAGGCGGGGCTGATCCGGACCGCCACCGTCTGGGTGATGTGATAGAACCCGAGGGCGGCCATCGCCCCGCCACCGAAAGCCGAGCCGATCACGAATAGGGACTGTGACGTCGTGGTCGCGGCAAGGGTGAAGCCGGCAAGACAGGAGATGGCGGCCAGGGCGAAGACGAACCGGCTCCCAAACCTGTCGAGGAGCCAACCTCCGGCCATCGAGGCGGCGCCGCCGAGAAGGATGGAGGCACCGAATGCGGATGTGAGGAAGGGCTCACTCCAACCGGTGTCGTCGATGATCGGGTCGAGGAGGACGCTGAATGCGTAGTGCCACGAGCCATAGACGGCGATGGTGACCAGACCGAGAACACCCACCTTCAGACGCGGGATACGTCTGGTGATATCGGCGGTCACGAGGGGAGGTTAGGTGGACGAGTGGAACAGCGTGGGTGGGTTTGCTCTCACCGAACCCAGGGTTCCTACCCATGACAATGCTGGTCAGGAACCCTGGGTTGACGGCCTGACACTCGGCGGCTGAACCCTGGGTTCTAGGCCATCACAATGCCGGTCAGGAACCCTGGGTTGCAGACATGGGCAGCACCGGGTGGGGGGCCCGGTGCCGGAGGAACCTTGAAGGACGGCCGTGGTCGCCGGAAACCCTATTCGAGGAGGGAGAGGACGGTGGAGCGGAAGTCGTTGGGCTGGAAAGGTTTGGTGACGAAGGCGTCTGCGCCGCCTTCGTTGGCCCGGCGCCGGGACTCCTCCTCGGCGTGGGCGGTGAGGACCACAACAGGGATGTTCTTGGTGGTCTCGTCCCGTCTGATGCGGTCGAGGACCTCCCAACCGTCCATGCCCGGCAGGCCGATATCCAGAACGACGAGGTCGGGCGACTCGGAGCTGACGGCTTGGAGGCCGGCCTTCCCGTCGTCACGGGTGACGATCTCGAGATCGGCGGCGCGCAGACACACTTCGATCAGACGGCGAATCACCGCTGAGTCCTCGACTACGAGAATGCGCGAGCCCATTCCAAATCCCCTGTGAATCGGTGGCCGGGTTTCTCCTGGCCCATGATGACTACATCGGCACCCAACGGGTCAGGGTTTAACCGCTTGAGGGGAGCTCTTGTAGGTCGGAAGGGCTAGTCCCTCGATGAACCGCTCCAGCTGGCGGAGGGTGCGGACCTCGTGGACAGACGAACAGTGACGGGCATATCTCGACATCGCCGAGTCTCCGGTGTCCCAGTAGGCCTTCGGTTCCGGGTTCAGCCAGATCAGAGCCCTACTCGCCCTCGCGATGTCTCCCAGCGCCGCATCCCTCGGGGGCCGGTAGTTGTTTCGCGCGTCACCGGTGATGATCACCGTCGTCCTCGACGTCAACTGGCGACCGTACCTCTCGTAGAAGACCTCCATGGAGTTCCCGTAGTCGGAGTGCCCGTCGAGCCAAACCACCTCGGCTTCGGTGGCCACCCGGGAGACAGCTGCGCCGAAATCGACGCCGGGACCGAAGAAGTCGGTGACCTCGTCGACGGTGTCCACGAAGGCGAAGATCCGCAGCCGGGAGAAGTGGGTCGCCATGGCGTGGGTGAACTGGAGGGTGAACCTGGAGAAGGTGGCCATCGACCCTGATACGTCGCAGAGCAGCCACACCTCGGGACGATGGGGTCTTGGATGGCGGAACTGGGGATCGGCGGGCACACCCCCGGTCGCAAGAGACCGGCGCACCGTGCGGCGGAAGTCGAGCCGGCCCATCCGCTTCTTGCGTCTACGGGCGAGACGGCTGGCCAGCTTCCTGGTCAGATGGTTGACCGCGGCATCCATCTCGGCCAGGTCGGCCGACGTGGCATGCATCAGATCGATATCCTCGACGAGGGGCCGGCGCAGGGTGCGAGCCATGGCCTCGCGGCCACGGTCGGACACCAGCCGAAGGCGGATCTCATCCTCCACCTCGGTGCGGAGCAGATCGAGCCGTGATTGGACCTCTTCGAGGGCGAGTCTCCGCTCGAAGTCGGACATGTCGGCGGCCATCAGCATCTCCACCAGCCCTGCCTCGAGTGCGGCCATGTCGAGACGCCGGAGGGTCCGGTAGAGGTAATAGGTGCCGCCCACCGGCCGCCCTGGTTCCATCCCGGCCAAACGGTCCACCGCACTCCGGACGGCTGCCCGAAGGGCTTCACCGTCGAGGCCTGCCAGGGCCCTAAGCAGGAGACTCTCCAAGTCCTGGCCTGGATCGTCATCCGACGACCCAGACGTGCCCGTTTCGGCGGACTCGTCCGCCCCGTCGGCGTCGGGTCGAACTGCCGGCACTAGCGAGAAGTAGACGTCGAAAGCGGTGTCGAAGGCTCGCTGATAACGACCGCTCTTGACCAGTGTCGCCCGTAGGGTCTCCCGGAGGGCCGATCGGTCATCCAACCCGACTGCCTCGAGGGCCTCCATCGCATCGATCGCCTCGACCATGGACACCGGGACACCGGACCGGCGAAGCTCGTCGATGAAGCCGGTGACAGCCCCGAGCACGGTCAGTCCGCCAGGCTTGAGGTGAGTTCCTTGGCTGCTTTCTCGATGTCGCCCTGGTACTTGAGGAGGATGTGGAGGGTGTCTCCCAGCACCTCCTCGTCGACCTCTTCCACAGAGAGCGCCAGCAGGGTGCGTGCCCAGTCGATGGTCTCCGACACCGACGGCGCCTTCTTGAGGTCGAGCGACCGGATAGAGCGGGCCACTCTCGCCACCTGGTCGGCGAGATGCTCACCGATCCCTGGGACCCGGCCGGTCAGGATCTTCGCCTCCCTCACCGGGTCGGGATAGTCGATGTGGAGAAAGAGGCACCTTCGCTTGAGGGCCTCGCTCAGCTCCCGGGTGTTGTTCGAGGTGAGGAAGACCATGGGTCTGCTGGCGGCCTCGATCGTGCCCAGCTCGGGGATGGATACCTGGAAATCGGAGAGGACCTCGAGGAGGAGAGCCTCGGTCTCCATCTCGACACGGTCGACCTCGTCGATCAGGAGGACCACCGGCTCGGGCGATCGGATCGCCTCGAGAAGGGGGCGGGTGAGAAGGAACTCCTCGGAGAAGATGTCGTGGCTGATGGTGTCCCAGTCGTGGCCGGCGTCGGCCTGGATGCGAAGTAACTGCTTCTTGTAGTTCCACTCGTAGAGGGCCTTGGCCTCGTCGAGGCCCTCGTAGCACTGCATCCTGATGAGCCGCCGATCGGTTGCCTCGGCCATCGCCTTGGCCAACTCGGTCTTGCCCACGCCGGCCGGCCCTTCCACCAAGATCGGCTTGTCGAGACGGGTGGCCAGGTAGACGACCTGGGAAATGCGCCGGTCGGGCAGGTAGCCGACCGCGCTGAGGGCATCGGCGACCGATGCCGGATCAGGGAATTCCATAGGGGCACATTCTAGGGAGCACATGCCATCACCCAATACCCGGGGTTGTGAGGAAGACCTCTCAGAAAATCTCATCCGATCCGGGAGGCGGCTCCGAATCAGACATAGACCCACAGAGCGAAAGGAGAGGGTCATGAGAAAGAGAGTCACGACGATCGCAACCGCGGTCGCCTTGATCATGGCAATGGCGATCCCGGCGATCGCCGGTCCACCGGCTGGAACCGGAGCCGCGGGCCTGCCCGCTGGCATCGAGTGTCAGCAGGCGGGAATCGGGACATTGCAGTCGTTGGGACTGCTGTCGTCGGTGGCACGGACAGGAGTCGACACGAATGTCGGATCCTTCAGCTTCCAAGAGGTGCTCGCCCTGCACCGCTCCAACCCGGAGCTGTTTCAGAGCGGGACTCCGGTCCGGATCCTGAGGGTCGGGAGTCTGAACATCGGAGGGGAGGGCCTCGAGCCCACCTGGTGCGACTGACCGTCTGACCGTCCGGCAAGCACGGTGATGGCCTCCCAACTCCTCCTGGGGGGCCATCGTCGCGTCGGTACACATTCCGGCAGAAGGGATTGAAAGCGCTCCGGCGAGGTCTAGCCTTGACCTGTTGTGCGCATAGTCATCGTTGGCGCCGGGGCGGTCGGCTCCTACCTGGCAGAGCGACTCTCTGCCGACGGCAAGGATGTGGTCGTCATCGACATTGACCCGGCCAGAACGGCTCGGCTCCAGGAGAGGATCGATGCCCTCGTGCTGACCGGGAACGGGGCGGCCGTGTCGATGCTCGAAGCGGCAGGGGTAGGACAGGCCGATCTGCTGATCGCCGCCAGCGGCTCCGATGGGACCAACGTTCTGGCGTGCCACACGGCCGGAGCCTTAGGAGTCCCCACGACGATCGCCCGGATCGAGGACGACGGCATCAAGGAGGTCGCCGCCCGGCTGGGGGTCAGCTATGTGATAGATCCATCGGCGGCCGCGGCCGAGGCACTTGCCCACCTGGTCGGTGCCGGTGGGGCCTCCGAGGTCATCCCGTTCTCCGGGGGAAGGCTGGTCATGGTCGGTGGCCAGGTGACCGACGGATCCCCTCTCACCCGGGGCCCGCTCCGACTCCTCAGGCTCCGCTATCCAGAGTGGGGGTGGGTGGTGGCCGCAGTGGTCCGCAGTGGCGGCACGGAGGTGGCTCATGGGGACACCAGACTCGAGGCGGGCGACCACGCACTCCTGATGACGACCGCCGACCGGGTCGAAGACACCGGCGCCCTGATCGGCCTCCACAAACGTCGTCTCACCAGGGCGATCGTGGTCGGGGCCACCCGGTTCGCCGGGCTCACCGCCGAGCGGCTCCATCAGGCCCGGCTCGAAGTGGTCCTCATCGAGTCGGAGCCTGAACGGGCCGCCGGCCTGGCCGCCGACCATGCCGGGATAATGGTCATCGAAGGCGACCCCACCGACCCCGACGTCTACTCAGAGCTGGACGTAGGCGGGAGCGACGTAGTCATCGCCCTGACAGGATGGGACGAAGTCAACGTCCTCTCCTGCCTGGTGGCCAAGGCCAAGGGGGCTGGCATGGTGATCTCCCGGTTCTACCGAACCGAGAATGTGAAGCTCCTCGGCGGGGTGGGCATCGACGCCGCCATCTCCTCGAGGCTGACCGCCGCCAGCGAGATCCTACGGTTCGTCCATAGCGGGTTCGTCGAGCAGGTGGCGACCTTCTCCGACACCGACGCCGAGGCGATCGACATCGAAGTCCAGGAGGGGGCTGCCGCCGTGGGCCAGAGCCTGGCCGAGCTCGGCCTCCCCACCGGGGTGATAGTGGGGGGCATCTCGCGCAACGAGACAACCTTCGTTCCCGACGGATCCTCGGTCATCAAAGCCGGGGACCACATCGTCTTTTTCGCACTGCCACAGGACATCGCCGCCTCCGAGTCGCTCTTCGTCGATGACCGCTCGAGCTGAGGGGTCCCCGCCGCCTGCGATTTCGCTGCTCAGGACCGTGGCCTACATCCTCGGCTCGCTGCTCATCTTCGTGGCGGGGGGGATGGCGGTGGCGGCGTTGGTGTCCGTCATATTCCGGGAGTGGGAGACTGCGCTGGCGATCTCGGCTGCCTCAGTGATCACCTCGGGCGTCGGTTACATCACCCGTCGACTGGTAAGGAGACCCGACACGATCACCATCAAGCAGGCTTTCGCCACCGTAGGTCTCGCCTGGTTCGTGTTCGCCCTGTTCGGATCACTCCCCTACCTGCTGAGCGGGGCGATACCCGGTGTGTCCGACGCCGTCTTCGAGGCGGCTTCCGGGTTCACCACGACGGGCGCGTCGGTGATCAACCCGGAGGAACTGCCCAGGGGCATCCTCTTCTGGCGAGCCCTCACGCAGTGGCTGGGCGGGGGCGGTGTGATCGTCCTGGGGGTGGCCGTCCTGCCCCTTCTTGGGACCGGCGGCATGCAGTTGGCCAGGGCCGAGTCGAGCGGATACCAACCGGACAGGCTGACACCACGGTTCCGGGAGACCGCCAAACGCCTGTGGCTGGTGTACGCCATCGTCACCGCTGCTGCTGCGGTGATGCTGGCCCTCGGGGACATGAGTGTCTTCCAATCCGTGCTCCACTCGCTGACGACGGTGTCGACCGGTGGCTTCGGTTCCCAGGCGGATTCGATAGCCGGTTTCAGCGCCTACACCCAATGGGTCATGACCTTCTTCATGTTTGCCGGAGGGGTGTCTTTCGCACTTCACTTCCGGGCCTGGAACAGACCGGGGGCGTATTGGAGGGAGACAGAGTTCCGGCTCTACCTCGTCATCTGTGTGGTGGCGGTCGCGGTCATGGCCGGTGGCCTAATGGCGACGTTGCAGGTTGGCGAGTCGATCAGAGAGTCGTCCTTCACCGCGATCTCGATCATCACCACTACCGGGTTCAGCAGCGCCGACTTCGGGGCCTGGCGACCGGCGCTCCAGATCCTGGTGATCGGCCTCATGTTCGTGGGAGGAATGGCCGGGTCGACAGCCGGGTCGATCAAGACCTTCAGGCTCGGGATACTCACCAAGTCGGCATACAACGACCTTCGCCGTCTGGTACATCCGAGGGCGGTGTTCGCTCCCCGTTTCGGCAGCAAACGCCTCAGCGACCCCGTAATCGAGTCTGTCCAGTCCTTCTTCCTGTTCTACATCATGATCTTCATGGTGGCCACCTTCCTGCTCGCCTTCATCGACGCCAACCTGATGGAAGAGTTCGACCTGGTGACCACCACTTCGGCGGTGGCGGCGTCGTTGGGCAACATCGGCCCAGGTCTGGGAGAAGTCGGTCCCTCGGGGAGCTATGCGGCCCTGCCGGCCCTGTCGAAGTGGCTGCTGGCAGGTTTGATGGTGGTTGGACGGCTGGAACTGTTCCCGGTCCTGGTGCTGTTCACCCGTGACCTCTGGAAGAGGTGATCCGGGGTTTGGGGGAACTCTCCGGGTGCCTCCGCGACCCCAGGGTCCTTGACCGGGATAGTGCTGGTCAGGAACCCAGGGTTCGAGGCCTTTGTGTCCCCTCGATGACCCCAGGGTCGAGGGCCGGGATATTGCTGGACAGGAACCCAGGGTTCGAGGCCACAGTGTCCCCTCGATGACCACGGGATCATGATGCAACCCGCCTCTGTTCAAGCAGTGATCGCACGGTTTCCACGACCTCGGCGGGGTCGTGAATGACTTCCTGCCAGGTGAACCGGAGGACTACCCATCCATGGGCTGCAGCTTGCCGGTCCCTCCTCCGATCAGCCTCCATGGCGGCACGTTGTGAGTGCCACTCCCGAGAGTCCCATTCGATGGCGAGCCGCCATTCGGGATAGGCATCGTCGAACCTCCGGCTCGAGTCCCAGGGAACTGGTGCCTGTGGGACCGGCCGCGGCAGCCCTCCCCTCTCCAGAGCGGCCCGGCCTGCCAGCTCGAGCTTCGACGCTCGTGGGTCACCTCCGAGCCTCAGCTCAAGAAAGCGTCGGAACACCACTGTCCCGGGCTTTCCCCGCCGACCCAGAGTCGTCAGCATCTCGGACAGCCCCTCCATTCTCACTCGTCGCTCCAGAAGGCACGCCTCAGCCACTCGATCGAACTCGGTCTCGCCCAGGATGCCGGCAAGGTCGAAAACGGTGCGAGCCACATTGG
This sequence comes from uncultured Acidimicrobiaceae bacterium, assembly GCA_964454615.1. GTDB lineage: Bacteria > Actinomycetota > Acidimicrobiia > Spongiisociales > ZC4RG35 > ZC4RG35. The sequence continues at coordinate 910 of CAYVTP010000062.1, read as the reverse complement.
TGACTCGAATCGGGCCTGCCTTCGCCGTGTGCTTTAGGGACAAGTCATCGGTGCGTCGGACGACAACGCCGGGGAAGATGTGGGTGGTGTGGCTGGCGACAGTAACGGTCGGAACCGGCTGGGGCAGGTAGGGCAAGGACAACAGGTGAGCTGCCGACTGATGCGAGGCGACTGCCTTGGGCAGCGCCAGAAGCGCTCCTTGGACCAGATCGACGTGGTCGGACGGCGGGAAGACCCGGTAGACCCCACTCGCCACGGGCTTGAGATCGCCGGTCTTGAGCCGATACTCGATCGCCGGGGCCGTGAGCCCCATCTCGAACAGCTGGCTCCTGGATATGTGACCGCCCTGTCCAGCGGCCCTCCTGGCGATTTCTCCCATCTTCCCCACGCGCCGATCCTCGCGCAGTAAGTGTGGAATAGGAACCCCCTCGTGATGCTGGCCTTGGGCTCCCAGCCAGCACAATCCTGGTCAGGAACCCTGGGTTCGGCGAAAGCCAGCGGCCAGCCCTGCCACAACGAACTTCGGGCCACCAGCCAGCACAATCCTGGTCAGGAACCCTGGGTTCGCGGGAACCTCACCTGCCACCCCTGCCACCGCCAACTTGGGGCCCACAGCCAGCACAATGCTGGTCAGGAACCCTGGGTTCGAGGGATCTTGGCCGGATCGCTGGCGTGACCCTGGGGTTGAGAGAGTGCTACCGGGACACCGAGCCCAGCCCTGCCGCGGCTTCAGAGGACTCCTCCTACTCCTCTTCCTCTTCGGGGATCGAGTACTCGAAGGTGAGGTCGCCGATGCGGACCTCGTCACCGGGAACAGCGCCCGCCTCGGCCAGAGCCTCGTCGATACCGAGTGAGGCGAGACGGCGTGCGGCCATGTCGGCGGCCTCGGGCAGGGTCAGGTCGGCAAACC
>CAYVTP010000061.1:6590-11243 GCA_964454615.1 uncultured Acidimicrobiaceae bacterium | reverse complement strand
TGAAGTCGGAGAACATGATCTCGGCGATCACCGGCACCCCGGTCATGGAGGCCCCCATGGCGGCCCCGAGGATCGCCTGCTCGGAGATGGGGGTGTCGCGCACCCGCTCCGGGCCGAACTCCTCGAGGAGGCCCACCGTGGTCTTGAACACCCCTCCAGCGGCAGCGATGTCCTCACCGAGCACGACCAGGGCGGGATCGCGCCGCATCTCCTGGGCGATTCCGTGGGCGACGGCCTCCCGGTAGCTCAGTTGCGCCATCGGGACCCTCCGTCGGCGTAGACCTCGGTCATCAGCGCCGCCTCGGAAGGCTCGGCGCCCGACCTGGCGAACTCGGTGGCGGCGTCGATCGCAGCAGCAACCTCGCGCTCGATGGCGCTCAGTGTCGACTCGGGAGTGCCCAGGCCGAGCAGCCTGTCGTGATACATCGGAATCGGGTCACGCTCCTTCCAGGCCTCGACCTCGGCGACCGGTCGGTACTTGCCCGGGTCGGCCCGGGAGTGACCCCCTGACCTGTAGGTGATGGCTTCGATCAGCGTCGGGCCGCCTCCATCCCTGGCCCGGTCGACCGCCTTGCGTGCCTCCAGGTACACCGCGTCGGGGTCGTTGCCGTCGACGACGATTCCGTCGAGGCCGTAAGCGGCCGCCCGGTCGGCGGCAGGACGGGGGACCGCCGTCACCAGGTCGATCGGGGTGTACTCCATGTAGAGGTTGTTCTCACAGCAGAAGACCACGGGAAGGTTCCATACCACGGCCATGTTGAGGGCCTCGTGGAAGGCCCCTATGTTCGTGGTCCCGTCCCCGAAGAAGGCCACTGCGACCTGGTCCGTGCCGCGCATCCGGGCAGACCAGGCAGCTCCGTTGGCGATACACAGGTGTGCCCCGATGATGGCGTAGGAGCCCATCATCCCCTTGCCCACGTCGGTCAGATGCATCGAACCGCCCTTGCCGCCGAGGACGCCGTTGTCACGCCCGAGGAGCTCGGCCAGGCCTTCGCCCAGGTCCATGCCGCGTGCCAGGGCATGGGCATGTCCCCGGTAGGTTGCGAACGTGTAGTCATCGGGGCGCATGGCCGCCCCGAAGCCGGTGGCCACCGCCTCCTGTCCGAGCGACAGGTGAGTCGTCCCCTTGACCAGGTTCTGCAGGAACAGGTCGTGGGCCCGCTTGCCGAACTGCCGAAGCTCGTGGAGCTTGCGGTACATGCCGAGACGCCGCTCCATGGGAATGTCGGTCTCGGCCATGGCCGGGTCGACCGGCGAAGGCAGCCGTGGCTCCCTGAGCGCGTAGTCGTAGCGGAAGTCGGAGGTCTCAGTAGGCATTCGCCACCATCAACTCCTCGCACGGGAACAGCGTGATCACCTTGCAGCCGTCGGCGGTGACAACGACTTCCTCCTCGATCCTGGCTGCGGAACGACCGTCATCGGCGGGGGCATAGGTCTCCAGGGCGAAAACCATGCCCTCCTTGATCTCCACCGGCGTGGTCAACGAGTTGAGCCGTGTGATGATCGGACGTTCGTGGAGCCCGACGCCCACTCCGTGCCCGAACTGGAGCCCGAAGGCGTCCATCTCGTCGGCGAAGCCGAACTCTTCGGCCTTTGGCCAGACCTTGGCGATCTGGTCCGTCGTGTTCCCCGGTTTGACCAGGTCGATGGCGGCGTCCATCCACTCCCGGGACTTGGCGAAGGCGTCTCTCTGCGCCTGGGTGGCGCGGCCCACCACGAAGGTACGGTAGTAACAGGTCTTGTATCCGTTGAAGGTGTGGATGATGTCGAAGTAGGCCTGGTCTCCGGGTCTGATCAGCCTGTCGCTGAACACGTGGGGGTGGGGGGCACAACGTTCCCCTGCGATCGAGTTGATCGCCTCGACGAATTCCGAACCCATCTCGAAGAGCCGCGCATGGGCGTAGGCCACAACGTCCGACTCCCGAATCCCCGGCTTGAGCATCTCGAATATGCCCTGGTAGACACCGTCCACCATCGCGCACGCCTGGGTGAGGAGGATGATCTCGTCGTGTGACTTGATCTCCCGGGCCCTCATCATCGCCTGTTGGCCGTCGACGACCCTGAGCCCTTCGGCCTGGAGCGCCAGCAGGACGCCCGTTTCGGCCATGTCGACACCGAGCTTCTCGCCTCCCAGGCCCTCGGACTCGAGGACCGCCTTGAGCTCCTTCGCCGCCCGCTCGTGGAGGCCGGTCTCGGGCCCTATCGCTCCCTGCAGGCCGGTGTTCCCCCCAACCGAGTTCTCCTCGTCGTACATGTGAGGCAGTTGGAGGCGATGGGCCTTGGCGGCCGAGCCGAAGTCCCAGATCCTAGGGCGCCCCTCCCGGGTGACCAGGGCGTACCGCTCGCCCTTGTTGAAGGCCCAATAGCCGATCTGGGTGGAAGTGGCATACCTGATGTTGGATGTCTCGAAGAGCAGGACAGCCCCCAGATCGAACGCTTCCATCTGCTCCCGGACGCGTGCTATCCGATGCTGGCGGAGGCGCTCGAAGTCGACCCGGACCTCCCAGTCGACACCCATCACCCCTGGGGAGGGGGTCGTGGCTACGGGAAACTCGGACATGGGTCATTCCTCCTCTTCACTGTTTGCTCGACTCCTCTGCCAGGGCATCCTCCAGATAGGCCCAGTCCCGGCGAAAGCGATAGGCGTGCCTACCGGGGGGTTGTGGGGAGGCCGTCTCCAGCCAGCGCACCCTGTTCTCGCTGTGGTTGTGGAACTCGTGAACACAACCGACCCCGGCCCAGGCGACGTCCCCGGGCCCGAGCATGTGCTCCTCGCCGTCGAACCTGGCCAGGACCTCGCCGTCGAGGATGATGTACGCCTCCTCCAGGGGGTGGTCGTGTGGGCCCGCCACACCGTGGGGCTCGTACTGGACCATGAACATGATCGAAAGGTCGGCGCCGAGATCCGAGTCGATCATCATCTTCACCGTGATCCCCGAGTAGACCAGGAGAGCGGTCCTCATGCTGGCGCTGAGCGCCAGCCGGTCCTGTGTCTGGCGGCTTGGGTCCGAGTGCTCCCTGTCGATGTGCCCGAAGTCCCGGTTCCGTGGGTCACGCACATCGAAGTCGGTCGGCTCGCCGACCTCGACCGGCGCGGGGAAGTAGGTGTCGTACCCGAGGCGGGCCCGGGGAGTCGGGCAGGCCACCTCGATCAGTCTCACCGGGCTGTCGGAGAGATTGCGAAGAGAGTGGGGCACCCCGACCGGGATGAGGCCGTAGTCACCGGCGCTGACACGAAAGCTGCCGTCGGGACGGTCGATCACGACTTCGCCTTCGACCACGTAGAACGACTCCTCGAAGGAGTGGAGGTGGGTGTCCACCTGGCCTCCCGGCTCGAGGACGGAGATCCGGATCCCGGTATGGACTGCCTCGGTGTGCTCCCCGACGACCAGATCGCCGCGATAGCCGGTGCTACGGCCCTCGAACTCCGGCGGGACGACCATCTCCAGTTCGTCGCTCTTCTTGACCACGTGGTGTGCCATCAGGTGGACCCTCCCCTCAGGTAGACCGCTATCGCACTCAGGTCCTGATCGCCCATCCCGGCGGACACCGCCTTCCGGACTATGTCGAGCCCCACTTCAGCCTGCCTCATCGGTGCCCCCACCCTGGAGGCCAGACCGGTGATCAGTTCCAGGTCCTTGGCCACCAGATCGAGGCTGAAGGCGACCGGGGCCGCTTCCGGGTTCTCGTATGCCTCGCGCTTGTACTGGACGAACGGAGCCCCTCCGGCCCCACCCGCAAACACCTCATAGGCGGTGTGACGGTCCACCCCGGCCTTCTCGGCCAGGACCAGCGCCTCGGACAGGGCCACGTTCAACCCGTGGACGAGACCGTTGACCGCCAGCTTGGTGGCGGCTCCGCTGCCCCGGGGGCCGGTGGGCACGATTCGCGAAGACACCGACTCCAACACCGGCCTGGCCCTCTCCACGGCATCCGGGTCGCCTCCCGCCATGACGGTCAGGGCGCCCGCCTCAACAGTGGACACCGAGCCCGACACGGGACAGTCGATGAAGGAGGCCCCAACCCTGTCCATGGCTTCACCCACTTCCAAGATGGTCAGGGGGTCGACGGTGCTGGTGTCTATCGCCAGCGACTCGGCTCCTGCCCCTTCGACCACCCCACCGGGGTCGAGGTACACGCTCAGCACCGCCCGGTCATCGGCCAGGCTGGTGATGTTCACATCTCCGAGCGAAACTGCCTCCGCGGGTGATCCTGCTACCCGGGCATCGGTGTCGGCGGCCACTGCCTCGGCCTTCGCCCGATCGCGGTTCCAGACCACGAGCTGAAATCCGTCGCCGTCGAGCCGCCGTGCCATGGCGGCCCCCATGCGCCCCACTCCCAACACAGACACAGTTAACGATCGAGTCATCGCCTATTAGTGAGACTACACACCCGATGCCCACTTCGCGCCCAGAGGGTCGCTTCGCTTCCCTGCAATCACTCCGTGATTGCGTACCCCGTACCCCGTACCCCGAACACCGAGGCGAACTCGCAGGATCTCAGGTGCGGTCCGTCACATCGCCCCCACACCTCTCCTAGCGCGACGGCGCGGTCGAGGTACGGGGTACAAGCGAGCGCAGCGGTCGAGGTACGGGGTAGGGTACTCGTCAGAGCTTGGCGAGGGCGAGGTCGGCGACGTGGCGGCCGATGGCC
>CAYVTP010000061.1:0-6490 GCA_964454615.1 uncultured Acidimicrobiaceae bacterium | reverse complement strand
GGGTACTCGTCAGAGCTTGGCGAGGGCGAGGTCGGCGACGTGGCGGCCGATGGCCAGGGACGCAGTCGCCCCCGGCGAAGGTGCGTTGAGCACGTGAACCGCCGAGCCGGTCGATTCGATCACGAAGTCGTCGACGATTCGGCCGGCACGATCGACCGCCTGGGCCCTGACCCCTGCTCCTCCCGGGCGGAGATCACCGGACTCGATTGCGGGAACCAGCCGACGTGCCAGACCGGCGTACCGCCGTCGCCACCTCGAGTTGACCAGCTCTTTCGCCCCCGGGCCGATGTGGCGACCGGCGAGCCTCCAGAAGCCCGGGTAACGGAAGATGTCTCTCATGTCGCTCAGACTTGGCCTGACCCCCCTGTACTGCTCCCGGCCGAGAGCCAGTAGGGCGTTCGGGCCCACTTCGACGCTGCCGTCCCACCGTCGCGTGAAATGCACACCTAGGAACGGGAACCGGGGATCGGGGACCGGATAGATGAGCCCATTGATCAGTTGGGCCTTCTCGGGGACCAGAGTGAAGTAATCACCCCGGAAAGGGATGATCCTCACCGTCGAGACCACGCCGGCCATGGCGGCAACACGATCGGACTGCAGGCCGGCGCAATTGATCATGGAGCGAGCCCGGACCACCGAGTCGCCGACAACCACCTCGACACCGTCGGTTCGAGTGGAGATCGCCTCCACCGGCGAGCCGAGACGAAGCCCGGCTCCACCCGTCGACAGGTCGTCGGCCATGGCCGCCGCCACCGCCCGGAAGTCGGTCACCCCGGCCCCGGGGACGTGAAGTGCGGCCAGACCTGTGGCCGCCGGCTCCCGTTCGACAATCCCGTCGGGCCCGATCCTCTGCAAGCCCTCGAGGCCGTTTGCAATGCCTCGCCGCTCCAGTTCCGCCAGGGCAGCCATCTCCGACCCGGATGTGGCCACCACCAGCTTTCCCGAGCGGACCGCCACTATCCCCTTGTCGGCGCAGAACTCGTACATGAGTCGGGCGCCTTCCACCGCCAACCGGGCCTTCAGCGAGCCGGGCCTGTAGTAGAGCCCGGAGTGGATGACCCCACTGTTGTGCCCCGACTGGTGGGCCGCCACATGGGGCTCCTTGTCGAGCACCACCACCGACAACCCGGGACGGGACTCCAACAGGGAGCGGGCGGTGGCCAGGCCCACCAGCCCGGCCCCGACGACGCACACATCGACCTTCGGCGTCACCACTCGGAAGACCCTGGCATGGGGCCCGATCCTATCCGCAGGCGACCCGGGCCGAGCTTCCCATGCCGGGCCCCTGATTAGCGCCACTGCACACGCCGGTCTTCTCGGGGTTATCCTTGGGAGGTGAGTCAGATCTCGCCCGCCGACCGGGCATTGGAAGGAGCAGGAGGATGAGCGGAGCTGTGGTGGTCGTCGGAGGGACGGCCGGAATCGGGTTGGAGATCGCCCGTCACTACTCAAACGCCGGGAAGGAAGTAGTCCTGACCGGGCGCGACAGCTCGAGGGCTCGTGACGCTGCGGCATCCATCGGTGACAACGTCGCCGGCATGGCCTTCGACCTGGCTGCCCCGGAGGCAATAGCCGGGGCCCTCGAGAGTGTGGGCAGCGTCGACTATCTCATCCTGTGCGGGATAGCCCGCGACAGCAACACCGTCAGGGACTACTCCTACCAGGATGCCATCGCCCTCACCACCATGAAGCTGGTCGGCTACACCGAGACCATCCACGCCCTCCTCGATCGCATGAACGACCAGTCGTCGATTCTCCTGTTCGGGGGCAGGGCCAAGGACCGGCCCTACCCTGGCTCGACCACGGTCACCACGGTCAACGGCGGGGTCTCAAGCCTGATTCGATCGCTGGCCGTCGAGCTCGCCCCGATCCGGGTGAACGCCCTCCATCCGGGAATCGTCGGCGACAGCCCGTTCTGGGAGGAGAAGGACCTGAGCGCAGTGATAGCCCGCACTCCCACCGGGAAACTGACCACAATGGCCGACGTGGTCCACGCAACGGCCTTCCTGCTGGAGAACCAGTCGGTCAACGGAGTCAACCTCTACGTCGACGGCGGATGGATGTTGATGTGACCGATCCACACCGCGTCGACTCCCCGAGCGGCGCCCTCGACGGCATAGGAGACCGCCTCCGCGAGGAGCGTGTCAACGCCGGGCTGAGCCAGCGGGAGCTCGCCAGGAGGCTCGGAGTCTCCGCCTCCCTGATATCCCAGCTCGAAAGCGGGATGTCCAAGCCGTCGGTCGGGACCCTCTACGCCATCGTCACCGAGCTCGACCTGTCCCTCGACAAGATCATCCGAGGTTCGGACTACGCCGGGGCGGCGGGGGCGGAGGCGGCGTCGGGGCCCAGCCCCATGGCCAGCCCCGGTGAGCGGAGAGTGATCGACCTGGCCTCCGGGGTGACCTGGGAAGACCTGCTCACTGCAGAGGAAGGGGTCGACTTCATCCTGGCAACCTACGAAGTCGGGGGCTCCTCGACGCCCGATCAGTCCCTGATGCGACACCACGGTAGAGAGTACGGCTACATCATCTCCGGCGAGCTCGGCGTCCAGATCGGGTTCGAGGAGTACAAGCTGGGGCCGGGAGACTCGATCGCCTTCGACTCGACCCGCCCCCACCGCTTGTACAACCGGGGAGAGGTTCCCGTCCAGGCCGTTTGGTTCGTCATGGGCCGGGCCAACGACAACAGGATCGACTGATATCGTCGCCGGGGCCGGCTCACGACCCGCTCCCGGCCTTAGGCCCCCGATGACCCGACTCGGCCGACTGCGCCTGGCCACCCTCCTCGTCTTGGTGGGATGCTCCGGTGCTGCTGGGGACCCGGTCCCGCAGTCGACCACCACGACCCTGGCGATCGACACCACCACACCCCCGACTGTCACCACGACTTCCATCCCGCCGTCCACAACGACCCAACCGACCACAACGACCCTGGCCACTACCACTACCACTACCACTGCCACTACGACGCCGACGACGGTGCCTACCACCGCCCCGTCACCCACCTCACCTCCGAGCACCGATCCCCTCGGCGATCTGTGCCGGCCCCAGATGTTCACCGACGAGGTGGCGGCCACCCTCCAGACGGAGTTCCCAGGACGGCGAATCACGGCCCACGTCTACGACACCAGGTCGGGATGCCGATATTCCCTCAACCCGGGCAATCGACAGAAGACGGCATCGGTGTTCAAGGTGATGGTCATGGCAGGGACACTTCTGGAGGCTCAACTGGACGGCCGGCAACCGTCTGACTGGGAGATGGGCCAGATGCATCCCATGATCACCGAGTCCGCCGACCCCCCGGTACGCGCCCTGTGGAACCACTTCGGCGGCTCGCCGTGGTTCATGCGGCAGGGGGAGATCTTCGGGCTCTCCCAGACTTCGATCACTGCCGACAGCGGAACGGCATGGGGGGCGACGCAGACCTCGGCCCGGGACCAGGTCGACCTGGTCAGACAGGTCCTCCTCGGTGACTACGGGCCCCTCGAAGCCTCCTACCGACAGACCGCCCTCGAGCTGATGCTCTCTGTCACACCCTCACAGACCTGGGGAGTCACTGCCGGCGTCCCATCCGGTTGGACGGTCGCACAGAAGAACGGTTTCGCCGGGTCGGTGATCAACTCCGTCGGCTGGGTCGACGAGCCGGGGCCGGGTCACGGATATGTGATCGCCATCCTCACCTCAGAGAACCCCGACTGGGACTCCGGAATAGCCTTGACGGAGCAGATCAGCCGTATCGTCGCCGAGGCACTCATCGACCCGTGAGTCCCCACTTAGGCATCGGCTAGAACTAGGTTGCGGTCATGACCGGCGCCATGCTCGAGCGGTATGGACGGGCCACCGTGGCCCGCATCGTCGCCGCGTTCTATGCGGATGTCCTCCAGTCTCCAATTCTTGGACGCTATTTCACCAATGTGTCGATGTCGGGGTTGGTGGAGCACCAGTCCCTGTTCATGACGGCGGTGATGGGAGGTCCCCATGCCTTCGACCAGGCCCACATCCTCAGGGTGCACCAGAACCTAGGGATCACCGTGGAAGACTTCGACGAGATGCTCGACCTGCTGAAGGCACGGATGCGCCAGAGCGGGGTCGAGCCTGACGACATCGAGACGGTCATCGACGGTTACCTCCAGATGCGGGGCCAGGTCGTCGCCGGCCCCCCCTCGACGTAGCCCGTCAGTCGCCCCGCACCAGGGGACCGACCTCCTTGCCGAGCAACTCGATCGAGTGGAGGACCTTCTCATGGGGCATCGTCCCGACACTCTGATGCAGCTCGAAGCGGTCGACGCCCAGGACCTGCTTCCAGCGCAGGATCTTGTCGGCCACAGTTTCCGGGTCGCCGATCACCAGCGATCCCTCGGGCCCTGCCATCCAGTCGAACTGTTCACGGGTCATCGGCCCCCATCCACGCTCCCGTCCCAGCCGGGTCATGGCCACTGAGTATGACGGGTAGAAGGTCTCGACAGCCTCCCGCTCGCTCTCGGCCACCAGCCCGTGGGCATGGACCGAGATGGGAAAGCCGGCAGGATCGCGCCCGCTGTCCTCGAGGGTGCGCCGGTAGAGCTCGGTCAGGGCGGAGAAACGGTCCGGGCTCCCACCGATGATCGCCATGGCCAGGCCGAGTCCCCTGCCGGCAGCTCGTACCACAGAGGCCGGAGTGCCCCCGACCGCGACACGGATGGGGAGGGGCCGCTCCGGGCGCGGGTACACACCCTGGCCCCGTATCGGCGTCCGGAACCGCCCCGACCAGTCGACGACCTCGTTGTCACGAATCTGCAGGAGCAGGTCCAGCTTCTCGGCGAACAGCTCGTCGTAGTCTTCGAGGTCGTACCCGAACAGCGGGAACGACTCGATGAACGAGCCCCGGCCCACCAGGAGCTCGGCCCGACCAGAGGACACCAGGTCGAGAGTGGCGTACTGCTGGAACACCCGGACCGGATCGTCGGTCGACAGGATGGACACAGCCGGGAACAAACGAATCCGCGACGTCCTACCCGCCGCTGCGGCCAGGACCACTGCCGGAGCCGACGAGGCGAAATCGGGGCGGTGGTGCTCGCCAAGGCCGAAGACGTCGAGGCCGGCGTTCTCGGCGACCTCCACTTCCTCGAGTATCTGACGAAGGCGGATCCCGTGGCCCACCGGTTCCTCCCCGGGGGCCGGGATGGTCTCGGCGAAGCTGGTGACACCGAGTTCCATGTCAGACCGTCTGCCGACCACGATGCTCGACCCGGCCGTCGGCATGGAGGGCGAACCGCCCCTCCCCCCGGGCATGGACCGGGTCGGAGCGCGACCACGGCCATCCCCCGAACTGGGTGGCGTGATAGTCGGTCACGGCCTGCCTCAACTCATCGGGAGTGTTCATCACGAACGGGCCCATCTGGAAGACCGGGGCACCGATCGGCCGTCCCTGGAGCAGGAGGAATTCTGCGGTGCCGCCCCGACTCTCTACGAGGGGGCTGGCTGTGGGGTCAAGTCGGGCTGCCACGTCCGAACCGAACTCCACGCCATCGACGGCGACGCTGTCACCCACGAAACAGTGGAGCATCCTGCTCACCCCGGGCAGTGCGGCGGGCAGCTGCCAGGAGGCTCCCGGGTCGAGCCTTACCAGCCAGATGGCGAGCTCGGACTCGTGTCGGGAAGCCCAGGAGTCGGGAGGGGGAGCCGGGGCGACAAGGCCATCCAGGCTTCCTGCAATGACCTCCACTTCCACGCCGCTGGCCGGTCGTGCCGTCGGAATGTCCTCACTCCAGAGCATCCCGAAGTAGGGCTCGACCATCTTCGACTCCGGCGGAAGGTTGAGCCAGATCTGAAAGAGCTCAAGGATGTTCTCCCGGTCCGGATCGAGGAGCGGGAACATCTCGGCGTGGAGAATGCCGGCCCCGGTGGTCAGCCATTGGACATCGCCCTCCCCGTAGCGGGCGGTTGCCCCCAGCGAGTCGGAGTGGTCGACGTATCCCCTGCGTACGACCGTGACCGTTTCGAAGCCTCGGTGGGGGTGGCGCGGGAAGCCCGGGACATCGACTCCGTGATACATGCTCCATCCGTCCCGGTAGGAGAAGTCGGAGCCGAGATTGCGACCATGGAGAGGCTCGGCCGGGCCGAGCTCCTTGCTTCCTGCTGGGTAGCGGTCGACATGATGGACCGTCATCAGGAAGGGGTCGACCCCCTGCCAGGGGAATCCGAGTTGGTGGAGTTCGAGTACGGCGCTCATCAGTTGATATGACAACCATCTTAGGGGGCCTTCTCTTCCCTGAGCCCCGACGCACGAGATCGACCACTCTGGGTAGGCTGTTCCCACGATGCGTCACCGAGTGACTGTCGTCGGTCTGGCCTTGATGCTCACCGTCGGCGCTCCATCCACAGACCACGCCACTGCGCAGCAGCCGGAGCCCACGATCAGCCTGACTCCGTCCATTGCCGCACCGGGAACCCTCATCACCATCGACGGGACGGGTTTTCAACCCGACCAACAGTTCGTGATCCTGTTCGGC
>CAYVTP010000060.1:4134-11448 GCA_964454615.1 uncultured Acidimicrobiaceae bacterium | reverse complement strand
ACCAGCTCGGCGGCCTTGCGGTCCCTGAGTTTGAAGAGGTTGTCGCCCATCAGATCGTACCGGTCGGATTTCTTCCAGATCTCGGCGGGATGGAGGGTGGGAAGCATCAGCTCCTGGCCGCCAATCCGGTCCATCTCCTCTCGAATGATCCGCTCCACCTTCAAACGGGTGCGCTGGCCGAGGGGGAGCATGGTGTATGAGCCGGCAGCGAGCTGGCGAATGTAACCGGCGCGCACGAGGAGACGGTGGCTCACCGCTTCGGCGTCTGCCGGAGCATCACGCAGGGTGGGGATGTGGGCTCGAGACCATCGCATTGGGGCGTAGACGGTACTAGTCGACGTCCCCTGCCCGTAATAGCCCCGGGGGCAGTTGGGTGACCGGGACCGCGGGTGTAGTTTGGCCGGCCAAGACAGGCCACCAAGGAGAAACCCGTGAACCCCGCCCTCGACCAACTCGCCCGGGACTACTGGGAGCACCAGCTCGAGACATCGCCCACCCAGGCGTTGCTCATCGGAGACCACCGGTACGACGAGAAGTTCGAAGACCCAAGCCTCCAAGCCGAAAACGCCAAGATCGCCGCCCTCCGGGAATTTGCCAGAGCCGCCGAGGAAATCGACCCCGCCACCCTCAGCGAGCAGGAGCGGATAACCCGGGAAGTCCTGATCTTCGAAGCCTCCACCATCGCCGACATGGCCGAGACCCGTGCCGCCGAAATGGCGGTCAGCCACACCATCGGGATCCAAACCATGATCCCAGCCATGATCCCCCAGCTGCCCCTCGTCGAACCCGAACACGCCCTTGCCATGCGGGCCAAGTTCCGGGGCATCGCCCAAGCCTTCGACACCGGAGTCGACCGCCTCCGCGACGGGGTCGCCGCCGGGCGGGTGCCCATGGCCTCAACAGCCGAAAAGACCGTCGAACAGCTCGAGGCATTGCTCACGGCAGAGCACAGCCCCCTCCTCAACCTGACCGCCCCCCAAAACTGGGACGGAGAAGCCGCATGGCGGGAAGAGATGGCCGACATCGTCGCCGACGAGGTCAACCCGGCGATCAGGCGATGGCGGGACACCATCGTCGACACCGTCATCCCCGCCTCCAGAAGCGACGACCAGCCCGGTCTGTCCCACATCCCCGGCGGCGACGAGTGGTACGCCAAATCCCTCTACCGGTTCACCACCACCGACAAGACCGCCGAGCAGATCCACCAGGTCGGCCTCGACCAGATCGCCAAGCTCGACGACGAGTACAGGGAGATAGCCGGACCCGTCCTCGGGACGAGCTACCTCGACGAGATCTACACCAGGATACGGGAAGACCCAGAGCTCCGCTACCAGGAAGGCCCACCCATCATCGAAGCCGCCAAAGTGGCCATGGCCAAGGCGAAAGAGGCCATGGGCGACTGGTTCGGCCGGCTCCCCAAGGCCGACTGCGCCATCGTCGAGACCCCCTACGGCCCCGCCGCCTACTACTTCCCGCCGGCAGCCGACGGGTCGCGCCCCGGCACCTACTTCGTCAACACCTCCGACCCGGCCAAGTGGGCCACCTACGAGATCGAGAACTTGACCTACCACGAGGCCATTCCCGGACACCACCTCCAACTCGCCATCTCCACCGAGCTCGAAGACATCCCCGAGTTCAGGAAGTACGCCCTGATCTCGGCCTACGCCGAAGGGTGGGGCCTCTACACCGAACGCCTGGCAGACGAGATGGGGCTGTACGGCAGCGCCCTCGACAGAATCGGCATGCTGGCCAACGACTCTCTGAGAGCCGGGCGCCTCGTGGTCGACACCGGCATCCACGCAAAGGGATGGACCCGTCAGCAGGCCATCGACTTCTTGATGGACAATTCCCCGATGAGCCGCGTCGGAATCGAAGCCGAGGTGGACAGGTACATAAGCTGGCCCGGGCAGGCGTGCTCCTACATGATCGGTCGGCTGGAGATCCTCAGGATGAGGGCCGCAGCAGAGGCAGCGTTGGGAGAGAAGTTCGACATCAAGGGTTTCCACGACACCGTCCTTGGCTCCGGGCTGGTGCCGCTGGGCACCCTCGATGGACTGGTCAAGGATTGGGTGATGTCCCGGGCCGGATGAGCCGTAGGCTCACTGAGCCGGCTGCTCACCAGGTCAGGTTTGGGCAGTGGCTCGCGGGGCTGGTCGGTCGGGAGCCCGGAGCCGTATCCGACCATGGTCGGGATGGCGGTAAGGGTGGAACCCTCGCTCGTGGATCACGACGTGGTGATGGAACCAGCAGAGGAGTATCAGGTTGTCCTGATCGGTCCTCCCTCCCCGGGACCACGGGATGATGTGGTGGGCCTGGAGGCGGCTGGCCGACTGACATCCATCGATGGCACACACACCCCGATACTCGAACATGAGAGCCCGCCGGAGCGCTGGCGGCACCACACGGTGCTTGTGCCCGTAGTCCATGTACCGCCCGTCCCCGGCGCGGGCTATCACCTCGGCTCTGGCGTCGCAGAGGATGGCCTCGAGTGCCTCTCGGCCAACAACCGGCCCGGCTTCGAGAACGACCCCCGCATGCCCTGTGGCTTCATCGGCGTGCTTGGCGTCGACGAACACGGTCACATTGGCCGGAACGGGCTCGTCTGACACGCACAGCTCGACGAGGGCGGTCGCCTTCCTCCAGCCCGCGTCGACCGGGACTTCGTCGGGAAGTTCAGTGAGGTCGTCGGCCATCCCGGTGAGGACCTTGTCGACGATGGCGCCGGCGTGGCCGTCGAGGCCTCCCCACAGACTCCACCAGGACTCGTCGAGTGAAGGCTGCATCACCAGGAAGCGATCGTCCGGGCCCCGCTCGGCATCCGACCGGCCCAGCCGGCCTCTCAGGGCGGCCTCGCGGCGGATCTGGCCGACGTCCATCCCCTGCCACAGCCCGACAGGATCAGCGACCCTGGCCAGGGCCTCGATACGGTCGAATGACACCCCTTCGGCGAGGGCCAGCCTGAGATCGGGCCGGTCGGCGGTCCGGCGCATCGTCCTGACCAAACGCTTGGCCGTGTCCGTTCCCAGGTCGAGCCGCATGGCGACCCACTCGAACATGGTGCGGCAACCATCCTCGGAGGCGACCTGGCGGCGATCCAATTCCTCGAGGAGCTCGAGCTGGATCGATGTCGCCTCGGCTATCGCCCGGGACGCCCAGGCAAGCTCCTCTTCGAGTCGGTCGGTCGAGTGGAGATCGAACTTGCTCATACCCGCCAACATACGAGGGGGGTGTGACAGATTTAGACCTGTTGACGCTCTAGGGGAACATTTTTTCTGGATTAGCAGTCGTCAGCGCTCACCTCTGCCGAACGCATCAGAAGTCGGCATGAGACGACCATGCCCGACCGGCGTGGTGTTTCAAGCCTCTCCGGAGAGGTGCTGGCGAAGACGGTCGAAGACGAAGCCCCAGGCAGCCTCGAAATACTGAAAGCCCCGATCCCAATCCTCACCCTGTCCCCAGCCAACCGCCACCAGGGAGATCGCAGTTCGCCCCGGGTCGACCGGTTCCAATGTGAGGGTGACGCGGGTCGTCTCATCGGCGTAGCGCAACGCGGGGACATCCGGAGGGAAGGTCCAATCGAAGACCAGCTCACGGGGGGCCTCCACCGACACGATCTTGCTTCCCTCGCTGCCCCGCCGCCCCCTCTCGTCCGGGTCGAGAGCTAAGAAGAGGGCGTAGTCGCCGCCTGGTCGAAGGTCCACCCGGCTTGAGCTACTCAACCACAGAAGGCCCTCCACGGTGGTCCATATCTTCCAGACCGTCTCGAGAGGGGCGTCGACAACGGCCTCCTTCCTGAGTACGCGGTCGGTCATGAGGGGCGCGAGGCCCTCCACGCCCGCCACGCCCCGGTGCTCCCAAGGGCCCAGACGACGAAGAGGGGCTGGAAGGCGAGCCGCGCCCACCTCGCGGTGGCATCCATGCCGAAGGCAGGAACCCCGGCCACCGCCTGGTAGATGTTCCCCGGGAAGACCAGGACGAAGAACCCCGCGGTCGCCCATCCGACGGCCACACGCTTCCCCGGCAAGCCCACGAGCGCGGCCGCCAGGGCGATCTCGGCAACACCAGAGACATACACGATGGCGGTCCGCGCGGGGAGAAGCGAAGGCACCTGGCCCAGAAACTCCTCGGTGCGGACGAAGTGGGCGATACCGGCCGTCAGCAGGAAAGCGGCCAAAGCCCAACGACCAACGGTACGGATCGGCTCGGTGGGCATCGGGCCGACCCTAGCCGAGGACGGTCACGCCGATCAGCGTCGCGATTACTCCCAGGAGCCCGACGACCAGCACCAGCGTCAGTTGGAGAAAGCGGGTGTTCATGTCATCCCGCAGAGTCGCGATCTCACTCCTCACCGTGGCGAACTCGCGGGAGGATTCGGCACGCAACTCAGCCAGGTCGCGCTTGGTGGCAACCTCGTCCGACTCGTACATCGGGAAAGCGCTCATCAAGGTCTCCGCACGCTGTGGTCCGAGAACTTCCGCAAGGCCAGTGTAGAGGTCGCTCCGCTCAGCTTCCGAGATCGGCATGAGTCGAGCATGCCGGACAGTGAGATCGGAATCAACCCCCTCGCTGGGTCGGGGTTGGTGTCAGATGCCTGAAGGCTCGAGCAGTTCGATTCGGTTCCCGAACGGGTCGGATACATAGACCCTGTCGAAACCGGAAAATGGTTGATCGGACACGACCTCCACGCCAGCATCGGCCAGGCGCCCTCGCATCGAGTCGAGGTCCCGAACCAGGAGCGCAGGGTGGGCCTTTCGGGCCGGAGCGAAGTCGTCCTCCACTCCCAGGTGGATCCGCACCGCATCGGACTCGAACCAGCATCCTCCCCTGGCCTCCAAATGAGCCGGTTTGGCCACCCTCGGAACACCAAGAAGACCCTCGTAGAAGTCGGTGGCCACCTCTTCCCCACCCACCGGCATCGCCAGCTGGACGTGGTGGATGCCCGTGAGCATCAGCCTTCGGCGACCTCGGCGACCGCAGCTCGCCTCTCGGCGGACCTGTTGGCGTCCCCCCTGATCTCGATGAGCTGGAGACGCTCCTCCTCGGCGGCCCCCGCTGCGCTCTGGTCGGCCTGGGCGAGACGCGCCTCCACCCCCTCTTCGACCAGCTTCCGGGCCTCCTCGAGGAGGGCCTCCACCATCTCCGACTCGGGCACGACCCGGACCACCTGGCCCTTGATGAAGAGATGGCCTCTCCCCCGGCCGGCGGCGATGCCAATGTCGGCCTCCCTGGCCTCTCCGGGACCGTTGACCACGCATCCCATGACCGCCACCTGGATCGGCAGTTTGGCCTCCTCCAGCGCCTTCTGGGCCTGGGTCGCCACCTCGATGACGTCCACCTCGGCCCTACCGCAAGAGGGGCAGGCGATCAGGTCGAGGCCCTTCCTCTCGCGGAGACCGAGAAACTCGAGAAGCTGACGACCCGCTTTCGCCTCCTCGACAGGGTCGGCTGTCAGCGAGAACCGGATGGTGTCGCCGATCCCCTCGTTGAGCAGGGTAGCTATGCCCGCAACCGACTTGATCAACCCTGCAGGGGGAGGCCCTGCCTCGGTCACTCCAAGGTGGAGCGGGTAGTCGACCACCTCCGAGAGGAGCCGATACGACTCGACCATCGACCGCACGTTGGAGTGCTTCACCGAGATCTTGATGTCGGTGAAGTCGACGTCTTCGAGATAGCGGATTTCCATGAGTGCCGACTCGACCAGGGCTTCCGGTACCGGGGATCCGTACTTGTCGAGCAAGTCCTTGTCCAGCGAACCCGCATTGACCCCGATCCTGATCGGGAGGCCATGGTTTTTGGCCTCCTTGGCCACGGCCTTGATCTGGTCCTCCTTGCGGATGTTCCCCGGGTTGAGGCGAAGGCCCTGGACACCGGCCTCGATGGCGGCAAGGGCGAGCCGATACTGATAGTGGATGTCGGCGATGATCGGGACAGGGCTGCGAGGCACGATCTCGGCGAGGCCCTGCGCGGCGTCGACGTCATTGCAGGTGATCCGGACTATGTCTGCCCCAGCCCCGGCGAGGGCGTACACCTGGGCCAGGGTGCCGTCGACATCGGCGGTCTTGGTGGTCGTCATCGACTGGACGCTGACCGGGGCGCCCCCGCCAACGGGAACGTTGCCGACATGCAGTTGACGGGTCTGCCGACGCTCGAAGCTCACGGGGTCATACGGTACCGCCCATCAGCCGCCTAGAAGATGCCGGAGTCACGTGTCGGCCCGTCGGGGGATACGGGTACGGGGTACGTCTAGCCGAGGCGGATCGGGTTGGCCACATCGAGGATGATCGCCACCAGACCCAGAAAGATGAAGATCCCGAAAACCGTCGCCGCCACCGGCATCAACTTGCGGATGTCGGCCTGGCGGCCGGTGACCTTCTCGTAGACCGCCACTGCGAAGTGCCCACCGTCGAGCGGGAAGAGGGGAAGGAGGTTGATGGTGGCCAGGATGACGTTGATGTAGGCCATGATCCCGAGGAAGAATGCGACGGACTCGGCCTGGCTCCCGATAGACACGATCCCTATAGGGCTCACCGGCCGTATCTCGTCGGGGACCTCGGTGTTACCGAGAAGGACGCCCAGGTAGGTGACCAGGGATGAGGGCCGGAACATCTGGCCGAGGGCGGTGAAGGTGTCGCCGATGCCCTGGCCGACCAGGCTGCCTGCCACGCCGACACCCTCGAAGGGGCCGACATCGCGGATGTCCCTGATGGGGGCCACCCCGAGATAGCCAACGGAGGGATCGTTTGGGTTGGGAGCGAGAACAACGTCCAGCACGAGCGAGATCCCGTCGCGCTCCACGGTCACCGTTGCCGGCCCGGGACCGACCTCCGCCATGATCAGCGGCACCGACTCCCAGTCGGACACTGCCACCCCGTTGATGGCAATGATTCGGTCGCCGACCACCACACCGGCCGCGGCCGCAGGTGAGTCCTCGACCACGGCACCGGTCACTGGAAGCACCTCGCCGGGCACCCCGTTGGCCACCACCAGCCCGTAGAACAGGATGAAGGCGAGCAAAAAGTTGGCCCCGACGCCGCAGAGGACCACGACGCTCTTCTCCCAGAACTTCTTCTCCCTGTAGGTGCGACCCATGTCCTCCGGGGCGACCTCCTCCAAGGGGTTCATCCCTATGATCCGCACATAGCCGCCCAGTGGGATCGCCTTTATCCCGTATTCGGTCTCGCCGCGCCTGGTCGACCAGACGCGAGGGCCGAAGCCGAAGAAGAACTCGGTGGCCTTCATGCCGACCGACTTGGCCGCGAGGAAGTGACCTGCCTCGTGGAATGTCACGAAGAAGATGATGGCAAAAGCGGCCGC
>CAYVTP010000060.1:0-4124 GCA_964454615.1 uncultured Acidimicrobiaceae bacterium | reverse complement strand
ATTATGGCGAGCGCAGCTGCGAAGCCTCCGACCATTCGGCTGTCAGCGTACCCAGGCGGTGCCGGTACTCAGCATGCGCCGGCCACCAGGCCGGCGGCGACCGCTCGGGCCTCCCGGTCGACCTCCAGCACGGCCTCGACGGAGGAGAGCGGCCGATTCTCGACGGTTTCCAGGGTGGAGCGGACGACACGCTGGATCCCGTTGAAGCCGAGCCGACGCTGGAGGAAAGCCTCCACCGCGATCTCGTCGGCGGCGTTCAAGACTGCGGGCGCCGAGCCACCCTCCCTGCCTGCGGCGAAGGCGAGGTCGATGGCGGGGAAGGTACTCCGGTCCACCGGCTCGAAGTCGAGAGTCTGGCCGGCGAAGTCGAACCGGGGCCCGGGCCCTGGGGACCGTTCCGGCGCTGTGAGCGCGTACTGGATCGGTATCCGCATGTCGGGGTGGCCCAGTTGCCCCTTCCAGGAGCCGTCAGTGAACTCGACGGCGGAGTGGAGGATCGACTGAGGGTGGACCACGACCTCGATGTCGTCGTAGTCGATGTCGAAGAGGAAGTGGGCCTCGATGATCTCCAGACCCTTGTTGAACAGGGTGGCCGAGTCGATCGTTATGCGCGGGCCCATGTCCCAGTTGGGGTGGTTCAAGGCCTGCTCCGGCGTTACCGCCTCCAGTTGGTCCGTGGTCCAGCCGCGGAAGGGCCCGCCTGATGCGGTGAGGAGAAGCCTGCGGACCGAGCCGGCAGACTCCCCGACGAGGCTCTGGTGGATTGCCGAGTGCTCACTGTCGACCGGGATGATCTCGCCACCCGACCCGAGGGCCTTCTTCACTACCGGTCCCCCCGCTATCAGGCTCTCCTTGTTGGCCAGCGCCAGGCGGTTGCCGGCTTCCAGGGTGGCCACGCTGGCCCTCAGTCCGGCTGCGCCGACGATGCCATTGACCACGACCACACCTGGCCGTGCAACTTCCTCGAGCACCGCCTCGACACCGAACCCGACGCTGCGTCGAGCTTCGGACTCGAGATCCTCACGCTCCTCGATGGTGCCGCCGGAAACCACGACAGAAGCGTCCGGGTATCGCATCGCGAGCTTCGCCAGCTCGGTCCGGGCCCGACGGGCGACAAGGGCGACCACCTCGAGCCCGAGTGCGTCGGCCACCTCTAGTGTCTGCCGGCCGATCGAGCCGGTGGCGCCCAGCACTACGACCGGGCGGTTCACAACAGGCCGTATGCCGAGAACGCCAGGTAGAGGGCCGGTAGGGCGAAGAGGAAGCCGTCGATGCGGTCGAGCATGCCGCCATGCCCGGGCAACACAGAACCCATGTCCTTGACGCCGATGGAACGCTTCACCATGGACTCCACGAGGTCTCCGAGAGGAGCGGTGAACCCGACGATGCCGGCAAGAACCAGGCCGCGGGCGAGCCCGATCGGCTCCCAGTAGGGGAAGGTGACCAGGACCGACGCTGCCATGGCGGCAAGTATCAGCCCACCAACGAAGCCTTCGACGGTCTTCTTCGGGGAGAGCATCGGGGCCAGAGGATGCTTACCGAAAGCCCGTCCAACGAAGTAGGCGCCCACGTCGTTGAAGGCCACCAGCACCACCGCGAAGAAGACCCAGGCGACCGGGGTGGCGGCGAAGCCGAACGGGATGGCGAAGGCGAGCATGCTCACCCAGGCCAGACCGAGCACTGTGATGGCCGTGTCTTCGAGAGGGCTGCGGCGCGGCGTCAGCGACACGAAGAGGATCGTGACCAGGGTGACCATCACGACCCAGGCTCCGATGGCGTAGACGCCCATGGCATGGGTGCCGACCCCGACGAGGACTGTCCCCAGTAGGCCGAAGAGCGCCAAGGGCTTGTAACCGACGGTCCTGACGGTGCCGTACAGCTCACCGACCGCGATGAGCATCACCAGGATCACGAAGGTGGTGAACCACCACCCGCCGAGTACCAGGGAGCCCAAGAACAGGCCGAAGATCGCCAGACCGGACCCGATGCGGAGCGCCAGGTCGGAGCTGGCCGCCTGCTCCAGGGCCTCGTAGTCCTCTTCCGAGCCGGAGGCGGTGCCGGAGACGTCTTCGAAACCGACCAGGCCGGACCCGACACCGGCGACCGGTGCGGAGACTGCCTGCTGCTCCCACTTCTCCTCGTTCGCCCGGTTTACCTCATCGGCGAGGCCCTGATACTCCTGGGTGGTGGCGCTGAGATACTCCTCGGAGGTGTAGGCCTGGAGGTCGGATCGGTCGGAGGCCATGGCCTCCCAATCGTCCATCTCGTCGATGTCTGAGTGCTCCTCGGCATCCGCCGCCTCGTCGTCGGATCCTTCCCCGTCGTCGGAGGGCGGTGGCTCGGCCGTCTCGTCGTCGGGCTGGTCGAACAGTGAGAACACTGGAGCTCCCTCGTCGTCCCCTTCCTCCCAGGGCCTGTTGTAGCCCTTCCCCTTTGAGTCGTCTCTACCGCTCATCAGACTTCGAGCAGCTCCTCTTCCTTGTTGGAGAGGAGCTGGTCGATCCGCTCCACAAAGCGGTCGGTCAGCTTCTGGAGCTCCTCCTCGCCACGGCGGATGTCATCGTCGGAGATCTCGCCGTGGAGGGCCTCCATGTCGGACTTTGCGTGGCGTCTCACGTTGCGGACCGCGACCCGGCCCTCTTCGGCCATGTGCTTGACCAGCTTGATCAGGTCCTTCCTCCTTTCCTCCGTGAGAGGCGGGAAGGCGATGCGGATCACGTTGCCGTCATTCGTGGGATTGAGGCTGAGCTCGGACTGTTGCAGTGCCTTTTCGATGTTGCCCAGTGAGGACTTGTCGAAGGGTTGCACCACCAGCAAACGGGGCTCGGGTACGGAGATCGAGGCGAGTTGTTGCAACGGGGTCGGCGACCCGTAGTACTCGACCGTCACCCTCTGCAGGAGTTGAGGATTCGCCCTTCCGGTGCGGACTGTGGAGAACTCACCGGCGACATGCTCGACGGCCATCTCCATCTTGTGCTCGGCCTCCGTTAGGAGATCGGCGATCATTGGTCCTCCTCGTCAGTGCACCACCGTACCTATCCGATCGCCCCTGACCGCGCCGACGATGTTCCCTGGCTCGGTCATGTCGAAGACGTGGATCGGGACGTTGTGCTCCTTGCACATGGTAACGGCAGTGGTGTCCATGACCCGCAACTCCCCTGAGATGAACTCCATGTAGGAGAGCTCCACGTGGCGCTTTGCACCGCTGTTGGTGGCGGGATCGGAGTCGTAGATCCCGTCCACCTTGGACGCCTTGAGGAGTACGTCGGCGTCGATCTCGATGGCGCGCAGGGCGGCAGTGGTGTCGGTGGTGAAAAAGGGGTTCCCTGTGCCGGCTGCGAAGATCACCACGCGGCCCTTCTCCAGGTGCCGGATGGCCCGGAGGCGGATGTAGGGCTCGGCCAGCTCCTGCATGGTGATCGCCGACTGCACCCTGGTTATCACTTCCTGCTTCTCGAGGGCGTCCCGAAGGGCCAGGGCGTTGATGACGGTGGCCAGCATCCCCATGTAGTCAGCGGTTGCCGGGTCCATGCCCTTTGCAGCCTGGTAGACTCCCCTGAAGATGTTCCCTCCGCCGACCACTACGGCTATCTCGGCGCCGGTCTGTCTGGCCTCTGCGATCTCCGCTGCGACCCGCTGGACGGTGGCAGGGTCGATCCCGTAACCGACTTCGGGATCGGCGAACGCCTCGCCGGAGAGCTTGAGCAGTACCCGGCGCGGTTTCTCGGTCAACACGGCCTCCTAGGACCCCACCTTGAGCCTTGCAAAGCGTCGCACTGAGATGTTCTCACCCATTTTGGAGGCTAGAGAGCCGACCATGTCGCCGACGGTCCCTTCGTACTTTTCGGGATTGACGAACTTCTGCTCATAGAGGACGTTCTCGGCGTACCAGGACTCGATCTTGCCCTCGACGATCCTCTCGACCACATCGGCCGGCTTGCCCTCGGCAGCGGCCTGACGGGCGATCATCTCCCGCTCGTGCTCTACCTGCTCCTGGTCCGCCTGGTCGCGAGTGACCCAGGTCGGGCTTGCCCAGCTCACATGCATTGCGATGTCGTTGGCGATCTCACCGAACTCGTCGCTCTTGGCGACGAAGTCGGTCTCGCACACCAGCTCGACCATCA
>CAYVTP010000059.1:0-11637 GCA_964454615.1 uncultured Acidimicrobiaceae bacterium | reverse complement strand
AGGCAGCTGGAACGCCCGCACCAGGAGGGCGGCCATCTCGCCCCGTGTCAGGCTGCGGTCCGGGCAGTAGCGGTCGTTGGTCGGAGGGTTGCAGCCCTTGGTGATCCCGGCCTGGGCGATGGCGTTGATGTCCCCTTCGAAGCGCGACCCGTCGTCATCGACGAACCAGTCCGTCTGAGAGAAGGGCAGTTGGAGGGCGCGCCTCAGGAAAGCCGCCACCTCGCCCCTGGTGATCCGCTGGTTGGGGCAGAACTCCATGCGGTTCGAGCATCCGTAGGTGATCCCGGCGGCATGGATCGCCTCGATGGCCCCTTCGAAGACCGATCCGTCGTCGTCGACGAATGTGCCGCCCGGGGTGGTGTGGTCCACGGCCGAGGCAACACCCGTGCTGGCCAACACTCCCACTACCACGGCGGTGACCAGGACGGTCAGGCGGCGCGGGAACGTCCGGCTGTCTCTACTCCATCTCGACAGCGGTCCCCTGGGGGACGAAGGCCACGTAGAGCCGGCCGTCGGGAACGCCGACGGGCTCGCCGCCCGGCCCGAATAGGCGGTAAGCCTCGGCGTGGGACCGACGCAGCCAGGTTCCGGTGACAGCCTGGCCTTCATGGAGTACCACCATATCGCCTGCACCGATGACGTCGAAGGTGAAGACAGGGGCGCCGTTGCTGTCGGTGTATCCGGCCGACCTTTGACCCACCTGGAGGATGACCACCACATCGTGTGTCAGCGGCTCCGGCGATCCGCCGAGGTCGGGGGACACCAGGAAAGGGACTCCCTGATGATGGCGTCTCCACGAGCCGGCCTCCCAGACGAAGTCGACACCCCAGGTGGTGATCGACAGCCGACCGATGGTCGCGCCCAGGGGGAGGCTGCCACCGGGGATTGGGGGGTCGGCCGGGTTGAAGTCGCCCGCCAACCCCAGCGCCGGGCCGACATCGAGGAACACGTTGTAGGGGGCGGGGCGGTCGGCAAAGCTGAACACGGGCTGTGTCCCCGGTTCGACCCGGGTGGTACCACCAGCCTCTACCTCCCGGATCACGAACGGCTGACCTCCGGTCGAGGCGACCGCCGGGGCGAGAAGCGGGAACAGGTCACCGTCCACCGGGCGCAGCGAGCGCACCGGGCCGAGGGTGCCGGTTGCGTTGGTGTCGACCACCGCGATGAACCTCGTCAGGCCTCCTTCGACCGGGTACTCCAGAAGCAGCGGCACCGAGCCGATCCCGACTTGTGGTCGGGCCGGCGGGGCGTTGTCGATCTTTACTGCAAGCATGCCCTTGAAGCCGGACCCCGGGGGGAGTGTTGAGGTGGTCGTCGAGACATCGGGGCCCGGGCCGACAGTCGTGGTGCCGTCCGGGGTGGTGGTGCCGGGGGGAGCGGCCCCTCCTCCTCCCGTCGCCAGGAGTGCCACAGACACCAGCAAGGCCAGGGCGAGGACGGTGGTTGCCAACCTCCACGGGTCGCCGAGGAACTGGGAGAGTCGATCCACCGGGTTATCGTAGGTAGCCGGCCCCCGGTCGAGGGTACTCAGCCGGTGTCGGTGCCGCCGGTTGCAGAAGTCAGTTGGCCCTGACTGTGGCGACGGTGCGGCGAGTCACCTCGCCGTTCCAGGACCAGGTGACCACCATGGTGTGCTGCCCGGGCGGGAAACTGAGGTTGCGCGACCACATTCGATAACGGAAGCCGTCCTCGACGGTCTGGGGAAGCGAGCTGACGGTTTGGGTCGATCCGTTGACAGTGATCTCGATACGTGTCGCCGAGTTGTTGAAGGCATTCGACTCCGAGCTGGTCGAAGGCTCCACCAGGAAGTGCCCCTCACGGATGGTGTAGGAGCGCCCGGCCACGACGTCGTAGGTGACCCTGCACTCTGAGGGGCTCTTGTTGCATTGGATGCCCTGCCCGGCGGCCATGGGAAGATAGAGGGTGACAAAAGGAAGACCGAGGGCACGCCTGATGAAAGCGGCCATCTGCTCCCGGGTCACCAGGTCGTTGGGGCAGTAGCGGTCGTTGGCCGGCGGGTTGCACCCGCGGGTGATCCCCGCTGCGGCTATGGCGTTGATCTCCGTCTCGAACAGGTGGCCGTCGTCGTCGACGAACCAGTCGGTGTTCGAGGTGCCCAGCCCGAGAGCTCGGAAGAGGAGAGCCGCCATCTCACCCCGGGTCAGGTTTCGGTCGGGGCAGTACCGGTCGTTGGCCGGCGGGTTGCACCCGCGGGTGATCCCCGCTGCGGCTATGGCGTTGATGTCGGCCTCGAAGATGGAGCCGTTGTCGTCGGTGAAGTAGTCCTGTGATGCGGCGGGGAGTTGCAGGGCCCTGCGAAGGAAAGCCGCCATCTCACCCCGGGTGAGGTTGTTCGTCGGGCAAAACCGGTCGTTGACCGGCGGGTTGCACCCGCGGGTGATGCCTGCGGCCGCGATGGCGTCGATGTCGGCTTCCAGGATGCGCCCGTTGTCGTCTATGAAGTATCCGACGACGGCCACACCCCAGGCACGCTCGGGGCCCAGGATCAGGGCGCCCGCCAGGGTGGCAAGCAGCACTGCCACAGCGGTGAATGCCCTGCCCCTCATCCGATCTCCATGCTCTCCAGGACGGCGTTCACCCGGGGGATCAGGTCGGCCCGGTCGATGTGTGAGCCGAGGACCACATAGAGGCAGAAGGCCCTGCCTCTTTCGGTGAAGAAGTACTGGGTCCCGGTCTGGCCCGGGATCCCCCGCTGGAGCCCGTTCCGCGAGAACATCGAACGATCCAGCCGGGGGACGCCTCGATGTGAGAAGAGCGGCGTCCCGGCCGATTCGGGCCCATACTCGAACAGGATGAGCAGAGTGTCGTCGGACCGCATTCGCTCGACAGCGTTCTCGCCGAATGTGGCCGGCTCCGCCGGAAGCGGGAACGAGGCGAGGTGGATGGTCAGGCCCTGGCGGGACCCGTCGGACATGACCTCGAAGCCGCCATCCGTGGAAGCCGCCTCCCATCCGGGAGGTACCTCGATCGAGACGCCCCTAGCGGTGAACCTGCTCATCGCTGGAGTGGGTTCTGGTAGAGGCTTGGGTCGTCCGGTGGGAGCCCGGGTGCCGGACCGTTGACAGCCCTCTCCTCCACGGACCTTCTGAACAGCCCGACCAGCTGTTCCCAGCTCGCCGCCGAGCCTTCTCCGATCACCTTCCCGTGGCCATCGACGAGCATGAAAAACGGAGTGACCGGGACCGCGAAGGCATCCCAGGCGTCGGACGACATGACGACGGCCACCCCGGATGGGGCGAGGGACGAGACCTTGGAAGGCGACTCCCCGTCGGGGCCCCGCGTGATGATCACCGGTCGGGTCGTCGGTGTGGGCATTTCCGGGGAGGAGCCGAGAGTGTCCCAGAAGGTCAGGCAAGAGGAGCACCCGGTCGACAGGAATGCGAGCAGGGTCTCTCCCCGCCCATGAGTGAGGCTCACCGCGCGGGGGGCGCCCGACGGGTCGGTCCCCGAGAGCTCGGCGAGTGGCACGGCGCCAAGCCCGGTGACCCTGGGCCCACTCGAGCTGCCCGCACCCTCGATGCTCCCTCCGAGCCTGTGGAGTTCCCTCAGGATCTCGGCATGTGACTTGAGCAGTCCGGCGACCAGGATCAACAGGATGAGGATCACCAAACCCTCGATCACGATGAGTGCGGTCATGTCATCCTCCACCACGTGACAGGTGCCCCGTCTGCGTTCCCGAAAGCGAAAGTGGCGTCGGCTGCTCCCGACGACAGCTGGTTGCGGACATGCCAGATCCCCCCGGCGAACCAGCCGACGCCGGCTGCGCCGTCACCGTCCCAGTCTCCCGTGACAGGGCGACCCGGGCCGGCGCCAAAAGTGAAGTCGTGCTGGGCCCCTCCGCTGCTCAAGGTGTCCCTGAGCAGCCATCGGACCTCGTCTCCCTGCACCCTGGCGTACCCGATCCCGGTGCGGCCGTCCCCATCCCAGTCGCCGACCACCGGGATATCTCCTGCCTGGTACCCACTGAAGGTGATGTCCAGATGGGCGGGGCCGGGACTGTTGTTGTTCCGGAGCAGCCACCGCCCGCCCCGGACCACGCCGATGGTGTGCACCCCGTTGCGGTTCCAGTCACCGACCACCGGGATGTCACCGGGGCGTCCATAGGCGACGGCGATCTCGGGATCGCCGGGCCCTTCGACCTGGCGCAGGTACCAGATGAGCGAGCTCTCGGTGCCGGCGATGCCATGTCTCGTGTTGCGTACCATCCCGGCAGTCGACACGCCTGAGTTGGCGAAGTCTCCCATCAGCGGGACATCCCCTGCCGATCCGAAGGTGAAGGTCGAGTGGGGAGCGCCGCCCGACGCGCTGTTGCGCAACTCCCAGGTGTTTCCGGTCACCACCCCGACTCGTGCCGGGCGGGGCGGTTTCGGAGCGGTGTCGGGGAGCACTGACGCGGGAGGATGATCGTATGTGGAGTCGGCCACCGCCGTGGTCTGGGTGCAGGACGAATCCCACTCCCACGGTGTGACGCAGGTGACCACACGGCAGGTGATCGGGCCGAGGCAGGGGTGGTGGTTGTTGCACTGGCCGTATCGGAACCGGGTGCACCCCACCTTGCGGTGGTCGCACGACTCGAGGTTGCACTCGCAGGGGAACTGGGTGCAGCTGTGGTCGCAGGTGCCAGAAGGACCGCAAGGGCAGGAGCAGGTGCTGGCATTGCAGTCCATGAAGTACCGGTGTCCGCCGTTGCAGTAGGGGCCGTTGCCTTCGGCCCGCCACCACCCGGCGACCATCGATCCCGGAGGGCACGTGTTGACACCGTGCCCGGCGAGGTTGATGCAGAAGTCCGTCCAGCCGTCGTTGCACGGGGTGTTGGCCCCGCAGTCTCCGGGGAGGACCGCAGCCTGGGCGGAAACAGGCCTGAGGATGTACGTGGCAGGCGCTGCGACCAGGGCAGTCCCCACCATGGCAGCGCGCCGGAGAAAACCTCTCCTGCTGAGACGGGTATCGAGCATTCGGGAAGCGGACTCGACCAGGCGGGTGCTCATCGAGCCCGGGCAACCCTCTTCACGGCGGGCAATCTGGTGAGAAGGACCATCGAGGCGTAGGCGCCGAGCCCGACGAAACCGAGGTAAACGGCTGTCTCGAGTGCGGGACCCTGCCAGGGAACGGATGAGAGCCCTGCCATCGCCACAACGGCGAGGGCGGCCGTAGCGATCACGTTGTAGGCAACGTGGATGGCCGAAGGAGGGGTGTCTCCCCTTCCGAAGCAGCCGCACGACTGGAGGGGGGCGTCGTTTCTGAGGGCGCGCACGGAGAACAGGGCGAAACCGAGATAGAGCCCGGCGGCCGGTGCCGCCGCCGATCCGCCGAAGGAGAGCCCGACGGTGGCCGCCGCCAACTCGCCGGCACCCAGGAGGCGCACCAGCAGGTGGGCGCCCGGCAGGCCGCTTGCGGAGAGGGCCCCACTCGCGGGTGCGGGGTCGATGAGCTTGGCAACTCCGGCAACGGCGAGGACCCCGAGAGCGATGGCGGCGCTGGCTTCGACCACCCCGGGCATGGTAGTGGTGAGTCGCCTGTCGTCAGGCCCCGGCACATCGAGGGCCACGGCTGGCAAAGTCGCCGGCTGTGGGTACCGTGTAGGGGGTGATCACGGTGCGCTCACCGTCAAGGGTCGTATTGGCCGCGCTGATCGCCGCCCTGTTCCTCACTCCTTTGGTGGCCCCGGCATCCTCAGGTCCCGAACCCGTTGGAGGGGAGACCATCGACTTGATCGTTCCTGCCGGGAGGGTCACCGGAATTCGGGCCGACGACCTGCCGGCGATGCGACTCGGATGGACGAGGGTGACTGTCCCCGCCTCCGCCGGACTGGAGTCTGCCATTGCCCTGGCGGAAAGCACCTACGGTCCTGGCGCCTACCCCGAACGTAGATACCAACTCCTCCATCCTGCTGACGAGCCTTTCTTCGATGATCAGTGGTACATGCACAACACGGGTCAGGAGGGCGGGGTCCCTGGTGCGGATGTGAACGCCCTGGGCGCATGGTCTGTCACCAGGGGAAACGGCGTGGTGGTCGCTGTCGTGGACACCGGGATCCAGTCAGGTCACCCCGAGTTCACCGGTCGGATGTGGGTGAACCCAGGGGAGACACTCGACGGCACCGACAGCGATGGGAACGGTCTGGTCGACGACCTCTACGGCTGGGACTTCTGGGATTGGGACAACGATCCGGTGCCGTCGACGTCCACTTGGCCGGCTCCCCACGGGACAGCTGTGGCAGGACTGATCGCCGCCGCGGTCAACGATCTCGGGATCACCGGCCTGGCACCACAAGCCCGTCTGATGAACCTGCGAGCCTGCGGCGACGAGTGCCCCTCGTGGGCGATCGCTGCGGCCATCGTCTACGCCGTGGACATGGGCGCCGATGTGATCACGATGTCCCTGGGGGCATCAGCACCTGACAACGGTCCCGGATGGGACCCGGTCCTATACGACGCCTACACCTATGCCAGGGACGCAGGGGTGGTGATCGCCACCGCCGCCGGGAACACTCCGCCTGACGCGCTCCCCGACGGCCACACCACCATCATCCCAGGAAGCTATCCCCACAGCAACAACCTGGGCGTGGCGGCCACCACGCCGAGCGACACCCTGGCCTCATTCAGCTTCTACGGGCCTGACACCCATATCGCTGCGCCCGGGACGCTGATGTGGACGACCCACCCTGATGGCTGGATCCGGGTAGACGGGACTTCGTTCGCCGCTCCCCTGGTCGCAGCGGCGGCAGCGTTGGTCATCGCCGACACTCCGGGCGCGACCCACCACGAGGTGGTCGGTCGGGTCAAAGATTTCGCCAAGCGGCTTACGGCGCTGGACGACCGGGTCCAGTCGGGGCGGCTCGACGCGGGAATGGCTGTGAGACACCGTTTCGTCGACTCGGTCGGCCATCTCTTCGAGACCGAGATCACCTGGCTGGCACGGCAAGGCATCACCCGCGGCTGCAACCCCCCGACAAACACCCGCTTCTGCCCCAACGACCGTGTCACCAGGGCCCAGATGGCCGCGTTCGTGAGGCGGACCTTCGCGTATCCGTCGACAACGCAAGACTTCTTCGAGGACGACAACGGCTCGATCTTCGAGAACGACATCAACGCAATCGCGGCGGCAGGCGTGACCAGGGGATGCAATCCTCCAGCAAACACCCTCTTCTGTCCCGGGCAGTTCGTGACCAGGGGCCAGATGGCCGCCTTCCTCAGGCGTGCTCTCAGCCTTCCGGCATCGAGCACCGACTGGTTCGTCGACGACAACGGGCACCTCTTCGAGGCCGACATCAACGCACTCGCCGAGGCCGGGATCACCCGGGGGTGCAATCCACCGGCCAACAACCACTTCTGCCCTGATCAGTTCGTGACCAGGGGCCAGATGGCGGCCTTCATCAGGCGGATGCAGGTCGGCTCGTAGCATCCCGCGAAGCAGGGGAGTCCCCGGTAACGTGCCTCCTCGACCATGAGCGAACTCCGCCCCACCGATCCTGTCGCCTTCTTCGCCGAAGAGCGCTGGACCGCAGGCGTGGTGGGTCTCGGATATGTGGGTCTGCCTCTTCTGGTAACGGCGTCACGCGCCGGGCTCAAGGCGATCGGATACGACGTGTCGGCCGACAGGATTGCCGGACTACGTGAGGCGAGATCCCCCATAGACGACGTCTCCGACGGAGACCTCGCCGCGGCCATCTCAGACGGGGTGGAGTTCACCACCGACCCATCCCGGCTGCGCAGGGCCGACGCCATCTTCATCTGCGTCCCCAGCCCGCTGGGACGCAACCGGCAGCCCGACCTCTCGTTCATCGACTCTGCCGCTACTGCGGTCGGGCAGAACCTCAGGCCGGGTCAGCTCGTCGCGTTGGAGTCCACCTCCTACCCGGGTACCACCGAGGACTACCTGGTGAGGATGGTCGAGGACAGCGGTCTGGCCCTCGACCAGGACGTATGGGTGGCGTTCTCTTCCGAGCGGGTCTCGCCAGGCGACGAGCTCAAGACCAGGGACATACCGAAAGTGGTGGGTGGGGTGACCGCCCTGAGTGGTGAGGTTGCCCAGGCTGCCTACCGACGGTTGGTCTCCAGTGTCCATCTCGTCTCATCGGCGCGGGCTGCCGAGATGTCGAAACTCCTGGAGAACACCTACCGCGCGGTGAACATCGGGCTGATCAACGAGATGGCCCAGCTCGCACACGAGCTCGACATCGACATATGGGAAGTGATCGAAGCGGCCTCGACCAAGCCATTCGGATTCCAGGCTTTCTACCCCGGCCCTGGTGTCGGCGGCCACTGCATACCGCTGGATCCCCAGTACCTGGCATGGAGGGCCCGTGAGGCGAACTTCGCCACACGGTTCATCGAGATCTCCGAGCAGGTCAACGCCAAGATGCCGGCCTACAACGCCTCCCGGATCGGCGAGCTTCTCAACGAGCGCGGCACCGCGGTCAAAGGATCGCGCATCCTTGGAATCGGCATCGCATACAAGCCCGACATTGCCGACGATCGGGAGTCCGCGGCCATCGACGTGCTCGAGGAGCTGGAGCGCCGCGGTGCGAAGATCAACGTTCTCGACCCGGTGGTCGGAGAGGCCGGCATCAAGGCTCGTGGGTTCACCCCGATCGCCCCCGGAGACGATCTGGGCGGGTTCGATCTCGCCGCGGTCCTCACCGATCACAGCGGCATCGACTACGCCGCAGTGGCCGACGCGGTACCGGTGGTCTTCGACGCCCGGGGCGTTTACCGCAGACGAGGCATCGTCGCGGACAACGTCGTCACCCTATGACCGTCCTGGTCGTCACGACGGTTCACAGCGCCGACGACACGAGAATTCGGGAGCGATTGATCCGCACGCTGGCGATGCGATTCCAGGTGCGCTATGCCACTCGAGCTCCCGGGCCCACCGACAGCACCGGCCTCGACTGGCTCCCGCTCCATGGGGGGAGACTTCGAAGGTGGTGGGCAGCGCTTGGCACACTGCTGACGTCCCGGTGGGACGTCGCCGTCATCCACGATCCTGAGCTCGTTCCGGCCGGGGTCATCGCCCGTTTCCTCCTGCGCCGCCCGGTGGTCTTCGACGTCCATGAGGACCTTGCCGCCCAGATCGTCGCCAAGGATTGGCTTCCACGTCCGACACGTCCTCTGGCCCGCCTGCTGTCCAGGGTCATCTACCGCATGGGCGAGACGTTCCTCGACCTCACCCTGGCAGAGGAGTCGTACCGCAGGCTGTTCCGGAGGCAACACCCCGTCTTTCCCAACTACCCCCGTTACGAAGGTTGGCCTGAACCTGGTGGAGAAGGTGACGGCACGGTGATCTATGTGGGTGACGTCAGGCCGGAGCGGGGTGTCACGGACGCGGCGCAGGCCTGCGCCATCGCAGGGATCCCCCTCACCGTGGTCGGACCCGGCGAGCCGGTGTTCTCGGAGAGGCTTGCAGAGGTCGGGGGAGATGTGAAGATGCTGGGGAGACGCCCCCATCGGGAGGCCCTGACGCTCATGGGGCGCGCCTCGGTCGGGATCTCACCACTACGGTCCCTGCCCAACTACATCGACTCCGTCCCGACCAAGGTTGTCGAATACATGGCAATGGGACTGCCCGTAGTGGCCACCGACCTCCCCGGCACTCGTATGGTGGTCGACGGGTTCGAAGCGGTCTGGCTGGTTCCGCCCGGAGAAGTGAGGTCGATGGCACGGGCTGTGTCGGAGGCGGCAACGCCGGCGAGCCGTGTCCTCGCCATGTCACGTGTCGACCGGGTTCGCGCCTCCTTCAGATGGCCCGAGGACTCGGTCCTTTCCCACTACAGCCGTCTTGCCGGGGAACAGGAACCCGATACCCCATGAGATGTGCATGACGGCAAGGGCCAGCGGGACACCCAGTGCCGCAAGGCCGGCCCGCGGAACAACGATCAGTCCGCTGCCGACGACGGTCAGGAGATAGGCAAGGGGAATCGCCAATAGCGGGCGCACCCACAATCCGCCGAGCAAGCCGGCGACCAGGGTGACCACCAAGAGAGGCGGTGCCGTCTGACGGAGCTTCAACGACCCCGGATGACGGCGCGCGAATCGGCGCTTGGAGCGGCCGTAACCCGAGTACTGCTTGGCAAGGGCCACCACGGTGGCCCGGGGCCGATATAGAACCCGGAGCTCGGGGTCGAACCAGACCAACCCGCCTGAAACCCTGATTCGATGGTTCATCTCATAGTCCTGGGTCCGGGTGAACCTCTCGTCGAACCCTCCCAGTCGTTCCAGCGTGGAGCGTCGAAACACTCCCAGGTAGACGGTTTCGGCGGGCCCTTCCTTGCCACCCACCCGGTAGCGGGCATAACCCGCACCGAGAGGCAACCTCATCGCTTCGGCGATCGCCCTCTCCCAGAACGTGGAGCCCTCCGGAACCTGCATCCCGCCAACATTGTCTGCTCCGGTCCGGAGCAGGGTGCTCACTGCCCGGCTCACATAGTCGCGGGGCAGTGTGGCGTGAGCATCGCACCTGACTATCACCTCCCCCCGACTGGCCTCGATTGCCCGGTTCAGTGCTGCAGAGGTGGTTCGGTTCGGGTTGTCGACAACCAACGCCCCGTGCCGCTCGGCCGCCTCCGCCGACCCGCTGTCTCCTGCGGCCACGATCACATCCACGATGTGCCGATAGTCCTGAGCGCGGATCGCCCTGAGCGTGTCGGGCAGGGTCTCGGCCGCGGAGAGAGCCGGGATGATCACAGAGACGGTAGGGGAGTCTTGGTCCACGAGGCCATATGATGCCTTCTCGTGCCAGCCGACATGTCATCTGTCGCAGATCCACGGTTCATACTGCTGTGCTGGGCAGCTGGCATGGCATTGGTGGCTGGTGCTGTCGCTCTGGCCAGGATCGTCGGCCCCGGGTTCACCTGGTTGACAGGGGGCACCGCGGCGGCCCTGGGATTGGCCGGGTGGGCCCTGCCCGGCTACCTGCTCTCCCGGCCTGCCGCCGTCCTTGCTCTGATCGCCCTCATGTGGGCGAAAAACCGTGTGCTCGCCGGGATACTCCTCCTGGCGGCAGCCCTTGGCTACCTGTTCGATGCCGCCTCTCTCGGCGGATGGCTGTTGGCGGTCACCGGCTCGGCCGCCCTCGGCGGAGTGACCGGCGAGATGATGCTGGGCCACTGGTATCTGGTGGACCCCCGCCTCCCCAGGTCTGCCCTGCGCTCCCTGGCGGTCGCCGGCATATTGGGGCTGGCGGCCGACGGTTTGGCAGTGTGGGCAACAGGCGACCTGGCCCGCTCCGGTGCGGCGATAGCCTTCATGGCCCTGCTGGTGTTGTCGCTGATCCTCATGGTGGCGGTGATCGGAGCCCTCCGTCATCCCGCCTATTCGGGTGTCATGGCGGCGACGGGTTTGTCCTATCTCGCGGTACTGACCAGTCTCGGCGCCATCTTTCTCGGTAGAGCGATGCTCGCCGGTGTAGGGCCATTCACGACGTGACAAATGAGAACGGAGCAAAAATGCAGCTGACAGCACTCGACACCCTTCCCGACCTGACGGACGCCACCCTGGTGATAGGG
This sequence comes from uncultured Acidimicrobiaceae bacterium, assembly GCA_964454615.1. Lineage (GTDB taxonomy): Bacteria > Actinomycetota > Acidimicrobiia > Spongiisociales > ZC4RG35 > ZC4RG35. Next base: position 110 of record CAYVTP010000059.1, on the reverse strand, counting down.
GTGGTCGAGGGGCCAGAGCCCGCCCCGGGATCGGAGGAGGCCTACGGGCTGGTCAACGGGTCGCTCCTGGAGGCGTCGGCGTTCGAAGGCAAGACGGGGGAGACCCTGGT
>CAYVTP010000058.1:0-11728 GCA_964454615.1 uncultured Acidimicrobiaceae bacterium | reverse complement strand
CGATGCAGGTTCCGGCGGCGAATTCCACATCGCCGGAAGGGGTGTCCTCGCCGACGACCTCGAAATCAGAGTCGAGGCATCGGCCGCTGCCGGCTACGACATCGCCGACAGTCACATCCTCTTCGAGCTCCTGGTGAACGAGGCCAGATGCCTGGGGTATGGGGATGTCGAGCTGCCTGACAACCAGAGGTGGAAGCTCGACCCGGCATAGCGCCCAAAGTCGACGTTGTTTGAGAATTCTTCTCCTTTGACACCCTCGTTTCGTCGGTTCCGTCCGACATAGTGGAGGGCATGAGACAGTTCATAGACACTTACTGGCCCTTGGTGGTTGCCACCGCCTTGGGTGGAGAACGGCCGTGTACTCCTGGAAGTTCTAGCGGCCTCGCTGCCGCGCGAGCCAGCCAGTCCGGTTAGTCCGTTGCCAAGCCCAACAGGAAGGAGACGCACTCGTCCGCCGCTTCGACGTGGCAATCATGGCCTGTCGGAAGGGCTATGTACGGCCAGCCCTCGCGACGCGCCTGAGCGGCAAACGGCTCGAACACTTCCGCGAGGCGGTAGCCTTCGGTATCACACGCGATGAACGCGCGCTTGATTCTGGCCGCGGCATTGGTCGGAAGTCTGGCGGGACTCTTGAAGCAGGAGATGGCAAAGTCGGTTAGTTTGCTCCGCACGAAATCCCGGTGTGGCCCATCCTTCAGTGCCCAAAGATCAAGCCGCCCTTCGAAGCCGGGCAATCTCCACCCGTCCCCCATTTCATCGGCTTGCTGAACCAGAGCGTCTGCCAGCCACGGTGGGAAGCACTCGAAGGCGGACTGCCCGTCCCTGGGTACAAACGCATCGACATACACCAGGGTGGCCAGGCGCTCCTCGGCGTGTTCGGCCACGGAGGTAATGATCATCCCTCCATAGCTGTGCCCGACGAGGATCACGTCTCGCAAGTCCTCGAACTCGAGCACGCCCAGCACGTCCTTGACATGCATCTCCAACGTGATCTCGGGTCTCAGCTCGTATCCACGAATGCCCGCACCCGACATGGTCGGGGTGTGGACCTCATGGCCGTTGGCGCGTAGGCCCTCCTCGACAAAGGCCCAGGTGGAAGCGCCCTGCCATGCACCGTGAACGAGCACATATGTAGCCATCGCTTCCCTCTCCTTTAACCATGAAACAATCTATCCGATGGAGTACCACCCGAGACACCGCATAGCGCCCATAATCGACGTTATGTTAAGTTAGCTGCATGGAGCTCGACCACCCCCTCCAGCGACGACCTTGAGTGCTGGCGGGTTCCGCTGGCCGAACGGGGGCGACAATGAACACCGTGTCCACCATGTCAGTGCTGCCCACCGAGTTGGCAGCACTCCCGTCGGGTTGGGTGCGCACTGCCTCCATCCTTCCAGTCCGCATCGAGCTGTTACCGGCCAGCCGTGTCGGCCCCATTGTGATAGTGAAGCCCATCACACGAATCGAATGTCTGTTCGACCGCTATGAGGCCGGTCAGCCTGAGTGCTGGGGTTGTGGCCGGGCCAAGGCATGAGCGGCTCATCCCGCAAGAAGCGAATGGGACGCCTACTCCAGGATGGGGTCGATGCAGTCTGCCTGGCTGAGGCCCATTCTCGGGGTTCGGGTCCGACCCGCCACCCATCCCGATCCGGGTTCGTCTGTGAACAGGTAGGCATTGACGGCGTCGGCGATCGACTGCGCCGCCGCCTCGACGTAGGCGTCGGTGGCGAACAGGACGGCCTCGGGAGCGTGTGACAGACGGCCGAACTCGAGCAGCGCGGTCGGGGTCGAAGGATGACGCAAGATGCCGTATGCGTCGGCCCCCGACGGCAGGCGGACGGTCATCACACCGGCACCCACGGTCGACGACCACTGGATGTCGAACTGGGACAAAGCAGCCATCGAATACTCGTAGAGCAAGCCACCCAGCCGGCTCGATTCGGCCGAGCCGTGCTGGATGTAGACCTCGTTTCCCGGTTTGTCGGACGGAGGCGGGGTCGGGGCGTTGTGATGTATCGACACCATGATCTCGGCTTGAAGGGCGTCTGCCAGCCTGGCCCTGGCGCTGAGAATGCTGGCGTAGTCCGATGTGCGGGTGAGGATGTTGCCTATCCCCTGCTCGTTGAGGAGTCGCTGCGCCTCCCGGGCGATCCGTAGGTTGACCACCTTCTCCTGAAGGCCATTGGGGCCGGTGGCTCCGATGTCCCGGCTCCCGCCGTGCCCTGGGTCGAGGATGACCGCCGTCTTGTAGATCGGTGTCCCGCCCCCGATCCAGGCGTCATATCCGCACGGGGTGGCCACCAACCACTGTTGGCCGTCGGTTGCCTTGAGCCGAACCGGGACGCCGGTGGGAGTGACCAGACCCAAGATCCCGTCGGGATGCAGTGTGGTGGTTGTTACCGGTACGGTGGTCGTGGTGGTCGGCGGCCTTGAGGTCGTCGTTGTCGGAGCCCCGGTGGTGGTCGGAGCCTCCGTCGTCGTGGTGGGCAGCGTTATCGTGGTCGTCGCGGTGGTGCTGGTCGTTGTCGTTGTGGTGGTCGACGTGACCAGGAGGGTCGTCGTCGAACTCGTAGTCGAGCTGGTGGTTGCAGGAAGAAGGGAGGTCGCGGGCGGTAGGACCACGATCGCCGATGAGCAGGCCACTGCGGCGAGGGTCAGGGTGGCGACCAGGACACGGCCCACACCGACGGCACGGAAGGGTCTCCGTTCTGGGCTCATCGGCCCTCAGATTAGAGGTCGCTCTTTGCCGCCGACCGCTACTCGAGCTCGGGCTCGATGCACTGTGCGCCACTCAGACCGGGCTGGGCGGTGAACACCCGGCCCTCGGTCCAGCCAGAGCCGGGCTCGTCGGTGGTCAGGTAGGCCTCGATGGCGTCGGCGATCGCCTCTCCGACCACCGCCAGGTACTCGTCGGTGGCGAACAGCTCCGCCTCAGGCGGGTTGTTGATGTATCCGACTTCGAGGAGGGCCGAGGGGGTCCTGGGGAGCCTGAGCATTCCGTAGGTGTCCAGTCCCCGGTCGTTGAGGACGGTGAAAGCTCCGGTCTCCGGGGTGGCGGTCCAGGCCACGTCGAACTGGAGTAGGGCGTTGTAGGTGTACTCGAAGAGGAGACCTGCGAGACGACGAGACTCCTCTGACGTGCTCTGGTAGAAGACCTCCGTCCCTGGAGTGGGTGAAGGCTCCGGTGCGGGTGCGTTGTGGTGGATCGACACAAGGACGTCAGCTCGCAACCTGTCGGCCAGACGGGTACGCGCCGGAATCGTGGTGGCGTAGTCCCTGGTGCGGGTGAGCACGGTGGAGATCCCTCTCGACTCCAGGATCCTCTGGATCTCGAAAGCGAGGTCGAGATTGACCACTTTCTCGGGAAGGCCATTGGCCCCTTGGGCCCCGATGTCACGGGTCCCCCCGTGACCGGGATCGAGGACCACCGAGGTGCGATACAGGGGCTCTCCCCCACCTACCCACGCCATACCCAGGCAGGGCGTGTTGACCAGGTAGCGGCCCCCCTCTTGGAGAATGACTCCGACCGGCACCCCGGTGGGTGTGATCAGGCCCAATACCGGCCCGGGATTCAACGTGGTGGTGGTGGTTGGCACCGTAGTGGTGGTGGTACTGGGCACCGTGGTCGTCGTGACCGGCATGGTGGTGGTCGTCGAAGTCGATGTGGTCGGTACGGTTGCCACGGCGCACCCGACGAACAGGAGCAGGGCCAGGATGGATCCGAGGATGCGGCGGGTCACGACTCGGACAAGGCTCCGATGGCCTCGGCGACCCTTCTCGCTTCCAGTTCCAGCATTCTCCTCTGGATCCTAGGGAGGTCTCCCGCCTTCTCGGTGAGGTCGACGTAGATCTTGAGCTTCGGCTCGGTCCCGCTCGGCCTGACCAGTACGCGGCCGCTCCTGCCCAAGCTCAACTCGAGAAGCTCCTGTGCCCCCAGCCACCGGGGCCGCGACTCGGCTCCACGGCTGTAGTCGACGACCCTGGTCACCTTGTGGCCGGAAACCTCCCCGGGTGGGGCGCTGGCGAGACGTTCGACGGACTCCCGGAGGTGGGCCACTCCCCCGGGCCCCGTCCTCGTCACCGAGTGCTGGGCGCTGGCCCACACCCCGACGGCGTCCCAGAGCTGGCGTAGGCGGTCCCAGAGGGTCCGACCCGACTCATGGAGGTCCTGGGCGAGATCGCACAGCACCAGAGCAGCCGAGATCCCATCTTTGTCCCTCACCGTGGACCCCACTGTGTATCCCAGGGCTTCCTCGTAGCCGAAGACGAAACGCCCCTCCCCCGCTGCTTCGAGGGCGAGCCCGGCGTCGACGATCCACTTGAAGCCGGTGAGGGTCGACTCGTGCCGCGCTCCCCGGATGTCGGCGAGTCGCGACATCATCGGGCTCGAGACGATCGAGCCCACCACGATCGGTATCTCGGGGCCCCGGTGGTGCTCCAGGACATAGTCACCCAGCAGGGCACCGAGGTCGTTGCCCGAGAGGGGTGCCCACTCCCCTTCCAGGGGTGCCACCACGGCCAGACGGTCGGCGTCGGGATCGTTGGCGAGCACCAGGTCAGCCCCTCGGTCCCTGGCGGTTGCCATCGCCAGGTCGAGTGCCCCCGGCTCCTCCGGGTTGGGGAAGGCCACGGTTGGGAATGTCCCGTCTGGTTCGAACTGTTCGCTCACCGGGATCATCCCGCTGTGGCCGGCCCGGGCAAGGAGTTCTCTCACCGTCCGACCGCCCACTCCGTGCATCGGCGTGTAGACGATCCGCAGGTCCGATCCTTCACTCCTGAACCGGGCGCTGATCAGTTCGTCCATGTACCGGTCCTCGGTGTCGTCGGGCACGGCGGTGACCAACTCGTGACCTCCCGCCATCGGGTCGTCGATACGGGGAACATCACTGGCTGCCGGCGAGACTCTGATGAGCTCTTCGATGGAGGTGTCCACCGGCGGGATGATCTGGGAGGCATTGCCGCCGTAGAGCTTGTAGCCGTTGTCCTGGGGCGGGTTGTGGGACGCGGTGATGACGATGGCCGCCGAAGCGCCGAGTATCCGGGCGGTGTAGGCCACGAGTGGCGTTGGTGTGGGCTCGGGGAAGAAGCGAACCGGGACCCCTGCCGCGGCCAGCACACCTACCGCGTCTTCGGCGAACCCCCTGCTCGAGGGGCGGGCGTCGAAACCGACCACCACCGGGCCGGTGACCCCGGAGGAAAGGAGGTGGGCGGCGACCGCGTGAGTGGTCCGGATCACAACCGCCCGACACATTCGCGCCGGCCCGGCGCCCACCATCCCGCGGATGCCGGCCGTGCCGAAGGTGAGCTCGGGTACGAATCGTTCGGCCAGCGCAGCGTCGTCGCCGGCGGCCACCAGCCGTTCGATCTCAGCCCGGGTCTCCGGGTCAGGGTCGGATGCTGCCCAGATCGAGGCCCGCTCTATCAACTCGCTCATGTCAGACGCTGTTGCCAGTTCCAGGAGTCGGCACACATCTCGGCCAGGCCCCGCTCGGCGACCCATCCGAGATCACGCTCAGCCTTGGAGACATCGGCCCAGGAGGCTGCGACATCCCCGGGGCGTCTCCCGACCACCTTGTACGGGATCTCTCTGCCCGAGGCCTCCTCGTAGGCGCGGACCACTTCCAGCACCGAGTGCCCTCTCCCGGTTCCCAGGTTGTAGACGTGGACTCCGGGGAGGTCGGTCAATGACTCGAGGGCGGTCACATGCCCTGCGGCCAGGTCGACGACGTGGATGTAGTCGCGGACCCCGGTCCCGTCGGGTGTCGGGTAGTCGCCGCCAAAGACGTGCAGCTCGGGCAGCAGCCCGGCCGCCACCTGTGCCACATACGGCATGAGATTGTTGGGGGTCCCCCGCGGTAGCTCTCCTATGAGACCCGAGGGATGGGCTCCCACCGGATTGAAGTAGCGGAGAAGGGAGACGCTGAGGTGGGGGGTGGCCCGCTGGAGATCCGTCAGCACCTGCTCCATCATGATCTTGGTCCAGCCGTATGGGTTGGCCGCCGAGCCTTGTGGCATGTCCTCGCGAAGCGGGGGCAGGTGGCTGTCGCCGTAGACCGTCGCCGAGGAGCTGAATACCACGGACCTGATCGCCGACCCGGAGATGGCCTTGAGGAGGCTGATGGTCCCGGTGACGTTGTTGTCGTAGTACGCCAGGGGATCCGCCACCGACTCCCCCACTGCCTTGAGGGCGGCGAAGTGGATGCAGGCGTCGAAGCCCCCCGACGAAACGACCTCCACGAGGGTTTCGGTGTCCCGGATGTCCACTTCATGGAACTCGACGGATGAGCCGGTCAGCTCTCGCAGCAGGTCCAGGATCGACGGGTCGGCGTTGGACAGATTGTCGACCACGACAGGGGTGTGACCGGCCTCCACGAGTGTGACGACGGTGTGGCTGCCTATGAAGCCGGCGCCGCCGGTGACCAGGACTCGCATCGGAGCGGAGGTTAGGCGCTGGTTCGGGGTCAGGCGGAGGGAAGCGAGAGGACGAAGCAGGTCATCCCGTCCTCGCGTCGATAGGTCAGGTCGCCATTCATGTGTCGTGCCAGCCTCCGCCCGACCGAGAGGCCGAGTCCCACGGAGGTGGGGTGGTCGTTGCCCGACCCCCTCTCGAAGGGCCTGAAGATCCTCTCCACGTCTTCTGAGTCGATTGGGCCACCGCTGTCGCAGACCCTGAGCTCGAGCCGGTCCCCGATCACCTCGATGCGGACCGTCACTTCCTCGCCGCCATAGCGGAGGGCGTTGGACACCAGGTTGCGGAGAATCTGCCGGGTGCGACGGGGGTCGGCGTACACCCGAGCCTCCTCTCCCCTGACCTCGACCGCCACCGGTTGATCGACGACCTCCAGCACTCGCTCCGTCTCCTTGACCGCGTCGAACACCTGAGGGCTGAGGCTGACCCGGCTGACGTCGTCCCGGTAGGCCACCAGGAGGTCTTCGATCAACCAGGAGGCATCTTCGGCCTGACGTGCGATCAGGGTGGCCAGTTCGCGGCTTTCGTCTTCGGTGAAGGTGTCGTAGCTGGATGCCAGCTCGTCTCCCAGCCCGACGATCACGGTGATCGGGTTGCGCAGCTCGTGGGAGACCGTCGCCACGAACTCGTCCTTGGCCTTGCGGGCCTCGCCCTTGGCGGTGACGTCGATGAGTGCCCCGTCATAGTGGACGATCCGACCGTGGTCGTCTCTTATCGCCCGAGCGGTGTCCTGGACCCACAGCGTGGTGCCGTTGGGGCGCTTCAGCTCGACGTCGAACTCGTGTACCACCCCGGCATCAGAGATCTGCTCGACCCAGTTGGTGCGTTGGGAGGGGTCCGTGTAGATGGTCTCCACCGTCCTCAGAGCCTCTAACATGGTGGCCACGTCGGGGTATCCGAGAAGGTGGGCAAGGGCGTCGTTCCCCGCCACCAGGCGGCCACCTGGCGTAGTCCGGTAGAGGGCCACTGGGATGCGGTTGAAGAATTCGCCGAGCATCGGTCTCTGCTCTTCGGGATCGTTACCCATTTGTATCGGCATTTCGAGGGGAAAACTCCAATTCTGTGTCCTCTGGGCCCACGGTGACCCGGCACCACCGACCGGGCTCGATCCTATCGGAGGCAGCCACCGCGATCGGGCAGTTCGCCCCGTACAGTGCCCTGGCGACCAGCGCTCCTATGACGAGGATCGAGTCGGGCTCGGCGAGGAGGATGGCCGAAGGGCCGTGACCCACCCTGAGCAATTCGGCGAGGACCGAGGATGCCGAGGACGAGCCCCGTCCGTGGGGCATCACCACCACCCGACCCGCCAGGCTCTCTCCCTGTTGGGGGTGGGAGCGTTCCACTACTTCTCCCGTCTCCGGGTCGACTCCCCCCCACAGCGACAGGGGTTGCTCGAGGATCAACACCTGCCCGGCTCCCACGCCCTCCACCAGGCCGCGGGCAGTCACCTTCGGACCCACAGGTCGGTCAGCACGGTCTCCCCGGTCGCCGCCGAGGTCACGCAGTCTTCGAGGGTGGCGATCGCCACTCTGGCCCCCATATTGGCTGGTGCGTAGTAGGCGAGCTTCCCGGAGTCGGTCAGGAGGTCGCCCTTCAACTCCCCCATGATCGCGGTCACGTAGGTGCAGGTGTCGGTGACCACCGTCGCCCCGAACTCTTCGATCACCGAGAGGGCGGAGGGGTCGACAGTGCCGAGGGTGTCCCGGGATGTGTTCAGGTAGAACGGCACCTTCGTGGTGAGGCCGTCGACCAGGACTGCGAGGCGGGCCATCTCGGAGATCGACATGTGGGGTGTACCCACGCTGACCGCACCCAGACTTCCGACCGCGCTGGTCAGCTCCCTTCGGGCGCTCCAGAGGGTCTGCTCGTCAAAGGTCAGCCTTGGAGCCACCGATCCGCCCTGGGTCGCCGCCCCCAGGTTGGGGGCCTCGGGGGTGACACCGACGGCGTGGAACATTGCCACCGCGCCGGAGGATGCCGCCGCGGCGCCGATCGCCTTGAGCCTGTCCTCCCCAGCCCTCGCATCGAGCCCGACGATGGCGGCCACCTCCGTTCCGGCGACCCTCCCCAGGGCGTGACCGAGCAGGGGGTAGGTGAGATCGGAGTCGAGAGCGTCTTCTGGCAGGTCGAGCTCGATCACCATGGTGGCCCTCCTCCCGGCATCGGTGTGGAGGCCGGTGTATGGCGCTCTCCCGGTGAGGGCGCAGCAGATGTCCATGAAGTCGCCGTACCTGTTGGTGCGTGCACCGAGCACCGAGTTGGCGAAGACGATGGCATTCGACTCGCCCCAGGCGATTTGCAAGCCCAACGAGGGTCGCTCCGGAAGCTGGTAGGGGGCGCAGGTCCAGGTGGGGCGACATCCCATGGCGACGTAGGCCTCCATCAGGTCCCGGGCGTTGGCCGCCGTTCCCGGGTCGCCCCGGTAGAGGTCGGGATGGAGAAGGTCGAGAGAAGACACGTTGAGGGTCGTGGGGACGACGACCCTGCCACCGGCCGAGGCGAGTGCCCGTGCGAAGTCGAGCCCGGCCACCCCGTGGTAGAGGCATCCGTCGATGTGGGCCGCCTCGACATCTATCAGGCCGGGGGCATCCTCGGCCCGCCCCACAGCCACCACCATCTCCATCGCCAGACGCCCTGCCTCGCCGGCTTCGCCCTCGAGTACCGCCCTGTCCCTGGGCTCTAGGTCCAAGATGCCGGGCCCTTCAATACTCGAGGGGCAGTTCGACGTGCCCGTCGTCGCGTCTCATCCGGGCGACCCCGTTCCACATCAGGTGGTCCATGAAGAGCCATGATCTCCTGTGGATCGCCGACGGTCCGAGGGCCTGGAGGGCAGCCTTGTGCACCGGGCACGGATACCCCTTGTTGGCCTCGAAGTTGAACGCCGGGTGGGGATCCGCCATCTCCCTCATAATGCGGTCGCGGGTCACCTTGGCCAGGATGGAGGCGGCGGCAATCGACAGTGAGGTGCGGTCGCCCCCGACGATTCGCCGGGCGCCACCGACGAAGTCCCAGTTGCCGTCGACGAGGATGTGGTCGGGTGTGACGTTCAGCCCTTCGATCGCCCGCCTCGCAGCCAGCCTTTGGGCGTCCGACATGCCCAAGTCGTCGCATTCTGAGGCACTGGCGTGTCCGACCGCCCATGTCTGGCACCATCCGGAGACCCGGTCGAACAGGGCCTCGCGCTCCTCCTCCGTGAGCATCTTCGAGTCGCGGATCTTGTAAACCCTCCGGTCTTTGGGCAGCACCGCGGCGACGATGGTCAGTGGGCCCGCCCAGGCGCCGCGCCCCACCTCGTCGATGCCGGCGACGATGTTCGTGCCGGACTCCCATAGGTGTCGCTCGACCGCCAGCCCCGGAGAGTTCCGGCGGAGGCTGGGCCGGAGGCGCGGGGCGGTGGTCGATGTCACGGGCACCAGCGTAGATAGGGAGATGTCGCAGTCCGGGATCAGTTGAGTGTGGGATCGTCGGGGAGAGTGGACAGCATCGACAACGATCCCTCCTGTCGACGCAGCACCCGGTGCCAGAGGGTCGACGGGTCGGCCAGCGGATCGTCGGGGGCGGCGTCGACCACGAACCACGAATTGGTGTCCAGCTCGTCCTCCAGCTGCCCGGGTGACCACCCCGCATAGCCGGCATAGACCCGGACGGAAGGTGAGTCCTCGGCCGGGCCGGAACTCAGGTCGACCAGTCCGAAACCCGCCACTCCAGGATCGTCCACGACCCTGCCCAGCCCGATCGCCATCGCCGGCTCGACCGGGCCTCCGTAGTGCACTCGACCGGGCGGGACGATCCTGTCGGTCCAAGCGGGCAGATAGTCCGCAGCCATCTCCGATGTCTCCCGGTTGAGCACCAGCCCCATGGCCCCTTCCTCGCTGTCGTGGGCCAGTATCAGGATCACTGTCCTGTAGAAGTTGGGGTCCAGCAGGAGGTGGGATGCCACCAGCAGTTTCCCCGTGAGCGCTGAGGCCTGCACCACCTCATCGTGCCACAACCCGCCTAACGTGGCGCGGCGCACACCCCAGGAGGTAGACGACACGTGAGGGCCCTGGTCAAGAGACCCGACGAGGTCGGCCTGCGCATGGAGGAGGTGCCGGTTCCCGAACCGGGCCCGGACCAGGTGCTGATCCGGGTCCACAGCACCGGGATCTGTGGGACCGACCTCCACATCTACCGCTGGGACGCCTGGGCCCGGGAGACCGTCCCGGTCCCGATGACGGTGGGACACGAGTTCTCCGGCCACATCGCGGCACTGGGGTCGAACGTCTCCGGCTTCGAAGAGGGCGAGCTGGTCGGCGCCGAGGGCCACGTGGTCTGCGGTCACTGCCGCAACTGCCTGGCGGGCAGACGTCATCTCTGCCAGGACCCCCGTGGGATTGGAGTCCAGATCCCGGGGGCTTTCGCCGACTACGTGGTGGTGCCCAAGAGCAATGTCTGGAGGCATGTGGATGGTCTCGACCCGGAGATCGCCGCGCTGTTCGACCCGTTCGGCAACGCCGTTCACACGGCCCTCAAGTTCCCGGTCCTGGGCGAGGACGTCCTCATCACCGGGGCGGGCCCCATAGGGTTGATGGCGTCCGCCGTCGCCGCTCATGCCGGGGCCCGAAACGTGGTGGTGACGGACGTGAATCCATTCCGGCTGGAGTTGGCGACTCTGATGGGGGCGACGCGTGCCGTCGACATCCGGAGCGAGGACCTGCGACAGGTCCAACGGGACCTGGGCATGACGGAGGGCTTTGATGTCGCACTGGAGATGTCGGGGAGCCCCGCCGCCATGCAAGACATACTCGACAACACGATTCACGGCGCCCGGATCGCCCTTCTCGGCTTGCCGGCATCGCCCTACCCCATCGACTGGTCGAGGGTCATCCTCAACATGCTCACCGTGAGGGGCATCTACGGCAGGGAGATGTACGACACCTGGTACAAGATGAACGTCCTGGTGACTTCCGGTATCGACATCTCTCCCGTGATCACCCACCGCTACCGGGCGGAGGATTACGTGGACGCCTTCGCCGCGCTGGAGGAAGGCGACTCGGCGAAGGTATTGCTCAGCTGGTAGAGGCTCCTGCCCCGGTCAAAGGCGCTGGGACACCCACTCCACTATGTCGGCCACCACCTCGGGGCCTTCGGGCTCGTTGAGGATCTCGTGTCGAAGCTCGGGGTACAGCTTCCGCTGGAACCCCGGAAGGTCGGCGAGGAAGGCGGTCGACTGCGGTGTCACCAGCGTGTCCCTGCCCCCGTGGAGGGCCAACGCCGGGA
>CAYVTP010000057.1:0-11900 GCA_964454615.1 uncultured Acidimicrobiaceae bacterium | reverse complement strand
CTGAAGGCTGTTCCAGCCGGAATTCGATGCTGGTCACCAGGTTGGATGGGAGGAAGACGCTTATGAAGTTGAGACCGGAAAGCGAGGTCGGCGCTGCGGAGACGGTGACAGTTCCGGTATCGCCCGCCTGGCCGCTGGCACCGTCGGTGAACTGGATGGTGATGTTGCTGGTCAGGTCCATCGAATCGCATGTCTTGATGTGGAGGAAGTCGTTGTCGCCGGCGTTGACCGCCGCCAGCCGAGCACCTTCCCGCGCCCCATGGCGGACATCGTTGTACTCACCGAGGAAGTAGCCGAACTCGATGATCCCCAAGAGCATGAGGAGGAGCAGAGGCATGAGGATGGCGAACTCGACAAGGTTCGCCCCGCGTTCACGCCCAGCCCGAAAGCGCTCACGTACAAGCATGCTGAATCCCCCCATGATTTCCCACCCCGCCATTGTCGGCCAGGCACGACGCGAAGCAAGGAGTCTGCCGACCTATTCGAAAGTTAACCATGGGAGCGGCTGCCAGCCGATCCCGCCTCCCGAACCTCACTGCCCATCTCTCTCGTTGCCAGAGGTAACGCCCGGAGCGGGATGGTAGCCAGACATGGGAGGTTCGGAGATGGGGTTGGAGACCGGGGCCAGACCACGGCGGCCAGAATTAGGAGCCAATCACCCTCCTCATGAGAGAATCCATGAAGCGGGCGTGGCGGAACTGGCAAACGCGCAGGGCTTAGGTCCCTGTGGGTTCACACCCTTGGAGGTTCGAGTCCTCTCGCCCGCACAAGGGACATCAGGGCTTTTGGTTCAGTGGACCCTGGTAACTCACGGCTACCATGTCGCCCGCCATGACGTCGACGGGGAGGATCCCATGAAGCTACTCGTCCACCTCGTCAGCGGGCCTGAGCATCCAACCCGCGCCGCGCTGGCGTTCCTCGTTGCCCGCACAGCCGCTGAAAACGGCCACGAAGTGTCGATGTTTCTCGCCGGCGATGGCGTCGGCTACCTGCGCGACGTCACGATGGACGCCGCACAAGGCATCGGCACCGGTAGCGTCCGAGAGCATTACGACGCCATCGTTGAGGCTGGGGCGCGGATCTACGCCTCAGGGATGTCGAGCAAGGCGCGCGGTGTCGACGCTGCCGCGGCGGGCGACAAGACGGTCGAGTTCGCGCCACCGGACCGACTGGTGGAGCTCGTCATGGAGGCCGACCGGGTCATCACGTACTGAGCCGGGTCCCGGGTAGCGGACGCAAAGGTTGGCGCGTCAATTCGGAGGAATCTCAGAGCCGCCGTGCCCGGAAGGCCATGGTGCGGTATGGAAGACTCACCTCTCCCCCGTCACCGGGCCCCAGCACGGCAGACAACAACTCCCCCACGCCGGCCTCGATTCTCCTCCTGGTCCGGTCGTCCGCCCTGATCACGCTGCTTCGGGACCAGACCATTTCCATGACAGTCTCGGGTGACATCGACCTGGTCCACTCCACCTCGAGACGCTCGAGGTCACCGAACGGCTCACCCACTTCCACACCGCCCTTGTCGATCAGTTCCTCAGCGGCGCTGCTCCCGACGATCCCGGCGAACTCCGCCACCCAGGGCACACGAACGTCCCTCACATTCCAGATCAGACCCAGCCACCCTTCCGGAGCGAGAACCCGACCCACCTCCCTCGAAGCCGGGGCCGGGTCGACCCAGTGCCACATCTGCCCTCCGACCACGGCATCGAACGAACCATCGTCGAAGGGAAGCTCTTCGGCCGTGCCCACCGCGGTCGCCACGCCGGCCACACTCTCCCGAAGGCTCTCCAGCATCAGCGGGTCTGGGTCGGCGGCGGCAACCTGGTGGCCGAGCGAAGTCACCACCCGGGTCAGCTTGCCGGTGCCGGCGCCGATGTCGAGCACCCGCGACCCGGCGGGGACCCGTTCCAGCATCCAGGCGACGGCCTCCACCGGATAGTCGGGACGTCCCCTCTCGTAAGAGGCTGCTGCCCTCCCGAATGAGGTGGCCAGGTCACCGAACTCGTGGTCCATGACGGCAGGCTACGTCACCGCCGGGCGGCCGGGGGCAACCCGGTGATGATGCGGGCCCCACGACGGAAGGTGAGGTAACTCCAGGCCCAGGCCAGCATCACCAGCAGCCGGTTCCGAACACCGATCAGGTAGTAGATGTGCACGCTGAGCCAAGCCGCCCAGGCGAGAAATCCTCCGAACCGGAGCCAGCCGAAGTCGGCCACGGCACGAGCCCGGCCGATGGTGGCCAGCGAGCCTTTGTTCCGGTACCGGAACTCTGTTCGGTCCCGGCCCCTGATCTCCCGGCTGATCACGCTGGCTGTGTGCCGACCCATCTGGATGGCGGCCGGCGCAACCCCTGGCACACCGGGGACCGTGGCCAGGTCGCCGAGCACGAACACGTTCGGATGTTTAGGAAGGGCCAGGTCGGGCCCGACGACCACCCTCCCGCTCCGGTCGGTGTCGGCGCCCAGCATCGACCCGAGCGGGGACGCCCGCACTCCGGCAGCCCAGATCACGGTGGCCGACCGGATCTCCTCCCCGTTCGACAACCGGACCCGGCCCTGGTCGATGTCGGTGACCATCAGTCCGGTGACCACTTCCACCCCCATGCCCTCCAACTGCCTGCGCGCACTCGCAGAGAGCCTGTCCGGATAGCCGGGTAGCACGCGGTCGGCCCCTTCGACCAGAACGACCCGGGCCAGGCTGGGGTCGATTGCGTGGAACTCGTCGCCCATCGCATGCACCGCGATCTCGACCAGGGCGCCGGCCATTTCGACCCCCGTCGGGCCAGCCCCCACCACCACGAAGGTGAGGAGCGTGTCTACCCGGTCGGGGTGTCGCTCGGCCTGCTCGAATGCCCGCAGCACCCTCTGGCGGATGACGATGGCGTCCTCCACGGTCTTCAGACCTGGGGCCAGCTCCTCCCACTCGTCGCGTCCGAAGTACGAGTGGGTCGCCCCTGTGGCGACAATCAGATAGTCGTACTCCAATAGCGAGCCGTCGTCCAGGACTACCCGAGCCTGATCCGGGTCGACTCCCACGACCTCGGCCATCATCACTCTGGTCACATTCGCCTGGCGACGGAAGACCGACCTGATCGGGAATGCGATATCACTCGGGTTGATCGCCGCGCTGGCCACCTGATATAGGAGAGGCTGGAAGAGGTGGAAGTTGCGGCGGTCGACGATGGTGATCTCGACAGGTGCACCTTTCAGGGCCCGCGCCGCGTTGAGGCCGGCAAACCCTGCCCCGATGATCACCACCCGGTTCACGCCCCCAGGAGCTCCATGCTTCACCGGTCGAGCTCGAGGCTTGCCGCCAGAGCACCGAGCGCCCGGGCGCGATGGGAGAGGCTGTTCTTCTCGCCGTCACTCATCTCGGCGAGAGTTCGGCCGTCGACCTCGAACACCGGGTCGTACCCGAATCCACGGTTGCCCCGTCGACTGGTCGTGATCACGCCGTCGAGGACCCCTTGGGAGGCGACGAACGCACCGTCGGGGAAAGCCAGGACCACCACGGTGCGGAACCTGGCCGAGCGATCGGCGACCCCTTCCATCGACGAGAGCAACAGTTGGACGTTGTCGTCATAGGAGGCTTCAGGCCCGGCGAAACGTCTGGCATGGGCCCCGGGTGCACCTCCGAGTGCATCCACCTCCAGTCCGGTGTCGTCGGCGAGGGCGGGGAGCCCGGTGGCTTCGACCACGGCGACCGCTTTGAGCAACGCGTTGTCCTCGAGAGTCTCGCCCAGCTCATCGACATCGGGCCAGTCCAGGTCTCTCACCAACTCCCCGTAGAGCCCGAACCCGCTCAGGACCGCCTCCATCTCGGCGAGCTTGTCGGGGTTCTTGGAAGCGAGCACGAGACGGGGGATCAATCCTCCACCGCCCTCCTTTGGAGCTCGTGGAGCTCGGCGATCCCTTTCGCCGCCAGGTCGAGCAATTGGTCGATGTCCTGTCGGCTGAACGGAGCGCGCTCGGCCGTTCCCTGGACCTCGACCAACAGGCCCTTGCCGGTCATCACCACGTTCATGTCGACCTCGGCAGCGACGTCCTTCTCGTAATCGAGGTCGAGCCATGCCTCGCCACCGACGATCCCCACCGACACCGCTGCTATCTGGTCGATGACCGGGCTGCGCTCGATCAGGCCCGCCGTCACAGCATGGTCCAGGGCCTGGTGCATCGCCACCCAGGCGCCGGTCACCGCAGCCGTCCTGGTCCCACCGTCTGCCTCGATGACATCACAGTCGACCCTGACCATGAGCTCCCCGAGGGCGTTCATGTCGATGCCCGCCCGTAGCGAGCGACCCAACAGCCGGGAGATCTCCTTGGACCTGCCACCCGAATACTGCTGGCGGTCGATCCGCTGGGGGGACGAGCCGGGCAGCATCCCGTACTCGGCCGTCACCCACCCCGTGCCCGAGTTCGTCATCCAACGGGGCACCTTGTCCACGACCGAGGCGGTGCACAGCACCCTGGTCTTGCCCATGGAGATCAGGACAGACCCCGGGGTGGCCTCGGTGAAGCCGAGCTCGAGACTGACGTGGCGGAGCTGGTCGGGTGCGCGGTCTGACATGGCGGCGAACGGTAACCGGGTCAGACTTCGAAGCTGGTGCCCGGGGTGGCGAAAGCCACCGGACGGTCGAAGGCGACCTCGGCCTCGTGAACCGACACCGAGACGTCCAGATACGGGGGGATGTGGGTGAGCACCAGACGGCCGACCCCCAGCCGCCTTGCGATCTGGCCGGCCTCCGACGCCGTCATGTGCATCGGGTAGTCGGGGTCCCGGTGAGCATCCTGATAACTGGCCTCGGCGAGGAGGACGCCGACCCCTTCGGCGAGGTGCTGCCAGTCTCCTCCGGGGCCGGTGTCCGCCGTGTAGAAGAGGGTCCGCCCTCCCCCATCCCACAGGGAACCGACGGTCGGGACCGAGTGGTCCATGGTGGCGAATGTGATCTCCATCGAGCCCACCCCAACAGAGTCGCCACCTTCGACCGGCTCGAAAGCGAAGGTCTCCCCCAACCTCGAGCCCTGACCCGAGTCGAGGAAGCCCGACACCCGGTCCCAGACCTCCTGTGGTGCGTACAGGGGCACGCCGCGGCGCGGGTCGGGCCGGTAGGCCCACGAGTGGAAGGCGGTGAACAGGTCGGAGCAGTGGTCCGGATGCTGGTGGGACACGACGATGGCGTCGACCATGTCGGGGTCGACAGGAAGGGCGGTGAACGTGCCCGGCCCGGCATCGCACCAGACTCGGGTCCCATCCTGTTCGATGAGGAGCCCGGCCGCGGGACGGCCCGGCGCAGGGAACGTCCCCGATGATCCGATGACATGTACACGCACGGGCGAGGACGTTACCGGCCGCAGACCCGGGCACCAATGACAGGGTACGGGAGACCACACCCTTGCACCCCTGGAAAAGCACACCGCCGGGCCCTGGATAGGCTCGAATCCGTGGACATCGCACCGACCCCCCGCCCGACGATGCTGGGCCGTGCGATGCGACGACGCTGCCCTCACTGCGGTGCCAGGGCGTTCCAGGGTTGGTTCCGGATGCGCGACGTTTGCCCGGGATGCGGTCTCCGCTTCGAAAGGGAGCCCGGTTACTGGGTGGGAGCCGTGACCATCAACACCACCGTGACCTTCGGCTTCTTCGTGACCCTGTTCGTCACCCTCACCATGCTCAACTGGCCCGACCCGCCGTGGGTCATGATCATGGCTGTCACCGTGGCGGCCAATCTCCTAGTGCCGGTCTTCTTTCACCCGGTGTCGAGGACGATCTGGGCGGCGATGGAGATCTCCTGGCACCCTCTGGAGCCGAAAGACTTCAACCGCTAGAGCCGCTTGGCCACCTCGTCGAGCATCACCTCGGTGGCGCCCCCACCTATCGAGTCGATGCGCACGTCTCGGTACATCCGCTCGATCGCGGTCTCGGCGACGTAGCCCATCCCTCCGTGGAACTGGACACAGTCGTAGAGCACGCGGTTGGCCAGCTCCCCCACCAGGGCCTTGATCTCGGAGACCTCCCTGACCGCGTCCACTCCCTGGTCGAGCATCCAGGCGGTCTTGTACACCAGCTCCCGGCCGGCGTCGACCTCTGCCTGCCGCATGGCTATCCGCTGCCGGATGA
Source organism: uncultured Acidimicrobiaceae bacterium (assembly GCA_964454615.1). GTDB lineage: Bacteria > Actinomycetota > Acidimicrobiia > Spongiisociales > ZC4RG35 > ZC4RG35. The sequence continues at coordinate 5,783 of CAYVTP010000057.1, read as the reverse complement.
CCTGCTTGTCCCATAGCGGCACCCCGAACGCGTGACGCTCCTTCACATAGTCGACGGTCAGCTCGAGGGCCTTCTGACACTCTCCGATGGCCGCGGCCATGATCGCCAGACGCTCGTTCTGGAAGTTCTCCACGATGTAGTAGAAACCCCGGTTCTCCTCGCCGATGAGGTGGTCGTCGGACACCCAGGCGTCGTCGAACACCAGCTCGGCGGTGTTCGAGCTGTGCCAACCCATCTTCTCGAGTGCGCGGCTGGCGCTGAAACCCTCGGTCCCCTTCTCCACGGCGAAGATCGAAAGGCCCCGCGACCCCTTCGCCTGGGGATCGGTCCTGGCGGCCACGAACACCACGTCGGCGAATCCTCCGTTGGTGATAAACATCTTGGTGCCGTTGATCCGCCAGCCGTTCCCGTCCCTTCTGGCGCTGGTCCGGAGGGAGGCGACATCCGACCCGGCATCGGGTTCGGTGACCCCGATAGCGGTGTACAGCTCTCCGGAGACGAAGGCGGGAAGCCACTTCTGCTTCTGCTCCTCGGACCCGAACCTGGTCACATAGGGCATGGCCAGGTCTGTGTGGACAAGGATGGTGATCGAAGTGCCTCCCGAGGTGCAGCGGCCGAGCTCCTCGGCGAACACCACGGTGGCCATGTGCCCCAGCCCGAGACCTCCGTACTCCTCGGGCACCCGCAGCCCGTAGAAGCCGAGCCGGCCCATTTCGAGGAGCAGCTCGGTGGGAACGGCCCCGGCCGCCTCCCACTCATCGACGTTGGGCACGATCTCGTTCTCCACGAACGACCGGATCGACTGTCGGATCGCCTCGAGATCCTCGTCGATGTAGATCGATCTCACTCGTCCTCCTCCGAAGCAAGCAAAGCCCTACCCGCCCTGCTGTAGTAGGCCAGATTGTGGTCTGCGCAGAATCGATGGGCCACCCTGGCCACGGCCGAGCCGTCGACCCCGTGTTCGATCCCCAGTCCGTCGAGGAGGTATACGAGGTCCTCGGTGGCCACGTTCCCCGAGGCCCCCGGGGCGTAGGGGCAGCCACCCAGCCCTCCTGCCGAGGAGTCCATGCGGGTGACGCCATGGTCGAGCGCGATCATGGTGTTGGCGATGGCCATCCCGTATGTGTCGTGGAGGTGGACCCCCAGCTTCTCCACCGGGACCAGGTCGAGCACCTCGCCGAGGAGCCTCTCCATGTGATAGGGAGTGGCCCGGCCGATGGTCTCACCCAGATAGACATAGTCGACTCCCCACTCGAAGAGCGTCTCGGCGAGGTGGGCCACCCAACCCGGGTCCTGCTCTCCCTCGTATGGGCAATGAGTCGCCGTGGAGACATAACCCCTGAAGGTGAGGCCTCCCGGGGCTTCGGTGAGGATCCTCCTGATCCTGTGCATCGACTCGTCGACGGTGGCATTGAGGTTGCGCTGGCTGAAGGTCTCGGACGCCGAGGTGAGGACCCCGATGTGGGTCACGCCGGCTGCGATGGCGGCTTCCAGGCCCTGCATGTTTGGCACCAGGCCTCCGAGGGTGACACCGGTGGCCTTGACCGCAGCCACCACCTCCGCACCGTCGGCCATCTGGGGCACCCACTTGGGGCTGACGAAGGAGACGGCGTCGAACTCCTGGAGACCGGCCGCGGCCAGGCCGTCTATGAGGCTGGCCTTGGCCTCGGTAGGGATGACGGCGCCGAGGGACTGGATCCCATCGCGGGAGGCCGACTCGGTGATGAACACCCGTTGAGGAAGAGCCACGGGCGCGACAGTACCGAACCCAGGGTTCAAGACCACAAATATGCTGGTCTAGAACCCTGGGGTCGCGAACATCGGCCGACTCTCCCCAGAAGCCAGCCCTTCGGGGGGGACTCTCGGTCCACTCCACTCGGCCTCGAGAGTGGAGACCCCCATCTACGATCAGGGCGTGGAGCATGAACATGGCCTGGTCTTCATCACATGCGCCGATCGCTCCCAAGCCCGGGTGATAGCGAAGCGGCTGGTCCAGGACCGACTGGCCGCCGGAGTCCAGATCCTCCCCATCGAGAGTGTCTACACCTGGCAGGGTGAGGTCGTCGAAGACGACGAGGTTCTCCTCATCGCCAAGACCCGACGCAGGCTGTTCGACGGGATCGTGACCCTCGTCACCGAGCTGCACTCGTACGAGGTTCCTCCAATCGTCCAGCTCGCCATCGACCGGGCGAACCAGCCCTATCTCGACTGGATCGACCAATCGGTCGGATGATCCCGTCATCAGTGCACCAGGCGGCTGATCTGATCGACGGGTGCAAACCGTCATCGAGGAGCGGTGAATGCCCGTCCAGGTGGTCGAAGTGGGGTCGTCGGATCGAGAACTCTGGTCGGCTGCCGTGGCCACCTTCCAGGCCGGGGAGAGTGACCCGACACCGATCGGTTCCTCGGGGACCCCAGCACGGTCGGACTGGTCGCGGTCGACGCCGGACGCGTCGTCGGCTGGGGTGGGGTCATCGCCAGCTCCGCGCTGACGGCGACTCGATGGCCCTCCTCACGAGGTGGAAGTGTAGGAGGATCGGCGTCGCCAGGGGATCCGACGGATGCTGGTGGAAGCGTTCCTGGCGATCGGAAGGCGGGAGGGACACAAGAAGATCTGGCTCAATCACCGACGAGGACAACCACCAGGCCCGATCGCTCTACGAGTCTGTCGGCGGCCAGCAATGGACGTGCGCGGACATCGTGTATGTGTGGCCGCTTGATTGAGCAGCCTCTCGGCGGCGTTGAAGAGTTTTTTGTGCCCCGGTGACATAATTCGCCGTTGGCCGGACACATACCCCTGCTAGTGAGCTCAAGGCCCGAGCGCCGGGACCGATTCGAATCATTGGTGGAGGTCGTGTTCGACCCCCTACAACGCTACTTGCGGCGTCGCCTCGACCCCGAGGATGCCGCCGACGTCCTCTCGGAGACCCTCCTGGTGATCTGGCGACGACTCGACGAAGTCCCAAGGAACAATCCTTTGTCTTGGAGCTATGGGGTGGCGCGCCGTCTGGCCGCCAACCAGAGAAGAAGCCGGAAGCGCCACCTCCAGCTGGTCGAGCGTCTAAAGCGCGAGCCCTCAGGGCCATCGCTGGACGACCCGTACGAGGACCCGGAGTTGGAGAAGGCCTTGAACCGTCTCTCTGTCACCGACCGGGAGCTGCTCCGGCTGTGGGCATGGGAAGGCCTGGAACCCCGCGAGGTCGCCACCGTGATGGGTCTCACCGTAAACGCCGCCACCCTCAGGCTGAGCCGGGCCCGCAAGAAGTTGGCAGAGGAAATGGCACGACAGGATCGGATCTCCTCCGGACACATGACAGAACGACGCACCAAGGAGCAACCGTCATGACCGATGAGATGAGAGAACGGCTTGCCCGGCTCGATCCCATGCACCCCGGAGTGTCTACCCACTCGGTGACGGCGACGTCGTCCCGGAAGCTATTGGAGGAAGTAATGAGCACACAGGCACTAGAGAAGAAGGAGTCTCAAGCGTCACCCAAGCGATGGCTCCCAGCCGCGGCAGCCATGCTGGTCGTGGTCGGTGTGGCTGCGGCCTTCGCCATAGGAGGCGAGAGCCCGATCACAGCCGCAGAGCCACTGACCCTGAGCGCAGGTCACGACGGCCTCAGCGCCATGTGCATGCAGTTCTCTGTGGAGGAGCTGGCCAAGGCCCCCCTCGCCTTCGAGGGCAGGGTCACTTCGGTCGACGGCTCCACCATCGGGCTGAATGTGACCAACTGGTACCGCGGTGGTGACGCCGAAAAGGTCGTCATCGAGGCCCCGGTCGGCATGGGGGCCCTCATCGGCATCGACGGGATCCCATTCGCCGTCGGTGGCGACTACCTGATCACCGCGTATGAAGGAACAGTGAACTACTGCGGCTTCTCCGGGCCGGCCACAGCCGAGCTACGAGCCGCTTTCCAGGCCGCCTTCGGCGGCTGAAACACCCGGGTTCAGAGTGGGCCGTCCCCGGAGGCCCACTCTGACCCTGCCTCAGACCCCAACTTGGGCCCCATGGGCGGATCTTTCGTCTACTCAGGTGCCACCCTTCTGGGTCAACACCCGATTGTGGGCGTATGGGGAGGCGGACCTTGCCCTCGCCGTGTCAGGCAGTCCGGCGCCTCCCAAATCGTCCGTGACTATCGGTGCCCGGCCCTCCCTTGATTCGTCTGGTATCAGCCAGTCATGAGAAGTTGGGCAGAAGCTTGGGTAGTAGATTGCGGTTCACCGAGGCAGTCATGGAATCAAGTTGACACGTCGAACCATGCATGGGTCTCAGTACTCGCATGGATTGACGAGGCTCTCAGCGGGGAGAGCGACTGAAATTGGCGGCCTCCTCCGATCCCCCCGTGGCGTCACCCTCTGTATAGGAGTGGGCACCGGCACCGGCCAGGTGGCCCGAGTCGACGATCAAGTATTCGTCCCGGATGGGTCGTCCCTCCAACCAGCACTCGAGGATCTCCCGGGTACCGGCGGCATATCGGGCCTGGGCGGAGAGACTCGTGCCAGACGTGTGGGGGGTCATCCCATGGTTGGGCATGGTCCGCCACGGATGATCCTGTGGGGCTGGTTGTGGAAACCAGACGTCTCCGGCATAGCCGGCCAGTTGACCCGACTCCAAAGCCCGTGCCACCGCGTCGCGATCGCAGATCTTCCCCCGTGCGGTGTTGATCAGGTAAGCGCCACGCTTCATCTTTGCGATCAGATCATCACTGAACATGTGCTCGGTCTCAGGATGGAGTGGTGCGTTGATGGTGACAACGTCGCAGACCGCGACCATCGACTCCACGTCGGGGTGGTAGGTGACTCCGAGCTCTTCTTCAACTTCGGTGGGCAGCCGGTGCTTGTCGGTGTAATGCAGACCAACCTCGAAAGGCTTGAGCCGACGAAGGACCGCTGACCCGATCCGACCGGCGGCCACGGTCCCCACCTGCATGCCCTCCAGGTCATAGGACCGTGAAACCGCGTCGGCAATGTTCCAGCCACCGTCGACAACGATCTGATAGGACGGGATGTAATTGCGCACCAGGGCGAGGATCATCATGACCACGTGCTCGGAGACACTGATGCTGTTGGAGTAGGTGACCTCGGCGACGGTGACACCGTGTGCCATGGCGGCCTGGAGGTCGGTGTGGTCGGAGCCGATCCCGGCGGTGATCACCAGTTTCAGGTTCGGCGCCCTGGCGAACCTCTCAGCCGTCATGTATGCCGGCCAGAAGGGCTGTGAAATGACCACGTCGGCGTCATGGAGGTTGCGTTCGAACTCGGAGTCGGGACCGTCCTTGTCGGAGGTCACTATCAGAGTGTGGCCGCCACCTTCCAGGAAGTCCCGGAGCCCAAGGGCACCGGACACCGAGCCCAGAAGCTCGCCGGGGGTGAAGTCGATAGCCGACGGTGAGGGCGCGGTCTGACCGTCGGGATAGGTCTCGATCCGGGGGACATCGTCCCGTGCGTAGTCGGGCGGGTAGCCATCCTCGGGATCGTCGTACAGGACACATAACACCTTCGCCATCTCAAACCTCCTGATGGCGGAAGATACCTCGCGGAGACTGCGCCAGAAGGGTTGGGTCTGCTGCCTCACTCCCCTCTTTCGCAACGGTGCGCTCGGCGCCACTCCCCGAGGGGCCGCGAGTTGGGGGCGTCGGTTCGTCAGGTCCCCGTGGAAATGGGCACCACCAGGCCGGCCTTTCCGTCTATTCAGGTGCCACTTTTTCGTGAACACCCGATGGTGGCTAGCTAACGAAATAGGTTGAGCAGGCGGTTCGCGCGGCTCAGAGCGCCTCGAT
>CAYVTP010000056.1:0-12122 GCA_964454615.1 uncultured Acidimicrobiaceae bacterium | reverse complement strand
GGCTCGCTTCCAACGCCTCAACACTCAACGTCGAAACCGTTTCACCCCCATGGGGATGGCGCCCATTCTACTCCAAGTCAGGATCGCGGTCGATGCGCGGCGTCGGCTCAGGGGAGGAACTGGGTTCCCACCATGGCCCCGACAATCGTGACGAGGAGGACGAGCATCCAGTTGGAGACCGTCTTCTGGAGGTCGCTGATGCGTTCGTGCAGGTCAGTAATACGTTCGTGGGTGTCGCCGATCCGGGTGGCCATCTCGGCCGAGAGCTCGGCACGCAGCACCTGAAGGTCCCTCTTGGTGGCGACCTCGTCGAGGTCGTGGAGTGGGATGGCACTCATCAGGGTCTCCGTGGCATCAGAACCGATGGTACGCGCAAGGGCGGCGTAGAGGTCTGACCGGGCTGCCTCGGAGATCGGCATGATCGCAGAGCTACCGGATCACGGCCGCCGGGTCAAGGGGGCGGTAACGAAGGGCGAACCCTGCATCATCTCCGACGACGCTGGGCCCGCTCCATCTCGCGCTCCATCTCCCGCTCCTTGAGACTCTCCCTCTTGTCATATGTAGTCTTGCCCTTGGCGAGGCCGAGCTCCACCTTGGCCTTGCCATCCTTGAAGTAGACCTGGAGGGGGATCAGGGTGAGGCCCCGCTCTGCCACCTGACCGGCGATCCGGTCGATCTCGCGGCGATGCAAGAGGAGCTTCCGGGACCGCTCCGGTTCGTGTCCGCCCTCCCTGGCGAAGTCGTAGGGGGCTATGTGGGCGCCCACCAGGAACGCCTCGCCCTTGGCGATCGAGGCGTAGGAGTCCTTCAGCTCCATGCGGCCGGCCCTCAAGGACTTCACCTCCGAGCCCACAAGGACGAGGCCGGCCTCGACGGTGTCGACCACCTGGTAGTTGCGCCTCGCCCGGCGGTTGGTGGCCACCACTTTCACCCGCCCGGGCTGTGCCGAGCTCACCTCTCAGAACCCCGTGGGCACGTCCTGGCCCTTGCCATCCGCATCCCGGAGGTAGCGGCTCAGGCCGAGGAGGGAGCCGATCACGCCGGCGAGCGCTCCGAAAATGAGGAACAGGACTCCCCACCGGAAGAACCACGCCTGACCGACATCGAGACGGAAGAGGGCGAACCCGGAACCGGCCCGGGCGAGGTTGGTCGATCCGACCCACACCGCGAACACCGCCAGGGCCGCGCCGGCCAGGCCTTCGATCAGGCCCTCGAGAAGGAACGGCACCCGGATGAACCAGTTCGACGCCCCGACCGCCTTCATGATGCCGACCTCGTCACGTCGGGCGTAGATGGCAAGGCGGATGGTGTTGGCGATCAGCACCACGGCCGCCAACCCGAGCACCAGGGCCATCCCAAGGCCGAGGACATTGAGCACGTTGGAGAGGTTCTGCAGCTGCTCGATCTGCTCGGCGGCCGTCACCACGTTCCTGACCACCTGTGGCTGCTGCTGCAGCCTGAACCGGGTGGCCTCGTGGAAGGCTATGTCTATCAGCTCGATCCGCAGCGAGGCTGGCAGGACCGTTGGGTCGATTTCGAGCATGTCGGGCTGACCGGCGAAGATCTCCTGGTATTCGAGCCAGGCCTCCGACTTGCTCACATACTGGACAGGCGGCTTGACCTCCTCCCAGGACTCGACCTGGGCCCTGAGGCTGGCGTGGGCATCGGCCGGGACCCCGTCGCGCCCGGCGTCGTGGAGGAAGGCGATGACGTGGACGCCCTCCTGCCAGGCGATGGTGTTGACCCTCAGGACCTCGTTGACCACCAGGGCACCAAAGGCGAGGGTCAGGGAGATGAAGACCGCCAGGATGGCTCCGACCACGATCAAAAGGTTTCGGCGAAGGCTGTTCAGCGCCTCCCGCACCAGGTAGAAGACACGGCTCACTCTTCCTCACCGGACCCTTCCGGTGGAGGCCCGACAGGGGGCGGGGTGGCCGATGCCCCGGGTGCGAGGTGCTTGGGCAGCACCGGCATGGCGCCGGTGTCGGCGTCGATCCTCACACTCTCATAGCGGCCAGTGGCCTCGTCGCGGGTCACCCGCCCCCCTTCGAGGGCGACGACACGCCTCTTCATGGCGTCGACGATGGCGTGATCGTGGGTGGCCATGACGATGGTGGTGCCGGTCCGGTTGATCCGGTCCAGCAGCTTCATGATCCCAACGGAGGTCTTCGGGTCGAGGTTCCCGGTCGGCTCGTCACAGAGCATGATCGGGGGACGGTTGACGAACGAACGCGCCACCGACACCCGCTGCTGCTCTCCACCGGAGAGCTGCCGGGGGTAACGATCCTTCTTGTCGGCCAGACCGACCAGGTCGAGGACCTGTTCGACCTGCGGGCCTATCACCGACCTGGGCCGGCCCAGCACTTCCAGGGCGAAGCCCACGTTCTCGGCCACCGTCTTGTTGGGCAGTAGCTTGTAGTCCTGAAAGACCGTCCCGACGGACCTGCGCAGGTACGGGATCTTCCACTTGGGGAGGGTGGTGATGTCCTTGCCGGCAACCCAGATGGTCCCCCGGGTGACCGGCTCGTCCCTCAACATGAGACGGATCAGGGTCGACTTGCCCGAGCCTGAGGCGCCGACGAGGAAGACGAACTCGCCTTTGGCGATGTCGAGGGTGACGTCTTGGACGGCGACGGTGCCGCCCTCGTACACCTTGGTTACGTTGTCGAGTCGAATCATGGAGTCACCTTCGGGACGGTGCGATTCCCGCCCACAGCCCGAAGAACGGTACCGCCGCCTCTCCGTCTAGCTGGAATCTCCGCGCGTTTCGTACTGGGCCCTCCTCCAACGGAGGTAGGCCTCGACGAAGCCCTGGAGGTCGCCGTCGAGAACACCCTGGACGTTGCCCACCTCGTGGTCGGTGCGGAGATCCTTGGCCATCTGGTATGGCTGGAGCACATACGACCTCACCTGGCGACCCCATGCGGCCTCACCCTGCTCACCCCGGATCGAGTCGATGTGAGCCTGTCTCTCCAGACGGGCCCGTTCCGCCAGTTTGGCCCGCAACATGGCCATCGCCCGGTTCTTGTTCTGCAGTTGGGACCGTTCGTTCTGACACTGGACGACGATCCCGGTGGGCAGGTGGGTGATCCTCACCGCAGAGTCGGAGGTGTTGACGTGCTGGCCTCCTGCGCCCTGCGACCTGTAGGTGTCGATCCGGAGATCGTCCTCGTCGATGTCCACTTCCGCCGCCTCCCCGAGGTCCGGAACCACGTCGACCCCGGCAAAGCTGGTGTGGCGGCGGGCGTTGGAGTCGAACGGGCTGATACGCACCAGGCGATGGACTCCCTTCTCGGACTCGAGATTGCCGTAGGCGCGGTCTCCCCGGACTGTGAATGTCGCCGACTTGATCCCGGCCTCCTCGCCGTCGGTGACCTCCTCGGTGGTCACCGAGAATCCCCTGTCGCTGAGATATCGCTGGTACATGCGGGCCAGCATCTCGGCCCAGTCCTGGGCGTCGACACCGCCGGCACCGGCATGGACGCTGAGGATGGCATCCGCTTCGTCGTACTCGTCGAAGAAGAGCGACTCCATCTCGAGCTCGTTGAGGACACTGTCGACCTGTGCCAGCTGTTGGACCGCCTCCCGACGCGACTCTTCGTCTCCGGCCTCCTCGGCCAGCTCGAGTAGGACCTCGGCGTCGTCGATCTGGTCCCCCAGTCCTCCCACCTTGTCGAACAGGGCTTCGATTCGGGAGAGACGCTGACTCACACGCCGGGCCTCATCGGGGTCGTCCCACAGGCCCGGCGAAGAGGCCTGCTGTCGCAGCTCGTCGAGCTCGCCGGCCTTGCCCTCCAGGTCGAGGAAGCCTCTCGCCTCTCCGAGCCGGGCTCGCAGGTCGGCCACCGCCGCCTTGGGGTCGGTCAGTTCGGTGGTCATGGCGTGAGTCCCGTACCCCGTACCCCGTACCCCGTACCCCGACCCGGACGGGCGGACCCCGGAAAGGAAAGGGAGGTGACGGACGACCCCGACCGAAGGCCTCGGGCCCCCATCGACGCCCTCCCTTCGGTCGTTGGCGTCGGTCCCCCCGTAAAGGGGGGGACACACTCAAACGGATCCATGGCACCGCTTGTACTTTTTGCCGCTCCCGCAGGGGCAGGGGTCGTTCCGGCCGATCTTGTCCGAGGTAGCCGGAGAGTTGGGTGCCGGAAGGCCACCGGCCGCCAGCGCGGGAGCGGCTCCCACGGTCGTCTTCTCGGGCTGTCGCGCCGGTTGGGCCACTTCGACGTGGAACAGGTACCGAACCGCATCCCGCTTGATCGAGTCGACCATCGCGGTGAACATCTCGTAGCCCTCCCGCCGGTACTCGGACAGGGGATCGCGTTGTCCCATCGCCCTGAGCCCGATCCCGGCCCTCAGATAGTCCATCTCGGAGAGATGCTCACGCCACTTGTTGTCGATGACCGAGAGCATCACCGACTTCTCCACTGCCTTGAGGACGTCCCGGCCCAGTTCCTCACCACGTTTCTCGTATGCGGCCAGGGCCTCGTCCACGGCGTAGTCGACCACTTCGTCTGGACTCACACGGTCGGCGAACTTCGACTGCTCGACGGTGGTCGGGTAGATGACCGCCAGCTCGGTCTGCACCGCCTCCCAGTCCCAGTCGGATCGGGGCACGTCGTCGTTGATCTCGGAGTCGACCATGCCGGCGACCACATCTTCGATCCAGTCGGCCACCAGGTCCTCGTCGGAGAGGTCCTCCAGGATCGAACGCCGCCACTTGTAGATGCTCTCCCGCTGGGTGTTCATCACCTCGTCGAACTTGAGCACGTTCTTTCTGATCTCGAAGTTCTGGGACTCGACCTGGCGCTGGGCCCGTTCGATCGACTTGTCCACCATTCGCGCCTCGATGGGCTGGTCTTCGGGGAGCTTGAGGCGCTCCATCATCCCTGAGACCCACTCGCCCTGGAACCGCCTCATCAGATCGTCTTCGAGCGAGAGGAAGAACCTGCTCTCGCCGGGGTCGCCCTGTCGTCCCGACCGTCCCCTCAACTGGTTGTCGATCCGGCGGGACTCGTGGCGCTCAGTGCCCACAACGTAGAGCCCGCCGGCCTCGATCACCTTCTGGCGGTCCGGCTCGATCTGCTCCTCGAACTCCTCGACCAGCTTCTTCTCGAGCTCGGCGTATGACGGGTCGTCGGGCGAGATCCCCCTCTTCTTCAACTCGCTCTTTGCCATGCCCTCGGGGTTTCCACCGAGCTTGATGTCGACACCCCGGCCGGCCATGTTGGTGGCCACGGTGACCGCTGCGGGCCGGCCCGCCTGGGCGATGATCTCAGCTTCCCGCTCGTGGTGCTTGGCGTTGAGCACCTCGTGCTTGATCCCCTGTTTGGTGAGGAGCCTCGAGATGGTCTCCGACCTCTCGATGGAGACCGTGCCCAACAGGATGGGCTGACCCCGGTCGTAACGCTCCTTCACGTCGGCAACGACTGCCGAGAACTTCCCTGCCTCGGACTTGAACACGACGTCTCCCTGGTCCATCCGTGCAACATCGCGGTGGGTGGGGATATCGAGGACCTCGAGCCCGTAGATCTGGGCCAGCTCTGCCGCCTCGGTCTGGGCGGTACCGGTCATCCCGGCCAGCTTGTCGTAGAGCCGGAAGTAGTTCTGCAAGGTGATCGTGGCCAGGGTCTGGTTCTCCTGCTTGATGGCCACGCCCTCCTTGGCCTCCAGCGCCTGATGGAGCCCGTCGGAGTAGCGGCGACCTTCGAGGACACGGCCGGTGAACTCGTCGACGATCTTCACCTCGCCACGGTCGACCAGGTAGTCGACGTCTTTCTTGTACAGGGCCTCAGCCTTCAGGGCGGTCTCCATGTGGTGGACGAAGTCGACGGCCGCATGGTCGTACAGGTTCTCCACCCCGAGGATCTGCTCGACCCTGGAGACACCCTCCTCGGTTGTGATCACCTGGCGTTTCTTCTCGTCGACCTGATAGTGGACGTCGGCCTGGAGCCTCCGTGCGATCTTGGCGAAGTCCCGGTACCAGCGGGCCGTGTCGGCCACCTGGCCGGAGATGATCAGCGGTGTCCTAGCCTCGTCGATGAGGATCGAGTCGACCTCGTCGACGATGGCGTAGGGATGGCCCTTCTGCACTCGATCGGCGGCGGACATGGCCATGTTGTCTCTCAGGTAGTCGAAGCCGAACTCGTTGTTGGTCCCGTAGGTGACGTCTGCCGCGTAGGCGTGGTGCCGGTGCTCGGTGGGCATGTTGTTCTGGATGAGCCCGACGCTGAGCCCCAGGAAGCGGTAGATCGCGCCCATCCACTCGGCATCACGACTCGCCAGGTAGTCGTTGACGGTCACCATGTGGACGCCGTGTCCCGGCAGGGCGTTGAGGTAGGCGGGCATGGTCGAGACCAGGGTCTTGCCCTCACCGGTCTTCATCTCGGCCACCATGCCCTTGTGGAGGGCGGAGGCGCCGATCACCTGTACGTCGTAGTGGCGCTGGCCGAGGGTCCTCTTGGCGGCCTCGCGCACCGCAGCAAAAGCCTCGACCTGGATGTCTTCGACCGTGGCGCCGTTTGCCAGCCTCTCCCGGAACTCGGGGGTGAGCGCGGCGATCTCGGCATCGGACATGGCCTCGAAGCGAGGCTCGACCTCGTTGACCGCTTTGACTATGCCCTCGAACTGCTTGAGGGTCCTGCCTTCGCCGACGCGAAGGACTTTTTGCAGGATTGGCATCGGAACCCTGATTCTACCGGGCTGCAGGAGTTGACCCTGACCGTGGCCGCCTCAACGATTCTGGAGCAGTCCCTCCCTGTAGGCCCATTGCACCGCCTCGAACCGGGAGCTCAGACCGAGCTTGTCCAGGATGTTCCGAACGTGGTTTCGCACCGTGTTCTCCGAGATGTAGAGCCGCTCTGCTATCTCCCTCGAGGTCATGCCCTCACCGACCAGCGTCAGTATCTCGAGCTCGCGGCCGGTGAGCTCGGGTGTCCTCTCCAATTTCACCCCGTTGTGACGGAGGAGGGAACGGAGGGCGGTGAACAGCTTGCCTCCCATCGCCGGCGACACCGCCGCCCCGCCCGCCAGCACGTCGTTCATGGCTGCCACCAACCTGGGGAGGGGGGTGTCCTTGGTCATGTAGCCCGAGGCACCTGCTTTGACTGCGGCGAGGAGATCGTCGGAGGACTCACTGGATGTGAGCAGGACGACGCGGCTCTTCGGGCTGACCCTGATGATCGTGCCTACGATCTCCAGGCCGGACATCCCGGGCATCAGCAGGTCGAGCATGACCAGATCGGGCTCGTGCTCCCTCACCAGGTCGATGCCGGTCATCGCCTCCGCTGCCAGGCCCACCACGTCGAAGCCCTCCTGGAGGAAGGCGGCGCGTAGTCCCTCCCGGAACAGCTCGGCGTCGTCGACTATGAGTACTGAGGCCATAGGTCCCCGGTCAGAGATCCGGGGTCAACAGACTAGACACGGCTGGGGCCACGTTCGCCGCGGCGACAAGGGCCACCAGGTCTCGCCCCACAGAGTGGACCGCGGCCAGGGCCGTCCTCCCGGTGGTGACCACGTCGTCGACGATGATGACAGGCCCGGCCTCCGAGGCGGTTCGCCGGAAGGGCCTCACCGGGCGGGAGTGGTCGCCACCGGCCCGGCGTCCCGAGTGGATGGGCCCGGCGAGGATCGACAGAACAGGGACCCCCATTCGACGGGACATGGCCAGCGCCAGAGCCGCGGCCGGATCGACACCGTATTTGTACCTCCGCGAGAGAGCCCGGGGCACCGGGACCAGTGGGAGCCGCGGGATCCGATCACACACCATCTCGGCCACCATCTCGGGGTAGCCCCCCACACCGGAGTACTTCAAGTGGTGGACCAGCCTGCGAGCGGGCCCGACATGCTGGTAGGCGGCGACCACCCTGATCCCGCCGGGCAGCAGCCTCTCCGGAGCGGGTCGGAGGCGGGCGGCGCATCGAGAGCAGACGACGCCCTTGGCGAACCCGTGGCAGGCCTGACAGACCACACCATGCAACCTAGGGCAAGCGAACCGGTCATGCCAGACTCCAGGGCCGAGAGCTAGGCGGTTCCCTCCTGCCAGCCACTCAGATACTCGACCTGCTCTGAAGTGAGGACGTCGAGGCCCCCACCCAGGTGTCCCAGCTTGATCGTGGCCACCATGTCGTCGATCTCCGGGGGGAGCGTGTAGATCTTGGGCTCGAGCCGGTCACGATTGTGGATCAGGTACTCGGCGGCCAACGCCTGGTTGGAGAAGGACATGTCCATGACATCGGCCGGGTGGCCCTCGGCAGCCCCCAGGTTGACCAAACGCCCCTCGGCCACGACGAGCAGGCGGCGACCGTCCTCGAGCTCGAACTCCTCGAGGTTGTCCCTGATCTGGCGGCGGGACACCGCCCGGGACCGGAGCAGGGCGAGGTCGATCTCGATGTCGAAGTGGCCGGAGTTGGCGAGGATGGCCCCGTCCTTCATCCGATCGAAGTGCTCACCGCGCAGTACGTGCTTGTTCCCGGTGACCGTCACGAAGAGGTCGCCGACGCCTGCTGCCTCCATGCCGGTCATCACCCGATAGCCGTCCATCGCCGCCTCGAGGGCCCGGACCGGGTCGACTTCGACCACGATCACCTTGGCGCCGAGACCGTCGGCCCGGGAGGCCACTCCCCTGCCGCAGTCGCCGTAGCCGACAACCACGATGTTCAAGCCGGCAAGCAGGACATTGGTGGCCCGGATTATCCCGTCGAGGGTCGACTGCCCGGTGCCGTAGCGGTTATCGAAGAGGTGCTTGGTAGCCGAGTCGTTGACCGCCACCACCGGCACCCGGAGTGTCCCGTCGGCCGACATGGCCTTGAGCCGGATCACCCCGGTGGTGGTCTCCTCGGTGGAACCGATCACCTCGTGGTCGCGTTGGTCGGTGTGAAGAAGCGTGGCCAGGTCTGCGCCGTCGTCCATGGTCACCGCCGGGGCATGGTCGAGGACCTGGTTTATGTGCTTGTAATAGGTGTCGGAGTCCTCACCCCTAATGGCGAACACCGGGATGCCTTCGGCGACGAGAGCGGCGGCGACGTCGTCCTGGGTGGACAATGGGTTGGAGGCACAGAGAAGGGGCTCGGCGCCCCCGTCGCGGAGTGCCATCATCAGGTTGGCGGTCTCGGCCGTCACATGGAGACAGGCTGCGATGACGTGGCCTTCGAGGGGCCGCTCAGCGAGGAAACGGTCGCGCACGGTCTGGAGGACCGGCATGCGCCGTCCCGCCCACTCCACCCGCCGGGCTCCGGGCTCGGCAAGTGTCGGATTGGCAATGTCGTAGTTCACTCTGTCTCCTTCGAAAGAAGCTTCTTCAGGTCTTCGATGATGGCCACGGGCACAGGGTCGACGCCGGCCTGGTCTGCAAGCATCCAGGACACGAGGTCACCCACCACGGTCAGGGTCATGAGGCGGGCCAACACCGAGACCCCCCATGCTTCGACCTCGCCGACCCATGGGACGGCATGTTCAGTCAATGTCCTGGTGTGGGCAAATCGGTCCCTGATCCGATCGTGGTCGCTCCGGTCGCGCAAGGCCACCACCCCGAGGAGGTCCCGGGTGGTTTCCGGCATCGACTCCCACCCGGCGAGCTCGTTGTGGTTGAGCTCGGGGAGCGGCGACCACCATGCGGGCATCTTCGAGTTCTCGTTGATCTGGGCCTTCCACCGCTGGGCAACGGGTACGGTGACCGACCCTCCTCCGTAGATGATCGGGATCCGCCCACGGAGGCCGTCGGCGATGCCCCTGGCCATCTCCCACGCCGGACTGCCATCTTCGGTGGCCTCGTCGACCAGCCTCGCCGCCTCGGCCATGGAGGTCCGGTGATCGAGGACCACACCTGCCCCCTCCAGCAGGCGAATCACAGCGCCAAGGCCCTGGCCCAAAGCGGCCCGGGGCTGGAGACCAGGCGGCAGTTCGACCATGGGCCAGCGTCGATTCCTGGCGAGCTCGCCCAATGTCCCCCCGGTCGTGACCGCGGCCACCGGCAGACCCTGCTCGTGGGCGGCGGTGGCGAAATCCAGTGTCTCCTCGGTGTTCCCCGAGTAGGAGACGGCAAGGGCAAGGGGACGCTGGCGGATCGCCCAGGAAGGAACCGGGCCGTAGCCCTTGTGAACCTGCACCCGGGCGCTGGTCGGCTCGACCAGCGCGGTGAGGTAGTCACCGGCAATCCCCGATCCGCCCATTCCCGCGTAGAGGACCTCGGACTGGACCCCGACATGGGGCACGGTCATCCCCAAAGCCCATCGTAGCTGGTCGCCGAGTCCCCTGATCTGCTCGAGCATGTCAGTCACCGGGGCCCCCTTCGGCGTCGTCCGGGAGCATCACCGGGATGCCTTCGGTGACCGGGTAGCGACGTCCGCAGGCCCGGCACACCAGTCGGGACTCGGCCACATCCTCGTCCAGCTCTCCCTTGTCGACGGGACACACCAGGATGGAGGCAAGGAATTCGTCAATCAGGCTCATGAGTCTTCCAGGAGCATTGTCACATAATCGACGAGGGCCGACACCCTCCCCGGCCCGGCGGCCTCGACGTTGAGCCTCAGCAGCGGCTCGGTGTTCGACGGGCGAAGGTTGAACCACTCATTCCCGTAGTCCACGGTGAGGCCATCGAGGTGATCTACCTCCGCCCCCTCGACAGCGGCCTCGACGCGGGAAAGGGCGCCGGCCACGTCTGCCACGGGGAAGTTGATCTCGCCCGACGATGAGTACAGCTCGACCTCGCGCCTGAGCTCGGACAGGGGCTTCTCCGACCCGGTCATGATCGCCATCAGGTGGAGCATGGCGAGCATCCCCGAGTCGGCGCCGAAATTGTCCCTGAAGTAGAAGTGGGCGCTGTGCTCGCCCCCGAACACCGCGCCGGAGTCGGCCATGACCGCCTTTATGTAGCTGTGGCCGACCCTGGTCCGAATCGGCACCCCCCCGGCCCGTAGGACCAGCTCGGGGACGGCCTTCGAGGTGATCAGGTTGTGGACGATCGACTCTCCTGGCTGGTCGGCCAACAGATGTTGGGCGATCAGGGCCGTGACCGCGCTGCCATCGAGGGGCGAGCCCGTCTCGTCGAGGAAGAATGCCCTGTCGGCGTCGCCGTCGAAGGCGACTCCCAGGTCGTACCCCCCTCCGGCCATGAGCTCCTGGAGGTCCGTCAGGTTTTCCGGGTCCAGGGGGTCGGCGGGATGGTTCGGGAAGGTGCCGTCCGGCTCCAGGTAGAGGCCGGTCAGGCCGGCAGGAATCCTGTCGAAGACCCGGCCGATCACCGTTCCCGCCATGCCGTTTCCGCCGTCGGCGGCGACTGCCAGGGGGCCGATCGAGTCGGACCCGACGATCCTGAACAGGTGGTCGACAAACTCACCGAGGATGTTCGCCTCACTGCGGACGCCAGGCTCCCGGGCTGAGAGAGTCAGCCCGCCACGTACCGCCTGCGCTATCTCATCCAGACCCGACCCTGCCCCTATGGGCAGGGCACCGGGACGGCACAGCTTGAGCCCGTTGTACTCGGGGGGGTTGTGGGAGGCGGTGACCACCGCGCCAGCGACACGGTTGGCCCCCGAGTAGTAGTAGACCGCGTCGGTCGGCACCTCCCCCAGGTCGACAACCGAACCACCGGCATCGACCACCCCGTCACCGAAAGCCCTGGCGAAGCCCGGCGACGTGGGCCGACAGTCCCTTCCGACCGCAATCTCGTCGAAACCCATCACTTCGACCATTGCCGACCCGATCGCCTTGTACAGGGCCTGGTCGAGTTCGCCGGTGTCGGTCCGGCCGCGTACGTCGTACGCCTTGAAGACGGGGTCGGGGTTCATTGGGAGGTGCGGAGTGTATGACCCCTTGAACCGTACCCCGTACCCCGCTCGCTGACGCTCGCTTGTACTGGGTACTGGGTACTGGGTACTGGGTACTGGGTACTGGGTACCACCGCTGGACGCCTACGATCCCCGACCGATGCCTCACACCGTCTCAGTCGTCGTGCCCGTGTACAACGAGGCCGAGTTCATCCCGATCGGGCTCCCCGGGTTGATCCGGGCGGTCGCCGAGGTGGGCACCGACGCCGAGATCATCGTCGTGGAGAACGGGTCGACCGACGGCACCGCCGAAGTCGCCCGGCGGGTGGCCGAAGGACATCCGGTCCGCGTGTCGAG
>CAYVTP010000055.1:0-12277 GCA_964454615.1 uncultured Acidimicrobiaceae bacterium | reverse complement strand
ACCTGACCCTGTACAACGAGAACTACCCGCAGCCCGAGAAGCCGGAAGGTGTCGATCGGGGAATCCTCGACGGCCTCTACCTGTGGGCTTCGGCACCGGACGGATTGGAAACGGACATCAAGATCCTCTTCTCCGGCACGGCCCACTCAGCCGCCCGCCAGGCCGCCGCCGAGCTTGCCGAGCATCACGGAGTCGGTGCCGAATTGTGGTCGGCCACCTCCTACAAGAGACTGCGGGAGGACGCCCTGGGCGCCGACAGGTGGAACCGCCTGCACCCTGACGAAGAGCCGAGGACACCGTTGGTGACCCGCCTGCTCGGGCCGGCATCCGGGCCCACCCTGGCCGTCACCGACTACATGAAGCTGGTGCCCGACCAGATCGCCCGGTGGGTGCCCAACGGCCTGGTGACCCTGGGAACCGACGGCTTCGGTCGATCCGACTCACGCAGCGCCCTTCGCAGGTTCTTCGAGACGGATGCCGGGCACGTAACGGCCGCCGCGCTCGCCACTCTGGAGCGAGGGGGGCGGGTTCCCGCATCTGCCGTGAAGGACGCCCTTCGGCGCCACGACATCGACCCCGATGCAGTGGACCCGGCCACTGCCCACTGACCGGGCCTCAGCTACCCCACGACCTGGGGTCGACATGGAATCCACCCTGGAGTATCCAGAGATGGACCACTAACAAGACGCCCATGAACACGATCAGGCCGAGGGGGAATGGCGTGACCCGCTCATCTTCCGGGCCCCGGACGGTGGTCGTTCCGGGGGCCGCCGCCAGGGTTGCCAGGAACATCACCGGGATCAGAGGGACGGTGCGTATCACCATGCTCTCGGTGTCCGGCCAGAAGTAGGCAATCGACGCGAAGGCGGACACCACGACCGGGATCAACACCAGCCACAGGGCGAGGTTGAGGCGGCGGCGACCGTTGGAGACCAGCCGACGGTGGGGAGTGAAGGCGAGGAAGGCAGCCGCCGCGGATAGGGCAACAAGGAGGAGGCCGATGGCGCCTCCGGCGGCGATCACCATGTCCAGGCCGCCCGGGGCATCAAAGGTGGTATAGGCCCGGGCCAGCCGGCTTCCATCGTCGAAGGGGAGGACTATCGCCTGCGTGAGCGCCTGCCGCAGGATGTGGAGCAAGACCCAAAGGAACACCAGCCGTCCGGCCCCGCGGTCCCTCACGTTCGGGTATGCGATCAGACAGCCGAAGCCGACCAGGAGACAGAGGGCGAACCCCCCGACCCAGGCGAGGTCCGAGGCCCCGCTGAACACGACCTGGTTGTTGTAGATCACCGCGCTTCCGCCGAGGATTTCTGCGAGCAGTCCCACACCAAGGTTGTCCAAGAACTGGGCTATGACGATTCCCAGGAGAGAGCCCAGTGCGGAGGTTGCTATCAGTGAGACACCGATCCGGGTCACGGTCCTCGGCGCGGTCTCGGCGGCGGCTGTGCCATCTGTCACAACCGGGGATCCTATACCGGCGTGTCACCCCAATTGCGCTACGTCGGCCACCCGGCGCAGCCAACTCGCCATTCCCGATCCGGTCACGTGAGCGTTGAGGCCACTCGGGTTGGGGATGATCCACAGGCTGGCGTCGGCGATCCCCTCGCGCTGTTCGCCGAGAGTTGCCGCGGGCCTGCCGAAGGCGGTTCGGTAGGCAGTGACACCTGCGATGGCCACCACCGACGGGGATATTTCGGCGGCCACCCTCTCGAGACGAACCGCGCCTGCCTTCATCTCGGCGGGGTCCAGCTCGTCGGCGCGCGCGGTGGCCCTGGCCACCAGGTTGGTGATGCCGATACCCCGAGCCACCAGGTCCGCCCTCTGTTCCTCGCTCAGGCCGGTCGAAGCATCCATCTCCCACTGGACCAACCCCGCCTCACGAAGGGCCGGATAGAACCGGTTGCTGGGATGACAGAAGTGCGTTCCGGTGGCAGCTGTCCACAGACCAGGGTTGATCCCCACGATGAGGAGGCGCGTTCCGTGGCCGATCAGGTCGGGGACGGTGGCGCCGCGAAACCTCTCGAGGTCCGACCGTGTGCGCCGAGCCACAGGACGGGTTCGGTTCAGTGGCTGTGGCCGGCGTGGCCCCCGTGCCCCGCCCCGGCGTAGTAGGGGTTCTCACCGGACTCGTGGTCGGTCACGTCGACCACCGCGGTCAGTTCCTCGACGGAGTCGAGCAGCGCCCTCTCGATGCCCTGGCGAAGGGTGACCTGGGCCATGCCACACCCCTGACAGCCCCCATGGAGCCGAAGGTAGGCGACGGTGCCGTCGACACCGATTAGCTCGGCACCACCTCCGTGGGAGGCGATGAACGGGTTGATCTGCTCTTCCAGGACCTGCTGCACCTGTTCTGCCAGAGGGCCGGTCAGCTCGCCGGTGGCCCCCGGGATAACGGGAGACCGCGGTGTGTTCGGGTTGTTCATGGCGAGCCCGCTGTCGGTGAGCTCCAGCGAGGCACCGTCCAGCTTCTCGACGTTCGAGGCGGGGAAGATCACGGCCAGCTCCCCGTGGCGCTCGACCATCCAGTCGTCGGGCTTGTCGACCAGAGGGACGAAGGCCAGTTCGTAGGAGAACTGGAGACCGGTCACCCCTGTCACCTCGATGGACAATGCGAACTCATCCTCGCCCGGTTCGTTGTCGCGAAGCTGGACGATCATGTCGAGTGCGTCGGGTGCAATGCTGAGTACTTTGGCGTCGATCATCTGCGACCATGGTAACCCCCGATGACCGGTATCTATGCCCGAAAGCCAACACCAGCCCCCACAGCAGGAGTTCAACCTCTACTTGAGGGTTACCTCTTACCCGCCGGATCGCGCGTAAGACGATTTTGTCATTTCAGACCGTGAGCTCGATCGTCATATTCGCAGGAGGAGAGGCCCCGGGGCCCGGGGTAGCCGGGGAACTGCCTCAGGCCGACCTCTGGCTCGCCGCCGATGGGGGATACGAGATGGCGACA
Organism: uncultured Acidimicrobiaceae bacterium; assembly: GCA_964454615.1. Classification (GTDB taxonomy): domain Bacteria; phylum Actinomycetota; class Acidimicrobiia; order Spongiisociales; family ZC4RG35; genus ZC4RG35. The sequence continues at coordinate 9,321 of CAYVTP010000055.1, read as the reverse complement.
CGGATGGGGATCGCCATCGACACAGTGGTCGGGGACCTCGACTCGGTGGGACCGCTCCCCCGTCACATCCAGGTGGAAAGGCACCCCACCGACAAGGACGCCACCGACCTGGAGCTGGCTCTCGACCACGCCTTGCTCTCGTCACCCTCGAGGGTTGTGGTGGTCGGGGCTGCGGGTGGCCGCCAGGATCACGAGCTGGCGACCGCCGGCCTCCTCTGCTCCGAGAAATACGCCGCGATCGAGGAGCTGGATTGGATCAGTCACCGCGCCCGGGCCCATGTGATTCGGGGCAGACGTCAGATCCACGGAGACATCGGCGCCACCATCAGCCTCCTCGCCATCGAAGGCGATGCGGTGGGAGTTACAACCACCGGACTGCAATGGCCACTTACCGGAGATCTCCTCTCAGTCGGGTCCACGCGAGGGATCTCCAACCGCTTCGTGTCGCCGGTGGCCTCGATCAGGGTACGGAGCGGGGTCTTGTTGGCGGTCTGCCCTACCGAGATGGCCTAACCGCCGAGCCCGTCTGTGACCACAGGGTTGAGAGCCGGGTAGACAGCCAGGTATTCGGCGCGTTCTTTCTTGAGGCGCGCTACGACAGCCTCGTACTCGTCCTCACGGCCCTGGCTCTCGTAGAACGACCTGGGGTCGAGCAACGCCGGGTCGGAGACTCCGGGGACATGCCGCGCAATGTCGTAGCCGAAGTCCGGGTCGGAACGCCACTCGATGGTTCCCTCGACGATGCCTTGGACGATGGCCGAGGAGTCCGATATCCGGATCTTCATGGAGCCGTCGCCGTCCCCACCGATCCTGCCGGTGTTCAGCACATAGGCCTCCAGGTCGGGCATGGTGTCGAGCAGCTCGACGAGACGGTTCCCCTGGAGGGCGTCATCGTCGAAGAAGAAGGGGTTGGTGCCGGGGACGCGAAGACTCTTCCCGGCCTCTGCGGCGCCGCCCGCCGAAGTGCCTTTCGTCTCACCCAGCATGAAGTACGCCGCGACCTGGGCTTGATCCAGTCGTGCCACGGCAGGGATCACATGGTCGGACCTGTTGAGGATGAGCAGGTACCGGGCCCTGGGGGCATCGCGGGGGTCACGGTGCCGTATATTGGCCATGGGGAAAGTGCATCGGCCGTTTGCCGTGTAAGAGGTGTCGAAGAAGTCCACCTTCCCGTCGGGCGACACGGAGATGTTCTCCAGCCATGCGTCGGGACGGGTCGTACCGCCGTAGATGGTCGGCTCCTCTTCCGGGTCGAGGCCCCAGGTCTTGGCGAAGCAACCGGCCTCGGTGGTGTGGACCTCCCCGTGGGGCAGGAGAGCGACGAAGTCATCCTGGACCGGCAGGGAGCCGAGCTGCTGGCGGAAGGTGGTTGTGGTCTTCCCGGTACCTGACAACCCGATGATGAGCATCGACTCCTCTTCACCACTCCTGGTCGACTCGGCCGGGAAAGTCTTCAACCCGGCGTGGAGGGCCAGCCCACCACGGTCGTAAACCAGCTTGTTCCACATCCGCAGACCCCCCATCTTCGACTCTCCGAAGTAGTCAGAGCCGAACACGCGGGTCACCCAGTTGTCGAGGTCCACGGTGATCAGCCGATCATCGGGCATGCCGGGGGCAGGCATGCCGGGTGTGTAGATGACGGTGAACTCCGGGGACCAGCTCTCGTCGGCTGGGAAGTAGAGCTGGGTCTGCATGGCGGCGATGTTCGGCTGGGAAGCCTCGATGTACAGGCGGCAACCGGTGCGAAAGTCGGGGTCGGGCCCGATGTAACCCTCCACCAAGAGCATGTCCGCGTCAGCGATGTAATCGTCCTGGCGCCTTGCCCACTCCTCAGCCTCGGCACGGGAGATCCGGTTCTGATGGTTCTCGTGGTCGGTGACGAAGAAGGTCGAGTTCTTGAGACGGGCCGTCACCTCCGCCCGGAAGTTCAGGTTTCCGAACTCCGTCTCCACGACTCTCTCGGTGTCGGCAAGGGCCAACTCCCGGAGGACCTCGAAGCTCGGGTTGACCTGGACTGAGCGCGCCTTCGGTAGTTCGAACATCCTGATTTCCCTGACCTCACACAAATGGGGGACAGATCAGGGTAATCGTGTTTCCCCGCCAGTAAGAATGCGACAGGAGGCTCAACGCCTACCCAGACCAGGCCGATATACCCTACGGAAATGCGCAACCGGCGACCTGCAGCGGCCCTTCTCACGGTGGTGCTGGTGGCGTGCGCCCCGGCGGTGCCCGATGCCGAAGTGGTGCTCCTGATAGCACCTCCCTCGACCACCACCAGTGCCGTGGCGACACCGCCAACGGAACCCGCCGACCCAGGGCCACCGCCGGTCGCCGGCTACGGCTTCGACGGCATCCTCGATGAGACCAGCACCCTGGTGGCACTGATCACCAGCGACATACCGGTCTACCGGGAGCCGGGGGCCACCGAGCCGTTCATGACTCAAAGCTGGGTCTCGGTGATAGGCAACTCGACCGTCCTTGCCGCCACCGGCACTCCAGTCGGCGGATGGGTCGAGGTGATGCTGCCGATGAGGCCCAATGGCAGCACAGGGTGGGTGAGGACCGAAGATGTCCACCTGTATGTGACGGGAGGCAGGATCATCGTCGATCTGACCCTCAGGGAGCTCGTCTACTACCAGGATGGGGTCGAGGTCCTACGCACCACGGTGGCCATCGGGACCAGCCGGAATCCGACCCCCACGGGCTTGTTCTTCGTGACGGACAACATTCAGGTCGCCAGGCCGGGCGGGCCGTTCGGTCCCCATGCCCTGGCGCTGTCCGGCCGGTCCGACACAATCACCGAGTTCAACGGCGGTGACGGCATCATCGGCATACACGGGACCAACCGCCCCGAGAGCATCGGGCAGGCCGCCTCGCTGGGTTGTGTGCGGCTCCCCAACGACATGATCACCCGACTAGCCGGCCTGGTGCCCGCCGGAACACCTGTCGAGATCCGGGCCTAAGCGGCGAAGACGAGCGCGTTGGACAGGACGGGACGGCCCCGCTCAGCGGTCGACGCCGACACCACCCAACCTTCGTCGGTAGCCCAGATGGATGTGACCAGCGTTTCCCCTGGGAAGACGTGCCCAGAGAAGCGGGCGGAGAACCCTTCGAACCGATCGGTGTCGCCCTCGAGTACCGAGTCGACCACGGCCTTGCCCACCATCCCGTAGGTGCACAGCCCGTGGAGGATCGGCCGTTCGTATCCGGCGAACGCGGCAAAACCCGGATCGGCATGGAGGGGGTTTCTATCCCCTGACGCCTGCCGGTAGAGCAGGGCCTGCTGGGGCATCGTTGGTGACTCGACCACCAGGTCCGGAACGGAGTCGGGTGGCTGGTTACGCGCCGCAGGGCCGCTGTCACCTCCGAAGCCGCCCTCGCCGCGAACGTAGACGCCGGCGAGGTTGGTGAACAGGGGCTCACCTGTCGACTCCAGGGCCGACACCACCTCGACAACGACCAGGGCACCCTTACCCTTGTCGAAGACGTCTACGACACGCCCCGTCTGGCTCACGGTGGCGGACGTCGGGATCCGTCGATGCACCCGAAGCTGGTGCTCGCCGTGGAGTATCTGGGTGAGGTTGATGTCGAGACCGTCGGCCCCGGGCAGGCCCATCATCATCGAGAACGGCGGGATGGTCCCGAAGGTGGGGATCGCCTTCAACTCCCCTTCGTATACATAGCCGAGCTCCCGTTCGTCCGTGGGCGGCACGCCCGCTCCGATCGCCAGGTTGTACAGGATGATGTCCTTCTCGGTCCATGAGAAACCGACCCCCGGGATCTCCGCCTGCAGCGCCTTCTCGATGTCGAGGGGCATCAGCCGAGGAGCATCTGGCCGAGCATCATGATCTCCTCGGTACTCGACCCGGGGACGATGGGCTCGCTGATGTCACGGATCTCGTCCATGTGGGCGGCGACGTCCTCCACCTCGGGGGCCTCGTCGCGGCCGGAGAACCAACCTGTGTTGGTGGCTACGAACACACGGGCGTACCGACCCCCACCCACGGTGAAGATCTCATGGGTGTGGGCGTTCGCCTCGGAGCACAGATATACCACCAGGGGTGTCACCAGCTCCGGGGCGACGGCGTCGGCCAGGGGGCCCAACAGCTCCTCGGTCATCCTGGTACGGGCAATCGGGGCTACCGCGTTCGACTTGATCCCGTACTTGGCGCCCTCGATGGCGATCACGTTGCTCAGGCCGACCAGCCCCATCTTGGCGGCGGCATAGTTGGCCTGGCCGAAGTTGCCGAACAGCCCGGACCCCGAGGTGGCGAACACGAACCGGCCATAGCCCTTCTCCTTCATGACCTGAAAAGCGGGCTGGGAGACGTTGAACCCACCCTCGAGGTGGACTTCCAGGACTGCCCTGATCTCCTCGGGGGTCATGTTGGCGTAGGAACGATCCCGGAGGATCCCGGCATTGCTGACCACGATATCGACCGTCCCGAAAGCATCCACTGCCGTCCGGACGATTGCCGCGCCGCCCTCCCGGGTCGACACCGAGTCGTAGTTGGCGACGGCCTCCCCCCCCGCGGCGACGATCTCGTCGACCACGGCATCCGCGGCCGACGAGGAGGACCCGGTCCCGTCGACCGCACCACCCAGGTCGTTTACGACCACACGGGCGCCACGTCGGCCAAGCTCGAGAGCGTAGGTCCTGCCCAAGCCTCCCCCGGCCCCGGTGACGACGGCCACCCGGCCGTCGAAGGCTATCGGGTCACTCATACACCGGCGTACAGCTCGTCGATCTGGTCGGCGTACTTCTCCAGGACGACACGGCGCTTCAGTTTGAGCGAGGGTGTGACCTCGCCGGTGTCAGGAGTCCACTCGTCGGGGACCACGACCCACTTCTTGACCTGCTCCACGCTGCTCACCGTGGCATTGGCCTCGGCCACCGCACGATCGATCTCGGCCCTGACCTCCGGGAGCTTCGAGAAGCTTGCCAGGTCGGTGAACTCGATCCCCTTGGACTCGGCCCAGAGCGGCGCTTCTTCCGCGTCGAGGGCCACGATCATGGTGAGGAACTTCCGACCGTCCCCGATCATCGCCGCCTTGGAGATCAGGGGATGGTTGCCCAGGGTTGTCTCCAGGTAGGCCGGCGCGATGTTCTTGCCCGCTGCGGTGATGATGATCTCCTTCTTCCGGCCGACGATCCAGACGAACCCGTCCTCGTCGATCCGGGCGAGGTCTCCGGAGTGCAGCCAGCCATCGTCGTCGAAGGTTTCCCGGGTGGCGTCATCGAGCTTGTAGTAGCCGCCGGTGATGACCCCTCCCCGCATGAGCAGCTCGCCGTCTTCCAGGGTCTTGACCTCGACCCCGGGTATGGGCCGCCCGACCGAGCCGATCTTGTAGGCCTCCCGGACATTGGTGGTCGCCGGGCCGGTGGTCTCGGACATCCCGTAGAGCTCGTACAGGGGAACCCCGATGGCGAGGAAGAACTTGACCAGCTCCGGGCTGATCGGAGCCGCTGCGGTTATGGCGATCTGGACCTGGTCGAGGCCGAGCCCGTCACGCACCTTGGAGAGGACGATCTTGTCGAGGAGACCGGCGAGGGCAGGGCCCTTCTTGCCTTCGGCCTCGGCCTCCACTCGCTTGAGGTTGGCCGACAACGCCGCATTGAGCAGGATCTTCTTGACGCCCTCGGCTTCGGCAAACCGTCCCTGGAGGCGGGAGTGGAACTTCTCGTAGACCCGGGGCACCCCCACGAACAGGGTCGGGCGGGCCTCCTGGATGTACTCCAGCACCCCGGCCATGTTGGAGCAGTACCAGACCTCGCCTGCCAGGTAGGTGCCCATGTAATGGGTCGCCAGCCTCTCCGCTATGTGGGCCAGGGGCAGGTAGGAGACCATGCGCGGGCCCATCTGCACATCGGCGGCCCTGCGGAGCGACTCGAGCGTCCAGACGACGTTGGCATGGGTGATCATCACACCCTTCGGGCTCCCGGTCGTGCCCGACGTATAGATCAGCGTGGCCAGCGAGTCGGGGGACACCGCAGACGCGGCCCGGGTCACGGAGTCGGGGTCGGCCTGGAGGCGATCCCGGCCCTTGGCGATCATGTCGTCCCAACTGTGGACCCAGTCCAGCGTGTCGTAGTTCTCGGCCCCTGACATCAGCACCACATGGCGCAGGCTTGGCAACTCCGCTCTTATCTCCTCCCACCTCTTCATGAACTCGAGGTTCTCAAGGATTGCCACCGTTGCATTGCAGTTGTCGGCGATGTACTGAACCTGTGGTGCGGTTAGTGTCGAGTAGATGGTCACCGGCGTCGCCCCGGCGTGGACCACTGCGTAATCGGCTATGACATGCTCCGGCCGGTTTCCGGCCATGATCGCCACGAACTGCCCCGGACCCACTCCGAGCGCCTGTAGCCCGGCGGCTGCATCGTGGACCTCGGACCGATATCGAGACCAGGTGAGAGCCTCCCAGTCACCGTTCTTCCAGTGGATGGCGTCCCGGTCCGGGTATTTGTCGGCGTTGCGATCCAGCAAGTCGACCAGGGTCTTGCCCTCTGCTATCGCATCGATCTCGGCTCGCTCTGCAAGCACTGCGGCCTCTGTCACGGCTCCTCCTCAGACGACTGTTCCGGCACCCCTGAGCATACTGATCTCAGGGGCGGTGTAACCGAGGGAGGCGAGAATGGCATCTGTGTGGGCTCCCGGAGCCGGGGGGGATCCGGCCGTTGCAGGTGTCCTGGAAAACCTGGGGGCGGGCGCCGGCTGTATGACACCACCGACCTCGATGAAGGTCGACCTGGCGGCGTTGTGTCGGTGAGAAGCGGCCTCGACGAGGTCGAGCACCGGCGCAACACAGGCATCGGTGCCAGCAAAGACCTCAGACCACTCGTCACGCGTCCTGGTGGCGAAAACGGCGGCCAGGGCGGCCCTCATCTCAGGCCATCGATCACGGTCCTGTTGGCCGGGTACCTGGGTGGCATCGAGGCCGAGGACGTCGAGCAGCTCCTCGAAGAATTGGGGCTCGAGGGCGCCCACCGCCATGTGTCCTCCGTCTGACGTGCGATAGGTGGTGTAGAAGGGTGCCGAGCCGTCCAGGAGATTGCTCTCGCGTGAGGGAGACCACCAACCCTCCCCGAGGAATCCGTAGACCTGGGCCATGAGCATGGCAGATCCGTCGATCATGGCCGCGTCCACCACCTGTCCCTCTCCCGAGACGCGTGCGTTGAGAATGCCGGCGACGATCCCGAGGGCCAGCAGCATCCCGCCTCCGCCGAAATCACCCACCAGGTTGAGAGGGACCACGGGGTCTTCCTTCGGGCCGATGGCCCCCAACACGCCGGAGACTGCGATGTAGTCGATGTCATGCCCGGGGTCCCCGGAGAGAGGCCCCTCCTGACCCCAGCCTGTCATCCGGCCGTACACCAGTGCCGGGTTGCGCTCCAGGCACCGATCCGGTCCCAGCCCGAGACGCTCGGTGACTCCGGGCCGGAAGCCTTCGATCAGAGCATCTGAGCGGGCAACCATTCTTAGGACGATGTCCACCCCGTCGGGCTGCTTCAGGTCTATCTCGATGGCCTTCTTCCCCCGGTTGAGGACATCGTGGCTGCCCGACCCGCCAACCGGCTGCGGTTTGGCGTCGGCCCGGCCCACCTTCACCACCTCCGCTCCCATGTCGGAAAGAACCATCCCGCAGAACGGCGCCGGGCCGAGCCCGGCGAGCTCCACCACCCGGATCCCTGCCAGTGGACCGCTCATTCCTCGGAGCCGCGGACCACGACCTCGACCTCCTCGACCAACGCCGGAGAGTAGGTCCCGTCCGGATAGACGAGGTAGGCCCCAAGGTAGAGGGCCCTGGTGATCATCCCCGCAGCTCCGTCGGGGACCAGGGAGATCAGGGCCACGGGCTCCTGGTCTACGGCTATGGCCACCTCTCTGACCCCGGTCCAGGCACCCACGTTCCACAGGTCGGTCGACCAGGCGTTGACTTCCGGCCCGGTCAACTCGTCCGACCAAGCCAGCACTGCCGGGCGCTGGTAGAGGGGAATCATGGCGACCTCGCCGAGGAACAAACTGTCCGCCTCATTGAGGGCCGAAGCCCTGGCCGGCGGTCCGAGCATGGATCGGCTCAGGGAGACGAGATCGTCCACCTCCGGGTTGCAGTAGCGGGCTGCGTTGAGAAGCCCCATGCCGTGGGGCCCATCGCCCACGCACTGGTAGAGGCTCTTGGCGAGGAACGGGTCGGCGTCGGCCCTCCAGGCGAAGCTCATCAGCTGCCACACGGTCGAATCGCCGAAGAAGACAGGGCTGGAGAAGAGGTCGGCCGGGGACAACTTCCACGGGAGGATCTCGATTCCGACCCCGGCCAGCATCGCGGACGCCGCCTCGATCTGTGCGCCCCGGAGCTCGTCGCCCACGGTGGTCGCCCAGACGAAGGACATCCGGCGCCCCTCGCAGACGAAGACACCATCGTCACCCCGGCCACAACCATTCTGCTCGAGGATGGCGACCGACTCCTCCGGATCGTGCCCCCGGACGAAGTGGTCCCGATACCACGGCGACGAGGGCATCCAGAGGGTGTTGCCCAGGGCCACCGCATCTCTGTCGAGCCTCCGCACCGTGGCATCGAGAATCGCCTCGCGGTCGAGGGCGGCGGCAAGGGCCTGGCGAATGTAGGGCCGCCCGAGGAGAGGGTCGCTGTGGTTGAAGGTTATGTGCTCCCAGAATGGGCCGGGAGCAATGACCGTGATCACTCCATCGGAGGCAAGCAGGTCCTCAATCACCCAGTCTCGGGGTGTCGGCGCCCCCAGGTGATAGTTGCCTCGCCTCAACCCGGCGATCACGTCCCGGGCACCGTCGGCGGTGACGAAGGAGAGGAATTCCACGTCACCGCCACCCTGGGGTCCCGAGTAATGGGGGTTGCGGGCCAACACCACCGGTTCCCCGTCGACCCAGTGGCTGAATACGAATGGGCCGCTGCTCGGACCGGGGATCGAACGGTCGAACTCCCAATGCGCCGGGAACACCGCTCCGAACAGGGTGCGCCACGGGGCGAACACCTCGGACATGACCACCATCAAGGTCTGATCGTCGATGACCTCAAACTCGGTCACCAGGTCGTATCCGGGGTTCCCGGTCGGCGGCCCCATCGGGTCGGTGAACAGAGCGAGGGTGTGGGCGAAGTCCTGAGCAGTGACAGGGCGACCGTCTGACCAGACCGAGCCCGGCCTCACCCGATAAAAGAGGCAGAACACATCGGGGCATCTCTCAGGCTCGGTGGTGGTCGAGGTGGGAGGCGCCGTGGTCGGGGGGGTGGTCGTGGTGTCCACCGAGGAGTTTGCGATGCAGCCGGCGGCGACCAGCGCCACCA
>CAYVTP010000054.1:0-12367 GCA_964454615.1 uncultured Acidimicrobiaceae bacterium | reverse complement strand
ATGGGGGACGACAGAAACAGGGCCCTCTTGCGGCGGTTCATCCCGCGGGGCCAAGAGAGATGGGGCATCGGCACTCCTTTGATCTAGTCGACGAACCGGCGCATCGAGAGATTGACTTCGAGGATCTGGGCCTTCCAGATGCGCCAGTGGGCTATCGGAGACGGCGCGATGAGTAGCAGGGTGGTCTCGCCCTCCCCGTAGAGCTCGTGGATGTTCACCCCGTCGCGGTCGACGACTCCCTCCCGATCGGGGCGTCGGGCCCTCATGGGCGGATCCTCTCGACAAAGTCCCTGATCAGCAGGTTCACCTTGACCGGGTCCCTGACATTGGGGAGATGGCCTGACCCCTCCAGTGAGGCGAGGGTGCCTCCGCTGAGACGGGCCAGCTCCTCTCCGGCCGCGTGTGGCTGGATTCGATCCCGGGTCCCTTGGATGACAAGGGTGGGACAGGAGACCCCCGCCAGCCACTCCTCCGGGGTCATTTGGACCTCGAGCGACTTCGCCCTGGCCTCGGCTTCGAGGATCTCCGGTCCCGCTTCGAGTCCCCAGCCCAGAGTGTCCTCCCGGGGCTTGGTGGAGTGCGGCTCGTTGAACACCTGGGAGAAGAAGAACTCGACAAAGTCCGCATAGTCGCGATACCAGTAGTCGACGTTGTACTTTTCCCAGCCCACGGGGCCTGCCGGGGCGGGTTGGAACAGGTCTTCCACAATTGCCGACCGCTCCGGATGCGGGGGCACCAGCGGGATGGACGGGCCGATCGCCACCAGGGCCATCACCCGTTCGGGGTGGAGGGTCGCCAGCCTCACCCCGTAGCGCGCACCGAGGGAGAGCCCGACCACCACAGCTCGCTGGACACCGCAGGCATCGAGGACCGCTACCGCGTCTGCAGCGTACGAGTCTGCGGTGTACCTGGCCGGGTCGGTGACCCGGTCGGACAGTCCGTTGCCAGGGCCGTCGAATGCAACCACCCGGAAGTGCCGGGCCAGATAGGGGACCTGGAACTTCCATTGGCGAGAGTGGACGATGGTCCAGGTGGGGAGGAGGAGGATGGTCGGCTCGCCCTGACCGAACACCTCGTAGCCGATTCTGAGCCCGTCCCGGACGACATGGCCAGCGAGATCCGGCTCAGCCGCTCTCACGACCCTTCCTCCATGGAGCGAAGGACGTCACCGAACTTGCGCAACGCCGACCGCAGGGGCAGATCGTCTTCCTCGAAACCGAGAAGGATCATCGCCTCGACGCCGAGGAATGGGACACCGGCTATCACTCCTGCCTCGGCCGGGGTGAAGGGTCCCAGGCCACCGATCCTGTGGGATGCCTTGTTGGCGACCTCGGCAAGGACACCGAACCACTTGGAGAGCATCTCTCGGACCGCTGCCGCGATCTCGGGGTCGGACCATCCGGCGGCCGTCAACTCCTGGAGGACTCGTACGTAGCCGGACGCCAGATCGTCCTCGAGAAAGTCGCAGGCCTGCTCCCATTGCTTCCAAAAGGGCATCTCGGAGGCGAACATCGACTTCTGCCTCTCCAGGAGTCGCTGATTCTCATTCTCGAGAACCTCCAGGACCAGACCGTGCTTGGAGCCGAAGTGATAGTGGATCTGGCTGAGGGTGACCCCAGCCGCCTCGGCGATCCTCCTGGTGGACAGCCCGGCGTAGCCCATGTCGAGGAGAGCCTGTTTGGCGGCTTCGAGAATGGTGGCCCTGGTCTTCGGTTCCACAGTCATCGGCTCACTCCAATATTCGGTCGATCGACCGAACTATGCCAGATGTCGTACCAGGTGTCAAGGGCTTGTTCGGGCTGGTCCGTTTGACCCGGGTCGCGCTTAGGATCAGGGCTTCCGCTCCGACGACAGCTCGATGGCCGGACCGTTCCGGTCGGGTAGGACATGGCTTTGACTGAGGAAACCTTCCAATCGACGCTTGCTGCGGCCCAGAGCGGTGCGGAGTGGGCCTGGGCAACTCTCTATTCCGAGCTCGCAGGCCCGGTAACCGGCTATCTGGCCAGTAGGGGGGCCTCTGAGCCCGAGGACACCACCAGCGAGGTGTTCCTCCAGATAGCCCGCAACATCCACGGCTTCACCGGCGAACTCTCCTCGTTCCGCTCCTGGGTATTCGTCATCGCCCACCGACGGCTGATCGACGACAGGCGGGCTCGTATCCGTCGACCCGAGCTGACCGAGCTCCAGCCCGAGGCGATGGTTGGGGGGAGGGACGCCGAGGACGAGGCGATCGACCGGCTGGTCACTTCAGAGCTACGGCGGGCATTCGACCAGCTCACCCCGCAACAACGCGATTTGCTTTCCCTGCGCATCATCGCCGGGCTGACTCTCGCGGAGACGGCCGAGGTCCTGGGTAAGAAGGTGGGAGCAGTGAAGACCATGCAACATCGTGCCCTGGCGAGCCTGCAGCAGAAGATCGACCTGAAGGGCGTAACCCTATGAGCGAGTCCGACGTTTACCCAGACGAGATGCCAAACAGCAGGTTCTCCGATCAAGACGTCGAGCGTCTCCTCAGCGGGGAAGTCCCCGAAGGTGACGAGTTGGCGGTTTTCGTCCCGTTGGTGGAGGAGTTGCGCGCCGAGTGGATGCGCCAACCCTCCGCGGAGAGTGTGGCGTCCTTCTCCGCGGCAGCTGCTGAGATCGCTGCGACACAAGACGGAGATGTTCTTGTCACGGGCGAGCCTGCCAAACCAAACAGAAGGTCCAATTTGAGACTGAGACGCAAGCTCGCAATCCCGCTGGCGGCGGCCCTAGCCCTGTCGGGCATGACCGGAGCCGCAATTGCCTCCAACGACGCCCTACCGGGCGATTCGTTGTTGTATGAGGTGAAGATAGCTCTCGAGACGGTGGGTCTTCGCACCGGTGGGGTCGCCGAGCGGCTGAACGAGGCGGCAGCTCTGGCCGAGAGGGGTCGCGCCGCCGACGCCCTGGCCCACGCAGCGAACGCGGTGGCTCAGGTGGGAATCCCACAGGCAGGGGCGGAGGAGGCTCTGACCGGCCTGGAGAACGCCATATGGCAGCTGCAGCAGTCGCTGCCCGAGCAGGGTGACACCGACCATGCCACCGAGGTCCGCGCCAACGTGGCCGCCATGCTGCAGTGGATGCGGGACAATGTCGGACTGATCGACGATCCCGAAGCCGAGCCGGGAGCGTTCGGCAGGGGCGTGGCCGACCGGGCCCGCCAGATCTCGGGCCAGGGCGACCCGGAAGGTGCCGAAGGAGAAGGCGGACCGCCGTCAGGTGTCAACCCCGGAGGGCCACCGGAAGGAGTCCCGCCTACCCAACCGTAAGCGACAACAACCCCACTCTGAGGCCCAGCGGCAACAACCCAGTCTGAGGCCCAAGAGAGAGACCCCGGGTGATACCACCCGGGGTCTCTTCCTTGCTGGTGCAGCGCCTCCCAAAGCCAGGACTGAAGGGGAGGTCCAACCGCTCCCCGGAGTCCCTTGGCTGCTCAATCGCGTAGTCAACGCTCCCCGAGCATCTGGGTGAGCATCGCCGTCGTGTTCCACTCGCCGTAGCCTGACGTGAGCTGGCCATCGGTGATGGTGGCGATGATCATGCCGGTGATCGTGATCTCCCGGCCAGTGGCAGGGATCAGCCCCATGCCGAGGAGGTTGGACAGGGGACCCGACACCGGGAGATCGCCGGTGTGCAAGCCAACCTGACGACAGCGTGCCGCGACAGTGTCACCTTCGACCACGAGCGCATCGACAAAGAAGGTGCGTCCGCTCATGACCGTGTCGGCGTTGGCGACACGCTCGATCAGTCCGGCACGCGTCTCGTGGCGGCCGTTCACTTCGTGCTCGAAGTCGACGGCAAGCAGCCGATCCATCGCCTCGGTGTCGCACCGCTCCCACGCCGCCAGATATGCCTGCAGGACGGAGCCGAGATGGTTCCCGTCGGTCATCGCCCGACCCTACTGGATGGCCTCGAAGGGCGCCCAACAAGAACTGTCTCTCGCTCCCGGCGGTGGTCCTGCCGGACCCGTCCGACAGGCCCGCGGATCGTCCATGTTGACCCTTCAGCCCGCTTCAGGGTCGATACGGTTCGAAGCCGTGGATACGTTGCTGGTCCCGCACGAAAGCCACGATCGCCTCGACATCCTGGGCGGTGAGCCCCGGGATCGGCGGCATCGGGCCGAAGTCCCAATGGTGTTGCCGCACCCCGGCCATCACGGCGATGAGGAAGGCGCCATCGCCATGGTGTCCCGGCTCATACACCACGGAGAGAAACGAGGGGCCCTGATCGGTCCCTCGCAGGTCTGAGCCGTGGCAAACCGCGCAATTGGCCTGGTACAGGCCTGCCCCAACCGTCACGAGTTCTGGGTCCGGAAGCGCACCATCACCATCGCCCGCCGGAGCGCAGGCGGCCAGCAACCCCATGAGGCCCAACACGATCAGAAGGCGTCGGTGCATCACTGCTCCGGGCGCAACTCGAGGCGGCGAAGGAACTGGGCGTTGATGGCCACGATCACCGTCGAGGCGCTCATGAGCACGGCGGCGGCGGCCGGAGCCAGCACGAACCCGGCCCATGCGAGAGCACCGGCGGCGAGGGGGGTGGCGACAACGTTGTAGCCGGTGGCCCAGATGAGGTTCTGGATCATCTTCCGGAAGCCGGCCTGGGAGAGTCGCCGGATCGCTACTACCCCCCGGGGGTCGTCGGAGGCGAGGACGATCCCGGCCGATTCGATGGCTACGTCGGTGCCGGCCCCGATGGCGATACCCACATCGGCTTGGGCGAGGGCGGGGGCGTCGTTGACCCCGTCACCCACCATGGCGACTCGCCGACCCTCCTCCTGCAGCTTGGCCACCTCGGAGTGCTTGTCCTCGGGGAGGATCTCGGCCAGGACATGGTCGATGTCGAGCTCGGCCGCTACGGCTTCGGCCACCTGGCGGGCGTCGCCGGTGATCATCGCCACCTCTACTCCCAGCCGATGCAACTCGTCGATGGCCTGACGGGACTCCGGACGTATCTCATCCTCGAGTGAGAGGGCGCCGGTCACACGCCCATCCTCGATCACATAGAGGACGGCGGCACCCCGCCGCTTCCACCCCTCAAGCGTGTCGGCCATCGAGGATGGCACCTCCAGGTCGAGTTCTCTGAGCATGGCGGGACCACCCACCGCTACGTGGGATCCGTTGACCTCGGCTTCGACACCCCGGCCGCTCATCGACCGGAATCCCTGCGCTGAAGGGATGTCCCCTCTCTCTCTGGCTGCGGTGACGATCGCCCGGGCAAGGGGATGTTCCGAATCCAACTCGACGGCCGCCGCCACCGAGAGGAGGCGGTCTTCGTCGTCTTCTACGGAAGTGATTCCGCTGAGCCTATGGCTCCCCTTGGTCAGGGTCCCGGTCTTGTCGAAAAGGACCACCTCGACGGTCCTCATCCTCTCCAGGGCTAGGCGATCCTTGACCAGGATCCCGTTTCGAGCCGCCATCGAAGTGGAGATGGCGACCACCAGCGGGATCGCCAGGCCCAGGGCATGAGGACAGGCGATGACCAGGACCGCCACCGACCTGACCACTGCCTGGTCTGGCTGATCTGCAGCAATCCAGGCGGTCATCGTGACCAGTGCAGCTGCGACGGCAACATAGAACAAAAGGGCGGCGGCACGGTCGGCGAGGACCTGGGCCCTGGAGCGGGACTGTTGGGCTTGGGCAACGAGGCGTTGGATGCCCGCTAAGGCAGTGTCCTCCCCCACCGCGGTGATCCGCACCCGGATCGAGTTGTCGATGGCCACAGTCCCCGCCACAACCTGGTCGCCGGATGCCTTGGCCACAGGCTTGGACTCGCCGGTGACCATCGACTCGTCGATTTCCGCCTCACCGCTCACGATCTCTCCGTCAGCCGGAACCCTTCCTCCCGGACGGACCAGGACCACGTCGTCCAGGCGCAGCTCGTTTGTGGCCACGGTCTCGGTTCCACCATTGGTGACCCGCTCGGCTCGATCGGGCAGAAGTTCGGCCAGGGCCGCGAGGGCGCCTCTCGCCTGGCCGATGGCCCGCATCTCCATCCAGTGGCCGAGAAGCATGATGGTGATGAGGGCGGCCAGCTCCCACCAGAACTCGAGGTCGAACCAGCCGAAGGTGGTCGCCGCAGAAGCGACGAAGGCGACGGTGATCGCCATCCCGATCAGCAGCATCATCCCCGGCCGGCGGTCACGGGCCTCCCGGACCGCCCCTTTGAGGAAGGGGGATCCTCCGTATACGAAGATGACGGAGCCCAGCACGGGAGCGACCCAGTCCGAGCCCGGGAACGTGGGAGCGGTGTATCCGAACCACTCCTGAATCATCTCCGAGAAGTAGACGACCGGCAGGGTCAGCAGAAGAGAGAGCCAAAACCGGTCCCGGAACATCGCAACGCTGTGACCGGCATGCTTGTCGTGTGCGGCGTGGTGGCCGTGGTGGCCCGCCCGGACAGGAGCAGGCTCGGATCGGCGATCGGCCTCCTCCGCCACGGCGTCTCCCGAAGGGTGGCGATGGTCGTGGCTGTGGTGGTCGTGGCTGTGGTGGTCGTGGCTCGTGACGACCTCCTAGGAGCGGACCAGCCGCTCAATCGCCTTGGTGGCCTCGGTGACCATCTGGTCCGCGCCCCTCCGATCGCCCGCCTCGGCCGCTTCACGGACACAGTGACGTACGTGTTCGTCGAGGAGGCCCACCGCAACGCCCTTCAGGGCGGCTGAGACCGCATTGACCTGGGTGAGCACGTCGATGCAGTACTTGTCCTCGGAGATCATCTTCTGCAGCCCCCGGACTTGGCCTTCGATTCTGGCCAGACGCTTGAGGTAGTCATCCTTGCTGGTCTCGTAGCCGCGCATGATCCTATACCATAGGGGGGTATGGTTTCTTTGCAACGCTTCTTCCCCACCCCCGACCGAGACGGCTCCAGGTCGGGACCGGCCGCACCGGTACTCACCGGACGGGACGCCACCCGTTTGTCGAGAGGAACGCTCCTGGCGGCCTCGGTAATGGCGGCAGCCACCCTCGCGCTCACAGCCTGCACCAGCGATGCCCCAAGGGACTCTGGTTACGGAGCTCCAGGCGACCCCGCGACAGCAGACCGGGTCGTCGAGGTGGTGGCGAGTGACAACTTCCGTTTCACCCCCTCCGAAGTCGTCGTGTCACCGGGGGAGACCGTTACCTTCCGGGTGATCAACGAGGGTGCCCTCACCCACGACTTCACCCTGGGAGACGAGGCAGCCCAGCAGCGGCACGCCGAGGAGATGGCAGCAGGGCACGGCGGACACGGTGATCAGCCGAATGTCCTCGGACTGGCCCCGGGAACCACAGGCGAGATCACGTGGATGTTCCCCGACTCCGGCATCGTGCTCATCGGCTGCCACGAACCCGGCCACTACGACGCCGGGATGAGGGGCACGATCAGGATCGAAGGATGACCGACCGAAGTGGCACAATCACAGGTGTGAGTGAGGGACACCGATTCTCCGAGGGCCTGGCCGAGCTACAGCATGCCTCGGCGGCCGTACAAACACTTCACGAGGGATGCTGCCAGCCTCTTCGAAGTCCTCGGATGGAGGCGCTGAGCGCCACGCTCGACCATGCCAGGGCCGCTCTCGATGGGCTCGATGACAATCCGGCCGACGCTCTCAGGGTGATCGAGCAGCTCGAGGATGCCGGAGCCCAACTCGGCTACCTGCAGGTGGCATGCTGCGCTCCTTCCCGAATCCCCCTCTACACCAGCGCGCTCGAGAGCCTGGGCAAGACCCAGAGACACATCAAGCGGGTGCTCCAACTCGAGCACTGACCCCGAGAGTCCGCCCGATAGAAGGAGGTGCGCGCTCCGGTCCGTCACTCGGGCCTGGTGCGTCACAGCTGGTCGGCTCCGTAACCGGATCCGTGGCTGGCACGGAGACCAATCCGCTTCTTGGGCCCTATGTTCGAGAAAGCGGACGAAAGGAGGAGTCTGTGCCGCTCTACATGGACATCCATCGATTGGATGAGATCGACCCGGCCGCATTGGCGGCAGCACACGACCGTGACCTGGAGGTGCAGGAGCGGTACGGGGTCGACTACAAGGACTTCTGGTTCAGTGAGAAACCTGCCACCGTTTTCTCCCTGGTGGAGGCTCCCAGCCCCGAGGCTGCGGAATCGGTGCATCGGGAGGCGCATGGCCTGGTGGCCGACGAGATCGTTGAGGTCAAGCCGGGCGCCAGCGCCTGAGCCGCCGAGCCAACTGGCTCCTGGATGGCCTCCCAGAGGTGCCGGGTGCCCTTGAGAAGTTGGGGCTGAGAAGTTGGGGCGGTCTGACCGGACCGCCCCAATGCCACGACATGCCCGAGATGAAACAGCCCTTTGTGACGGTCATTGGCGATCAGCTGGCGAGGACGTCGCTCTTGCCCGTGTGGGCGATCGCCATCACTTCGTCGATCTTCTCCCGTGGCACCGCCAACTCGGCCAGGGTGTCCTCGAAGTGGCCCATGAACACGTGATAGTCACCCTCGTCTAGACCCCGCTTCCTCGCACGCTTGTGGGCAGAGCCGAGGTCGGGCCCGGTGTACTCGCCAGGGCCGCCGAACGCCATGGCCAGGAACGACGCCTGCCGTTCCTTGAGACGGTCCAGCTTGACGTCGCTGAAATAGTGGGCGATACGACCGTCGTCGAGCACCTTCTCGTAGAAGCGGTCGAGGGCGACAGCGATAGCAGCGCTTCCACCGAGTTCGTCGTAGAGCGACATTGTGTTCGGACCTCCTCTTCCGGGTTGCATGTGAGCCTATGACAACGCTGCAACGCCTGCCTCCGTAGGTATCACGGACACGGATACGGATCAGGCGGCTACCCGAGGTCGAGTTCCCTGCTCATCTGAATGAGCTCTCGCTTGGAGCCAACCCCGAGCTTGGCGTAGATGTTGGCGAGATGGGTCTCGACTGTCCGGTTCCCGATGAACAGCCTCTCCCCCACCTCCCGAGCGGTGTGACCCCGCATGGTGAGCTCGGCCACTTCGCGCTCGCGGGGAGTTAGAGACTCTGGTCCCTGCACCGCCCTGGCAGCCCGCCGCCCTTCGGCTCCTAGCGATGCGAGCAGGTCGAGAGTCCGATCGCGACGCCAAACCGCACCTTGACGATCGTAAGCCCGGGCTGCCTCCTCCAGAGAAGCAGCCGACGCGGCGCGGTCCCCGGCACCCAGCGCTTCCCCAAGGACCCGGCGGGCGCCGGCCGCCAGGAGGAGATAGTCGCCGGCTTCGAACCCGGCGAGGGCTTTGGTGGCAGCCTTGGCCGCTTCCTCGGTCTCGCCACGCACGAGGTGGAGATGAGCGGTGGTGTAGTGAGATACCCAGCGGGCCAGCTTGCATTCGCGGTGCCGGGAGATCTCGACCGCCCTCTCGGCCACCTCCTGGCATACAAGGCGCTTGCCGGCCTCGGATGCGACCTCCGCCAGGTCGGCCATGACGAGCGGTTCGTAGACCAGGGCCCCGGTGGCCCGGAGCCACTCCGCCACATGCTCCAGATGGGCTATTGCGTCCTCGTGGCGTCCGTCGAACCAGGCGAGCATCCCGTCGGCCCACCCCACCCACGCTCCGAACACGAGGAACTGACTGTCATAGGTGGCGCTGGCCCGCTCGAGGCTGGAGACTCCTCTCCGCAGTTCTCCGCGCTCCCCGTAGAGCCGGGCTGCCAGGGCCGAACCCCAAGCCCTTCGGCGGCTTCCAACGATCGGGCGACGCACCGGAGAGCGCTCCAGGACTGTCAGCGCCTCGTCCATCCGTCCCCCCAGCCAGTAGGCGAGGCCCAGGTTCTCGAAGGCGAGGGCGTCGGGTGCCGCTGGATCGTCAGCCAGGGCCTGTTCACACCATGCAACCGCAGTTCCCAGGTGACCGCAGGCGGCCATCGACACGTGCGGCCCCAGAGAGTGGGCCCATGCCACCCGGTAGCTGCTCCCGGACTCCTGCGCCAGCTCCACGGCCTCTTCGAAGAGCCGACGAGCCTTGGGGCAATCACCGATGACCCCGGTGGAGAAAGCGGCGGTTCCGGCAGCGACCGCCGCAACGTCGACGCGACCATCCCGTTTGGCCAGGGCCCAAACCTGTTCCGCCATTTTGGCACTGGCGGCAAAATCGCCCTTGAGTGCCTCGATCCAGGCCAACTCGTTGCGGCCGAGGAGTTCACTCTCGACGTCCCCAGCTTGTGCGAATAGCTCCACGGCCTCTCGGCAGGCAGTCTCAGCCTGCGTCGCCTGGCCCTCGCCGAAGGACAGGAACGAGGCGAGGTGGAAGCGTGCTTTGGCCCGGGAGGAGAGGTCCTCGGTATGCTCTGCCACCTCGATCACCCGTTTCATGGCAGCGATGGCCGTCCCGGCATCAGTCTCGGCGAGGTGCGACAGCACCCATTGCGAGTTGACCGTCACCGAGTCCAACACCCGGAGCCAACGAGGGTCGCCCTCGGGGAGGACCTCGAGCAGGGTACCCATGACGGCCAGCGCCTCCTGGTAGAGGTCCCGCTGGCTGGCCTGCTCCATCGCCCGGAAGAGAGCATCGATGGCCTCGTCGCTCTTGCTGCTGGCGGCGCGGGCGAAGTGGGAGGCGGCGGCACCGAGACGATCGGCGTCGAGCATGAAGTGGGCGATGCGATCGTGTAGCGCGCTGCGACGGGCAGTGCCGATCTCCTCATAGATGACGTCTTCCACGATGGGATGCACGATCTCGTACAGGAGATCGGAGCCCTCACCATGCTCGGCCACCAGATGGCCCCTTGTCAGATCTTCGAGTGCGGTCCCGAGATCCGTGATCGACCGGTTGGCGAGAAGAACCAGAGACGAGATGTCGATGCGCTGGTCGAGAACGGCAAGGAGCTCCAGGAGTTCTTTGGCCATCGGGTCTAGCCCGTGAAGGTCGAGGGCGATCCGCTCGCTGATCTTGTGCGGGGTTCGCTCCAGCTTCGGGTTGCTGAGATCCGCACCCTCCTCCACGAGAGCTCGGAGCAGGCCTATGACGAAGAGGGGATAGCCCAGGGAGCGGCTCATCAGCCACGAGACGAGAGGTTCGGGCACGAAGGTCGACGTCTGCCGGGGATCGGATTGCAGAACGGCGTGTGCCAGGGTTGCGATGTCCGCCCGCCCCAAGGGCTGGAGATCGACCCGGGTGAGAAGGTCGTCGTCTTCGAGGCCAAGAAGGACCTCGCTGATGATCGGACGGGACCGCAGTCCCGCCCCCCGGGCGCTGGCGAGAACCGCTATCGGGGCGTCCCCCAGTCGACGACCGATGTATCGGAGAGCCTCCCAGGCCGAGGAGTCGGCGAGGTGAATATCGTCGAAGGCCAGCAAAACGGGGGCTTCACCGCTCAGACGATCCAACACCTGGGAGAGGGCATCGAGCAGCTGTGCCCGGTTGGGTTCGCCCGGAGGCCGTTCAGCCGCCATCTTTGCCGAGGGGACGATCGCCGCCAGGTCGTCGATCGCCGGCCCGCCGAGCTGTCGGACTTCCTCCGCCGGGCGCCCCCGCAGATGGCGGTCGACCGCCTCCACCCAGGGGCCGAACGAGGTGGTGTCGCCCCATCTGAAGGAGCGCGCCGTCATTCGGATGAAGTCGTTGTTGCGGTCCAAGACCTCCGCTATCAAACGGGTCTTCCCTACTCCTCCACTCCCCGAGATCAGAATCACCCGGAACCGGCCCGTGGCGGCCCTGAGAACCTCCCTCTGCAAGAAGTCGAGTGTTTCGGCCCTGCCGGTCAGCGCCAGGTCCCTTCCCAGCTTTGGGACCGGCACCGACGCTGACCCACCCATGACAAGCCAGACCCTACCCCATCGGGATCCCCCAGGCGGTGGGCCTCACCAGGCCGCCAACGGCTCTGCCCCCACCAGCCGCTAATGCGGGGGGATTAGAAGTGCGGTTGCGATCCGCCCCTGCTTCGGGATGATCCGCGTTCAGATTCCGTAACTACTTCCGTAGGTGGTACGGAAGACGGCTCTCCTCCGCCCCGTACTTTCGGAACCAGGATCATGTTCCATCGACCCGCCGAATGGCGAGGGCCCAAAACTGTCGAGGTCTTGGCTCTCGTAGCCGCCCTCCCTGTACTCAGCGGGACGATGCTGGTGGTGGCTGTACCCGACCTTGCAATGGCGCTGGGCACCACCACGGGGAAGGCCGTGTCGGTGGTCACCGTATACCTGATAGTCCTCGCCGTCTTCCAGCCCTTCGCTGGCGGAGTCGCCGATCACTTCGGCATACTCCGGATGGCGCGGATGGGGCTGGTGACGGCCGCCGCCGGATCTCTTCTGGCGATGACGAGTTGGAGCTTCTCGCAGCTACTCGTGGCTCGCGGCCTCCAGGCGGTCGGCTTCGCTCTGGTGCTCCCGTGCGTGCACGCCCTGATGGTCACCGGGCGGGGAGGCGAAGGCAGGCGGCTCGGCCT
>CAYVTP010000053.1:0-12589 GCA_964454615.1 uncultured Acidimicrobiaceae bacterium | reverse complement strand
ATCTGGCGTGAGAGCCCGAAAGTGGTCTACTCCCGCACCCTGGAACATGCCGGGTGGAACACCACGATCGTGCGGGAGGTGGACCCCGATGAAGTGGCGGCCATGAAAGAGGAGTCCGCTGGTGACATCGTCGTCGGCGGTGGCCAGATCGGCTCGATCCTTCACGCTCATGATCTGGTCGACGAATACTGGATCTACGTCCACCCGGTGGTGGTGGGTGAGGGCCGGCCCTTCCTGGAAGGCTCGTTTCGCCCGGTCCAACTGGAATTGGTCGAGGTCAAGCCGTTCGGCAACGGGGTGGTACTCCACAGGTATGCCCGGTAGTACCCGCCAACGCCCCCAGAGGCGAGCTATCCCTCCCTCACCGCCGAGAAGTCGGTGACCAGGAGTGTCGCCCACAGGTCGATTCCGTACCAGATGTTGGCGACCCGGATGTTCTCGTCGGCGGAGTGCTGGTTGTTGTCGTGGTTGGCGATGGGGAGGACCACGACAGGAGCTCCCAGGATCTCCTCGAACATGTAGAGGGGGATCGACCCTCCGAAGGTGGGGAGTGCCACCGGATCTTCGCCGGAGGCGATTCGGCATGCCTCCAGCAGTGTGCCGGCCAGGGGCGAGTCCATCGGCACCCGGACGGCGGGGTAGCCGGGCTCCCTGTCCAGCCTGGCCAGTCGCCGGTGTGAGCGGCGCTCCTCGCCGGTGGGGTCGCGGTCGAGGACATGAAAACCCTGTGACCTCAGGTGGGATTCCACGCGATCGAGCATCCGATCGGGGTCGTCGCCGGCTGCCAGGCGGATGTCGATCGAGGCGGTGGCCTCTGAGGGGATCACGTTGCGGGCGTCGGTCCCCACCGCCGCCGAGCGTATCCCGCGGACGTTGAAGCTGGGGAACATGAGCGACTCGGCGTGGGAGGGCCTGGCGGCCTCCGCGCCGCCGAACCCCAGGTCGGCGACCAGTTGCTCCTCGATAGGGGGAAGGGCATCCATGGCGGCAAGGTCGGCCCCGGTGAGAGGGCGGGTGTCGTCGTAGAAGCCGTCGATGAGAACCCTTCCGTCGTCGTCCTTGCACGAGCCGAGAAACCTGGCCAGCTCGAGGGCCGGGTTGGGCACCCAGTTGCCGTAGTGGCCCGAGTGGAGCTCCCGTTCCGGCCCGTAGACGGTCAGGTGGAACCCGGTGAAACCCCGGACCCCGAAGGCCACCTGCGGGTTGCGGGTCTGATGGACCGGGCCGTCGCAGAGGAGCCAGGCGTCGGCACGGAGGCGAGGCGCCAGCATCTCCATGTACCGGTCGAGGTTCGGGCTGCCGGATTCCTCCTCGCCCTCGAACAGGAAGACCAGGTCGACAGACCTGTCGATGCCGGCCGAGGCCAGGGCGTCCAGTGCGGCGGCGAGGGCACCGAACGGGGTCTTGTCATCGGAGGCCCCTCGGGCGTAGATCCTCCACTCGGGGTCGATGTCGTCACCAGGCCCGGGCGATGGAATGGGGACACCTCCATGGTGGCGGGCAGCCGACAGGAGCGGAGCGGCGAAAGGTGGGTCTGACCACTCGTCGGGATCCACCGGTTGGCCGTCATAGTGGACGTAGACACCCAGGGTCGCGGTGGGGGAGGGGGTGCGGAGCTCACCGATCACCACGGGGCTTGCCCCCGGGATCTCGACCACCTCCATGGAAGCCCCCCGGGCCTCGAAGCGTCTCACCAGTTCGGCGGCGTTGACCCGCAGGTCGGCCAGCCCTCCGGTCACGTTGGGGATCTGGAGGAGTGCTACGAAGTCGGTGAGGATCGACCAGCCGTTCTCGGACTTGAACCGGTCGGCGGCGTCGACGGCGGAACGCTGACTGTCAGAAGGGGTCACACCACGATCGTAGAGGCGACTGCCAACGGAGGCCGCCTGACCACGCTCCAAGCCCCACAGGCCATGTCAGGGTCTGAGTAGAACCCTCCCCGGCCTAACGTCCTCACCGTGTCGTACACACGGCCCGGCAAGTCGTCCCGGGGGCCGACGATCGTGTCGGCGGTGGTGCTCATCGTGGCCCTGGTCGCCGTCGCCCAGGTCCTCGCCTCCAGGTACGGGGGTCCGATCGCCCGGTCTGATCTCACGGCCGAGGAGTGGGTGGCGGAGTCGTTGCAGATCGGGTGGTCTCCGGCCACCGCGTCGGCGGAACTGGCCGCCGACCTGTTCGAACGGGTCAACGACGAGAGGATCGCAAGGGGTCTGCCACCCCTGGCGTGGGACCAACGGTTGGCAGGGCTGGCCAGGGAGTGGTCCGAGGAGATGATCAGCAGCGGCTTCGAGCACTCACCGGCATCGTTCCGGGATCATCCCGGGTTCGCCGGGATCGGGGAGAACATCGCCATGGGACACACCAACACGTCTCAGATGCACACCAGTTGGATGGAGTCCGAAGGCCACCGGGTCAACATCCTCGAGCCCGGCTTCACCGCGATCGGGATCGGCCTGGTCTGTCGCAACGACGGGCTGATGTGGGCCACGCAGATGTTCGGGGCGCCCGACGCCGGTCCCTTCCAACAGGAGCGGCATGTTCCTCCCCTCGAGCCGATCATTCGGTCGGACCAGGGACTCCGCTGCTGAGGTTCAGAAGGCCGCCGTCCTGCGGCGGATGACAACCCAGGTCAAAGCCGCCAGGGCGATGGCTGCAAGCAGCTGGAGGGAGAGGGCAGCGAAGCCGGTGCTGGTCAGCCACCAGGCCACGACAGCGAGGGACTGCGATAGGGCCTGTACACGCCAGAACCTTCGGAACTGGGTCTTCAAGGCGGCTGCGTCGACATGGCCCGACCAGGAGACGTGGCCGGCCATGCCGGCGAGAACCAACACCAAGTGGGTCACGAAGAGCAGGGGGAAGACCTCGATGGGGAAAGGCTCCCGGGTCAAAACCCATAACGCCGACACCAGAGTGAGCATGACAGGGGCGAACCCTCCAGGACGGATCAGGAGGGCGGCCACGGTCCCCAGGACCACCATGGTCCCCGCAGCCTGGGTCTGAAGTAGTGGCAAGGCCAGCAGTGCCCCGACCGGCGCAGCCACTCGCAACCACCAACCTGGGACCCGCCTTCCTGTTCCGACCCGTATGGACTGTCCCACGGGGCCGGAACGGCCGCCCGTCCGGAAGCGGTGGAGGCGCAGGGTCCACGGAGTCAAGTCAGTGTCTCCTTCCCTGCCTGGCCATGGCCGCCAACTTCTCGCTCGGACCCGGCACGTCCTGTGCCGTGTCCCACACCACCACATCCACTCCACCCATCTCCATGAGGGCTATACGGTCGGCCCGTTCCATCATCACCATGCGGAAGGCCAGGGCGGCCTCGGGAGAGAGGAAGTCGGTGAGCGGGTAAGGGAGGACGTCGACTGCCAGGACCCTGTGCCCGTGCTTCCGCCACAGGGCTGCCAACCGTGCCGGGTCGTCGTCGAGGAACGAAGACAGCATCACCACCAGGGCACCTCCAGGGATTTTCGGGGCCCGCCGGTGCGGGGTGGCATCGGTGCCCGCCTCAGCGACGGCTATGTGATGGACCAGCCGGTCGAAGTGGCGTCGCCCACCCGCGGGAAGGACGAGACGGCGACTCTTCCCCAGGTCGACAAGGCCCACCCTGTCGCCCTGCTCGATGTAGTGGCGGGCCAGGGAGACAGCCACCACCCTGGCGATGTCGAGCGAGGTGGCGTGTTGAGGGAGGATGGCCCCGGTGCTCCAGGTGGCAACGTCAGGCCCGACTATGTCGTAGGGATCGACGACGATGATCACATGAGCATCGGCGGTCGCGAAGGTGCGCCTCACATAGAGGAGGTCGGCACCTGACCTGGACGACCCCCGTCGTGCGGTCGACTTCCAATCGATCCGGCGGAGACGATCGCCGGGGGTGAACTCGGCCACGTCTCTGAACTCTCCCCCCTCACCGGGCCGCCGGGACCCGTGTGACCCGGTCAGACCCTGGAGTTGGAAGGGGAGGGGAAGGGAATCGACCCTGTCGGCCCCCGGTTTCAGAAGAAGAGGGGTGGGGCCGAGCTGCTCGGGATCCGAGACCACTACCAGATCCGGGCCCAAGGCGACATGGTCGATCCGGAAGAAGTCCTGTCGCCCGGTCCGTGCAGTCACCGCCTCCAGTTCGACGGTGCGCCTCTCCGTGACCCCGACGAGGACTTCCGCGGTCTCGAAACCACGGGAGGCGACCCGCAACCTGACCGCTTCCACACCGTCGGCTGGCTCGACGGACACCGTTTGCCTCACGCGACGGCCCGGCGAGTCATGGGAGATCCTCCCCACTGTCACCCTCGGTAGTGCACGAGGCCCGGTGATCACCCCGCGGAGCAGGCTCAAGGCCATGGGCAGACCGAGGACGGCCACATCGGCACGCCCGATGAGCAGACCCAGGGCGACGAGAAGGAGGCCGATGGCCCTGGCAGCCCCCCCGGCGGAGACCTGCCAATCCCCGGAAGGTCCCTCCGTGCGGAGTGGCTTACCGGGGTCCATCAGTCCCTCTGCGGAGCAGAGGCCGGGCCTGCCACCTGATCGAGGAGGGCGGCGACTAGGTCCTGAGCATCTGTGCCCGCCGCCCACGCCTGGGGGGTGAGCGTCAGTCGGTGGGCCATCACAGCGACGGCCACAGCCTTCACGTCCTCAGGAACCACGAAGTCGCGCCCCCCGAGGACCGAATAGGCCCGGGCGACCAGCATCAGGGTGAGGGCCGCCCGGGGCGAGGCACCAACCTCGATAGCAGGATGGCGACGGGTGGCAGAGGCCAGGTCGACGCAGTAGCCACGGATGTCCCTCGACACCTCGACGGTCTCCACACCAGCCTGCATGCCGAGGAGCACCCCGCCGTCGACCACCTTCGACACCGGTGCCTCCTCGCGGCGTCGTCCCAGCCGA
The DNA here is from genome assembly GCA_964454615.1 of uncultured Acidimicrobiaceae bacterium. Taxonomy (GTDB): domain Bacteria; phylum Actinomycetota; class Acidimicrobiia; order Spongiisociales; family ZC4RG35; genus ZC4RG35. The sequence goes on along the minus strand of CAYVTP010000053.1, from coordinate 7,711 downwards.
CGGGAGAGGACATCGATCTCACCGTCGCGGTCCGGGTAGCCGACTGCAAGCCGGACCATGAAACGATCCAGCTGGGCCTCGGGCAGCGGATACGTCCCCTCGTACTCGACCGGGTTGGAGGTGGCCACGACATGGAACGGGGCATCGAGCGGAAAGGTGTTGCCCTCGACCGTCACCTGGCGTTCCGCCATGGCCTCGAGGAGGGCCGACTGGGTCTTGGGAGCGGTCCTGTTGATCTCATCGGCCAGGAACAAACCGGTGAACACAGGTCCGGGCCGGAACACGAAATCGGATGTGGCCGGATCGAAGACGTATGAGCCGGTTATGTCGGAGGGGAGCAGGTCCGGGGTGCACTGAAGCCTCCGGAACTCCAAGCCCAGGGCGGTGGCCAGACTCCGGGCGGCGAGAGTCTTACCCATCCCCGGCACGTCCTCGAACAGGACATGGCCGCCGGCGAGGATCGCCGAGAGGGCGAGTCGGAGCGGCTCCTCCATGCCCACCACCACGGTCCCCACCTCATCGAGGACAGCAGCGGCGAGCCGGGCAACCTCGTCGGGAGGAAGTGGAGCAAGGGTGGTGCCACCTTGGGTCGCAGGGTCGCTGGTCACTAGATCACCTCGGCATCCATCAGATGGGCATTGGGGGCGAGCGGAACGTCGGCTAGTCGATCCAGGGCGTCCACACACCGAGCGAAGTCGGCGAGGCGGAGCTCGTCAGGGGGGTCCGAGAGGAGCGCATGGACCTCGCTCCCCAGGATCGCCGTGACACGACCATCGGGGTCTGCTAGCGACATGCCCCTCAGCTCGAGGCGGTGCTCCGTGAGAGCCAGCAGCGGGATCAACCCCGAACCGGAGACGTAGCCCTCCGAGCCCGTCAAGACCCAGGAGAGCCTGGAGACATTTCGACGGGCACGGGTTCCCATCTCGTACGGCACCGGATCGAAGGAACCCTCCCGGGACCGAGGGAGGAGGTGGTAGGCGCCGATGAAAGCCACCACCATCACCCCGACCAGGATGCTCTGGGACCAGTGGACCCCGATGGCCCACGCAGAGAACCCGGAGAACGTTCCGGCGGCCAAGGCCACGACAATCCGAGGGGGCCGGACCGGGGGAGCGACAGGAATCACTCTTCCGCCCGGTCGGTCGAGGAAGCGACCAATTCGCTCTGGCGGAGCTCCTCCCAGCCTCGAGCGAGTCGATCGAGACATTCCAGTGCGGTACGGACATCGTCGTCGTCAACAGCACGGTTCGAGAAGCGTGCCCGGTGATAGACCCCCAGTAGGCGGCGGGCGGGCTCCCCCTCGACGCCGGTCACGTCGAGGACCGCCACGGTGAACTCGGTTGGGGTCTGAGAGGGCCTCCGGGCTATGCCGGAGGCCTCAGCGGCATCCTCCATGGCGATCCAGGCGGCGATGACCGCATCCGCGGGCTCGACGGTATCGACGAGGCGTTTGCGGGCGAGCTCCAGGCCCTCCTGGACGGCAGGGACATCGGCTGCATCGGATTCCGGGAGCAGGTAGTAGTGGGGCGCTTTCGAGTCTCTCCACCTATTCCGGTACCGGAGACTGTTCGCTGCATAGACCACTGCGAGCAGGGCGATCAGAGCGAACACGACGGAGAGCGTGATCCCGATCCACGTGAGGTCAGGGAACCAGAGCTCGGAAGTGTTCTCCGGGAGGGGGCCGGCCTCCTGGGAGGGGGCTGTCGGCTCGGTTGGTGGGATCAAGTTGAAGTCGAAGTTGAACCGCTCCTCGATGATCCACGGGCCGCCCGCCGCCGCCCCCAGAACCGCCAGGGCGCAGATCGTCCCGACGGCCACCGTGACCGGCGCCATCCTGCCGACACGAGACCTATTGGTTTGCGAGACGGCATCACCGGCGGGCTCACGACTCGACATGACCAGGAACTTACCGGGGAGAACCACGGTAACGAAAGGCCAGCGGGAACAGACCAGGCAACGGTTACGCTCGGCCGATGAGCGAAACCGATCTGCCAGAGATGCGCGAGGAGTACGGCGCGACCCGCCTGAGGCGCCGGGACCTCGCCCCCGATCCGATCAGCCAGCTCGGGCGTTGGATCACGGAGGCGGTCGAGAGCGGCGTGCACGAGCCGAATGCCATGGTCCTGGCGACGGTCGACGGCGACACCATGCCGCGGGGGAGGACCGTCCTGCTCAAAGGGCTGGACCACCGGGGCCTGGCCTTTCTCACCAACCGGCTCAGCCAGAAGGGCCGCGACATCGCCGGGCGCCCGTTCGCCGCGGTGGTCTTCCCCTGGTACCAGATGCAGCGTCAGGTCACGGCGCGTGGCCCGGTGGCGGAGATCGGCGACGAGGAGTCAGACCGGTACTTCGAAGCAAGGCCCCGGGGCTCCCAGATAGCGGCCTGGGCGTCGAAGCAGTCCAGTGAGCTTGCCTCCAGGGAAGATCTCGAAGACGATCATGGGCGCTACGAGCAGGAGTTCCGCTCAGGCAACGTTCCCCGTCCTCCGCACTGGGGCGGATACCGTATCGACCCGATCGAGGTCGAGTTCTGGCAGGGCGGTCCCGATCGCCTCCACGATCGGCTGGTGTACAGGCGGAGTGCCGCCGCCGACGGTTGGGTGATCGTCCGGCTGGCGCCCTGACCTCAGACCGAGGCCCGGTCCACCGATTCTCCCTCAGAGCCCTGGCCGAAAGTGTCCTTCCAGACCACGGTGGACATCAACCACACCCCGGCGGCGATGAGGAGCATCGGGAAGGCCCGGGCCACCCGGGGGTAGGAGTCTGGGCTGTTGCCCAACCAGCCTCCCAGCAGGGCGCCGAAGGGGAGGGTTGCCCAACCGATCGCCCGGCTGGCGGTGATCACCCGGCCCAGCATCGCCTCCGAGGAATAGTGCTGGCGGATGGTGGCGAGAGGCACGTTGATCACCGATACCCCGACAGCCCAGCCCACTTGGAGGGCGACCGCCACGAGGCCGTACTTGGTGAACATGACGGCGAGGAGCCCGGAGCCCATGACGAACAGACCGAGGACCATGGTCTTTCCCAGGCCGATCCTCCGGGTTATGGGAGGGGCCATGATCGCCCCGAGAACGCCGCCGACACCGACCGCGGCGAGGAGGAGACCCTTGGCGGTCTCCGTAGGAGCCTCCAGGACGACCATGTAGAGAACACGGAACGTCCCTTCGATGAACCCGACAACGAAGTTGGCCAGGCCTGCGGTAATGGTGGTGATGCGGAGCCGGTCCTCCGCCCACAGATACTTGATCCCGTTGGTCGCCTCGGTGAGGAAGGGCTTCCGGTCCTCCGGGTCGATCTGGTGCCGGGGCACCGGCCCCACCCACTTCATGCTGGCCGCGCCCATGGTGAAGAGGACTCCGGTGAGGAAGAGGCCCACTGCAGGGCTGCCGAAAGTGGCGGCGAGGACACCTGCGAAAAACGGACCGACCGCATCGTTCACCTGTATCGACACGCTGACCAGGGAGTTGGCGTCCGCCAACCGGTCCTTCCGGACCAGGCGGGGGAGCATCGAGTAGAGGGCGCCGTCGAACATCGTCGACATGGTCCCGATCAGGAAGGCGAGGGCGAAGACCGTGCCGATGCCGAGGTTCGGGCTTCCCACCGAGCCAGCGAGGTAGAAGAAGGCGCAGGCCCGGAGAAGGTTGGTGGTTATCAGGACAGGACGGAGGTGCCAGCGGTCGAGGAGCACCCCACCAAACATCCCGATCAGGAACACGGGAGCTGTCTGGATGGCGTAGGTGAGAGAGAAGTCGAGGGTGGCGACGTCGGTCTGCTGGATGTACGAGATCAGCAGGGGGATGCTGAAGATGGCGATGGCGTCGGCCAGTTGGGCGATGGTCTGGCTGGCCCACAGTGCCAGGTAGCGTGGGCCGAGAGGGCGGAGGAAAGCCGGGGGCTGCACTAGGCCGGTCACCCTAACTTCCATCTGGCACACCGGAAGGTCCTTGTTAGATTCAATCGGGCAATGGCAGGACCCCACGAGATCCCGGACAAGGTCACCGAGCTCATCGAGATGTCGAAGGAATACCTTCGACAGGAGACCATCGAGCCTGCCAAACGGCTGGGCAAGCAGGCGGCTTTCGGCGTCGGCGGCGCCGTCCTGATGGCTTTCGGGGCGTTCCTCCTAGCCTGGGGCTTCTACTTCGGGATGCGTCTCGTGCTGCCCGACGGTGATTGGTGGCGGGTCCTGGCAAAGGGTGCGACTGTCATCGCAGCGCTCATGGGCGCCGGGATCGTGGTGTGGAGAATGCAGAAGGCGGACTCGGAGGTGGTGCGATGACGATCAGCAAGGAAGACATCGAAGCCAAGGCGATGGAAATCGTCGACATCTTCGAGGACACCAAGTCGGTGGCCAAAGATCGCGCCATGATCGGCGTCTTCGCAGTGGCCGCGGTGGTGGTGGCGGCCTTTGTCATAGGACGACGGCGCGGCTCCCGAAACAAGACACTGGTGGAGGTCTACCGGGTCTGAGGGAGGGATCTTTCTCGTTCTGTGAAGATCCTTGTCGACCCCTCCGCCACAGATCTTCACAGAAGGTAAGAGTCAGGGGTCCTCGCCGAGGAAGTCGACGATCGCCCCCACTACCTCGTGTGGGTTGCGGCGGACGTCCCTGGCGCTGAACCGCCGGATCTCCCAGCCAAGTTGCATCAGTTGGTTTTGTCGTCGGAGGTCGTGCTCCAACTGGTTGGGGGTGGAGTGCGCTGAGAATCCGTCGACCTCGACGATCTTCATCCGCTCCGGCCAGGCGAAGTCGGGGTAAGCGTTTTCGCCGTTGGGAAGGCGAATGTGGAGCTGAGGAACCGGCATTGGGACGGGCGCGTCCCTGAGCAAATCCTTCAGCTCGACTTCGGAGACACTCCCGGACTGATCGCCTTCGACCAGCTCCGTGACCCTTCGCATCCTTTTCGTCCCCTTCACGCCGCGGCCACCCTGAGCCTTCACCGCCTGTCGGAGCTTCTCGATCGACGTGAGACTGCGCCGGATGGCAGACGCCATGGCCTGCTCGAGGATTCTGTCCGGGAGGATCGCGGCGAGATCGAGCAGCGTCCGTTCTGGCGAAGTCACCGGCACCCCGTCGACCAGCGTCGACGGAAGGCTCCTTCGGGTGCGGTGCACGAGAACGCCGTGGGGTACCGGCCGATCGTCATAGGGGACGGTGACTTCGATCGTGGTTCCGTAGACGCCGTCCAGATCCCAGATTCTCGCCGCAGTGCGATGAGAAGCCACTGCGTCCGGCCCGGCGCCGAGTACCGCTGCAACAACCTCGGAGACCCAGGTCCGCGGCGTGACATTCAGGTAGTAGACCCCCGGGTGAACTTCCTCCCAGTGTCGGGTGAGCAGCCGGGACTTTATGAAGTGGTCGGTAGCGCCAACCGCCAAGATGGTCCCACGGTCGATGAGGCCATGGTTGAGACGCGCAATTTCCCGAATCTCTCCCCACACATCCCGACTCTTCGGCACGCAGAGTGCCCTGTCAACCCCCTCGCGACCGTTCTGTGAAGATCCTTGTCGACCCCTCCGCCACAGATCTTCACAGAACGGAAAAAGGGAGCTCTAGCGGCGTCGTTTCTTCGGCTTGACGATCTCCAGTCGCGGTTGCCCTTTGTCCTTGTGGTGGATCACCAGGGCTGTTCCCTCCGGGACCTCCCGACGGTAGAGCAGCTGTCGTCGGGTCCGGGTGCGGCGAAGGTAGGAGATGGCCAGCAGGCCCAGTCCCACGTACAGGTCGCGGGAGTCACGGTCACGGAACCCCCGCGACAGTTGGAGGCGGCCCGCAGTCGACGGGTGGGACGCACCGAACGCCCATCGGATGATCTTCTCAGTGGTGCGGGACATGATCTACCGTTCCTCCGACCGAACCTTATTGGGAGTATGCGAAACAAGAAAGCCGTGAAGGTCATCGTCTGGATAACGGTCATCGGGATGCTGCTCAGCGTCGCCGCCATAGGAGCGACCCTCTTCACATGACTTTCGCCGAGGGGGAACCCGCACTCCTCGTCGACTCCAAAGGCCGGCAGTTCCTTCTCAAACTGGAGCAGGGCCGCACCTTCCAGACCCACCAGGGGGCGATACCCCACGACCAGCTGATCGGCTCGACCGAGGGGACCTGGGTGGAGACGTCGGGGGGCGCCACCCTGCTCCTTCTCCGCCCCAGACTTGCCGACTACGTGCTCAAGATGAAGCGGAGCGCACAGGTCGTCTACCCCAAGGACCTGGGGCCGATACTGGTCTACGGCGACATCGGGCCGGGCATGACGGTGCTAGAGGCCGGGACAGGCTCGGGGGCGCTCACGCTCGGGCTGTCGCGTGCGGTGGGTGACACCGGACGGGTGGTCACCGTCGAACGCAGGCCCGACCACGCCGAGCACGCCAGAAAGGCCATCGAGCGTTGGTACGGCCGGCTTCCCGACAACATCGAGACCAGGGAGGGCGACGTCGCAGACCATGTGGCCGACGTGAAGCCGGAGCGGATAGTCCTCGACCTGCCGGAGCCTGCTCCGACCATCGCGGCGGCAGCCGAGCATCAGCCCCTCGGGGGAGTCCTGTGCGCCTACTTGCCGACAGTCCCGCAGCTCGAGTCGACCGTGGCCGCGGCCAGGGTGACCGGACGGTTCGCCGAGATCGAGGTCAAGGAGTTCCTCTTCAGGGACTGGAACGTGTCGGGACGCAGTGTCCGCCCGGAACACTCGATGGTGGGCCACACCGGTTTCCTGGTCTTCATGAGGCGCGTCGCTCCACCGCCAAATCAGCCGGCGGTCGACCCCGACTGAGCTCCGGCCATCCGTACGACTGACGAAACACCTGTTAAACAGTTGGTCAGGGAACCCGAATATGTATGCGACACCGTTCGTATACTGATCGGGCGGTCACCAGGCAGGAGGAAACCGTGGACGAGCGACGAACAGAAGACAGCGAGCAGCTTCGCAAGGTCGTCAGCGCCCTCGAGGAGGAGGTGTCCTACCTGCGCCGCCGTGTCCGCGAGGCCCCCACCCAAGTGGAAGACCTCCAGGCCGATTTGGCCAGGACCCGCGACCGGCTCGACAGGACCGTCGTCCAAAACGACAAGCTGGCCCAGCTTCTCGAAGAGGCCCGGGAGCAGCTCGGCGTTCTCAGGGAGGAGGTCGAGAAGCTCACCTCCCCGCCCAACAACTTCGGGACCGTGCTCCAGGTGAACAGCGACGGGACCGTCGACGTACTCACCGGCAGCAGGAAGCTGCGGGTGGCGGCTCAGCCAAACGTCGAGGTCAAGAAGCTCCAGGTCGGCCAGGAGGTCCTGCTCAACGAAGCATTCAACATCATCGACATGCGGCTCTTCGAGACCGCCGGCGAGGTGCTCAGGGTCAGGGAGACCCTGCCCGACGGGAGAGTCGTGCTCCTCGGCCACGGAGACGAAGAGAAGGTCCTCGGGAGGTCGGAGGCGATGTCGGACGTCCGTCTACGGGCTGGCGACTATGTGCGAATCGACGCCAAGAGCTCTCTGGTGTTGGAGAAGATGGAGCGGCCCGAAGTCGAGGAGTTGGTCCTCGAAGAGGTTCCCGACATCACATACAGCCAGGTGGGCGGTCTCATGGAGCAGATCGAGCAGATCCGCGACACGGTGGAACTGCCCTACCTCCACCGTGACCTCTTCCGCGAGTACGAGCTCGAGCCGCCCAAGGGCATCCTCCTCTACGGGCCCCCGGGATGCGGCAAGACCCTCATCGCCAAGGCC
>CAYVTP010000052.1:0-12694 GCA_964454615.1 uncultured Acidimicrobiaceae bacterium | reverse complement strand
CTCTCCATCTGCTCGAACTCCCGGGCCCGGAACACGAACTGGCCGGGGGTGATCTCGTTGCGGAACACCTTGCCCATCTGGGCTATGCCGAACGGCAACTTCAGCCTGTTGGTCCGGCGGACGTTCTCGAAGTTGGTGAAGATGCCCTGGGCGGTCTCCGGCCTCAGGTACACCAGGTTGTCTTCGTCCTCGACCGGCCCCATGTGGGTGCGGAACATGAGGTTGAAGTGCCGTGGATCGGTTAGCTCCCCCCTGGTGCCGCAATCGGGGCACACCTCAGGATCCTCCAGCTTGTCGAGACGGTGTCTGCCGTTGCAGTTCCGGCACTCGACCATGGGGTCTGTGAACACTTCCTCATGGCCGGACGCCTGCCAGACCCGCCGCGCCTGGAGGATCGCCGAGTCGAGGCCGACTATGTCGTCCCTCTCCTGGACCATGGAGCGCCACCACTGGTCCTTCACATTCCGGAGCAGCTCCACGCCCAGGGGCCCGTAGTCGTAGGACGATCGCAGCCCGCCGTAGATTTCCGAAGCCTGGAACGCGAAACCGCGTTTCTTCGCTAGACCGGTGATGGTGTCGAGGGTGACCTGTGTCATCGAAGTCTGAACGGTGGCCTAAGTCGGTGCGCTAGTCAACCCGGGGGAGCTGGTCTTCGGCTCCGCCGAAACGCCGATCGCGCCCCTGGAACTCGAGGACCGCTTCAAGCAGATGCCTTCGGTTGAAGTCGGGCCAGAGAATGCCGGGGAAGCTGAACTCGGCGTAGGCGGACTGCCAGAGGAGGAAGTTGGACAGCCGGTGCTCGCCTGACGACCGGATCACCAGGTCGACGTCGGGCATGTCGGGAAGGTAGAGGTGGGAGGCCAGGTGCGCCTCTGTGATGTCGCCGGGGTGGAGAGCGCCGTCGGCGGCCAGGCGGGCGAGTGAGGCCGCGGCGTCGACGATCTCGCGCCGGCTCCCGTAGTTGAAGGCGAAAACCAGGTTCAGCTTCTCGTTGCTCCCGGTGAGCGCCTCCGCCTCGGCCATGTGTCGTCGGTTCCGGTCGGGCACCCTGGGGTCGTCCATGTCGCCGGCGAACCGCATCCTCACCCCTTGGGCGTGGAGGTCGTCCCGGCGTCGGGTCAGCAGGTCCTCGTTGAACCACATCAGGAAGTCGACCTCCTCCTCGTCCCTGGCCCAGTTCTCGGTGGAGAAAGTGAATGCGGTGAGCCACTCGATGCCGATCTCCAGCGCACCTTCGACGGTGTCGAACAGCGCCGCCTCGCCGGCGAGGTGGCCGGCGGTCCGTGGCAGGCCGCGAGCGTTCGCCCAACGCCCGTTGCCGTCGAGGATCAGACCGACATGCCTGGGTACCCGGTCACGGTCGAGCGCCGACATGTCGAGTGTCATTCCATCACCGCCAGAGAGGAGAGCTTGCGGTCGAGGTGGTACTCCACGAAGCGTCTGGCCACTCCCATGGCCTCACCCGACATCCCGGGGTCGGTTGGGGGGAGGCTCATCATCTCGGAGACCGCCAACGCTTCCATGTACCCGGTCAGGCCGTCACGGAGGCGGACCGACCCATCGGAGGAACATCGGTCGCAGAGGACTCCCCCGCCGCCGAAGGAGAAACGGTGCAGGTCGGAGTCCCGTCCGCACGAGGCGCAAACCCCGAGAGCGGGGGCAACGCCCACCACGTCGGCGAGCTTCAACAAGTAGCTGGTCATCAGGTCGTGGCCCCGTTTGCCCGACTCCAACGCCCGGAGGCCCTTCTGGAGGAGGAGGAAGAGGCGGACCGAGCTCTCGTCCTCCTGGGCCACCGCGTCCGCAGCCTCCACCATGGTCCCCGCGGCCACCACCGCATCCAGGTCGGCCCGCATGTGGGGAAACGCCTCGATCACGCTCACCTGGGTGATGGTCCCCAGGTTGCGGCCCTGGTAGACGACCAGGTCGACATGGGTGAAAGGCTCGAGGCGACCTCCGAAGCGGCTCTTCGTCCGTCGCACACCCTTGGCCACCGTGCGCAGCTTGCCGTTGTTGGGGCTGAGCACGACGACGATCCGGTCGGCCTCGCCGAACGGGTAGGAGCGGAGGACTATTCCCTGGTCATGTCGGATGGCCACTACCGGAGGCTATCCGCTGATAACCCCAAACCAGGGCTACGTTTATGACATGGCACTGCTGCACGAGACCGAGATCCAGGAGGGACTGGAAGATCTCGACGACTGGATCGTGGTCAACGACTCCATCGAGCGTGACTTCAAGTTCGCCGACTTCGTCGCTGCCATCGACTTCGTCAATGCCGTGGCCAAGGCCGCCGAGGAGGTCGGCCATCATCCCGACATCGACATCAGGTGGAACAAGGTCAAGCTCAGCCTGTCCACTCACTCCGAAGGTGGGCTCACCGCCAAGGACTTCGCCTTGGCCGAGACGATCGACGGGCTCGCCCAGGCTGGGTGACGGGCCGACCACGTCGGCGCCCCCCTCGATCTCGCTTCGCTCGATCGGTCCCCCCGTAAACGGGGGGACACGCTAGAAGCCGAGTCGGTCGAGGAGCTGCGGCCTCGACTGCCAATCCTTCTCCACGACCACGGTCAGCCTCAGGTTGACCGGGGAGCCCAGCATCGACTCCAGCTCGACGCGGGCCTCGGTTCCGGCCTGCTCCAGCATGCTCCCGCCCTTGCCGATGACGATTCCCTTCTGGCTGGAGCGCTCCACCACCAAGTCGGCGGTGATGTCCACGATCCCCGAGGGTCTCTGCTCGATGTCCTCTATCCGGACCACCAGGGAGTGGGGAAGCTCCTGACGGAGCCGTCCGAGAAACTTCTCCCGGATGATCTCGGAGATCACCACGCTCTCCGGCTGGTCGGTGGTCATCTCCTCCGGGTAGTACTGCGGCCCCTCTTCGAGCAGGCCGACGAGATGCTCGAGCAACTCGGGCACACCTTCACCGGTCAGGGCGGACACCGGGAACACGTCGGGGAAGGGCCACTCGGCCGCGGTGACCAGCTGGGAGACGGTGTCCTGTCTGGATGCGCGATCGACCTTGTTGACAGCAACCACGACGGTCACTCCCGCCTCGACGAGCCGCTCGGCGATGAGCCGGTCGCCGGGCCCGATCGGCTGTGTCGCATCAACGATGAAAACGGCGGCGTCGGCGTCGGCGAGGGTTCCCGAGACCATGGAGTTGAGCCGGTTGCCCAGCTCGTTCTTCGGCTTGTGGAGGCCAGGGGTGTCGACCAGGACGATCTGGTGGCTGGGGCCGGTCACTACTCCCCTGATGGCGTTACGGGTGGTCTGGGGTCGCGGCGAGGTGATGGAGACTTTGGCCCCCACCATCTGGTTGACCAGGGTCGACTTGCCCACGTTGGGCCGGCCGACCACGGCGACGAAGCCGGACTTCACTACTCGACCTGCTTGGAGACCATCACGGCAGACACCCTGCGGCCCTGCATCCGGGACACCGTGAACTTCAGGTCCTTGAAGGTGAAGGTCTCACCCTCCTCGGGCACCCTCTCGGCGATTCCCAGCACCAGGCCGCCGACTGTATCCCACTCCTCGTCGGGCAGGGTCACCCCGGTCGCCCCCACCAACTCGTCTATGTCGGCACGGGCGTCGACCAGCCACATGTCGTCGACCCGAACGATCATCTGCTCGACCTCGTCGGTCTCGTCGCTGATCTCCCCGACCAGCTCCTCGATGAGGTCCTCGATGGTCACCAGACCGGCGATGTCGCCGAACTCGTCCACCACCATGACCTGATGGGAGTGTCTCTCCCGCATCTCGGCGAGCAGGGCCGAGGCGTACTTGGTCTCGGGGACGAAGTCGATCGGTCGCATAACCTCGCTGACCGCCTTCGGAGGATCGCCCTCCTTCATCAGCGACAGAAGGTCCTTGACGATGGCCACCCCCACCACGTCGCCGTTGGATGTCACCGGGATACGGGAGTATCCCTCCCCGGTGGCCAGGTCGATGAGAGCGTCTATCGAAGCCTGTTCGGCGATGGTGACCATGTCGATACGGGGGGTCATCACCTCCCGGACCAGGGTCTCGCTGAACTCGAGGACCGAGTCGATGAGCTCCCGCTCCGCTTCCTCGGCCTCGTCGGCCTCCTCGCCGTTGATCTCGTCATCCTCGATCTCGTCCTCGTTGAGCAGGTCGTTGGCCCATCCACCCATTCGCACCGCCAGGGTGAGCAGAGCCGCCGACCGGTAGGCGACCCGGTGACCCCCGGCACGGCCGATGGCCCGTGGCACCGGATCCCCGAAGGCGAATATCACCGCACCTACGGCGAGAGCGACCACGATCGCCGGGCCCGGGTGCAAGGTGTCGACGATCACAGCAGTGGCCACCACCGAAGACAGGACCAGCATCCCGGAGATGACCACGCCGACGGCGGCGGTGATCTGCTCCCGCTCGTCGAGAAGGTCGGCAACCGCTTCGGCGCCTGCGATACCTTCTGAGGCGTCCCGGTGGGCATCGGCCCTCGGCACCCTGGTGACAGCCGTGCCCGCAGCCCGCACCCAGGCGGCGAGCACCAGGAGCGCCCCGGCTAGGACGACGGCGATGGCAGTCATCGGCGTTTCCTCCCCACCATGGCGAGGAGCTCCGACTCGCGCCGTTCCATGCGCTCGGCAGCCCGGTCCTCTTCGTGGTCGTAGCCCAGAAGGTGGAGTATCCCGTGCGCCAACATCAGAGCCATCTCGTCCCGGAACTCGACGCCCAGCTCGGTAGCCTGGCGGCTCACGTAGTCGGGGGCGATGAGGACGTCACCCAGGATCAGCGGTGGGCCGTGCTGGTTGGTGTCGGGCACCACGCCCGGAATCAGGGTCTCTACGGGGAAGGCGAGCACATCGGTCGGGCCCTCACGTTCGAGGAATCGCTCGTTGTAGCCGGCCATCTCGTCGTCGCTGACCAGGAGGATGGTGACCTCGCTGTCCTCGGGAAAGCCCTCCTCACGCAGGATGATGTCAGCCAGCCGGTGCAACTCGTCGGCCTCGACCTCGACCGGCTGCTCATTGGCCAGGAAGACGCTCACCGTGGCACTCCCGGGTCGAGAGGCCAGACGAAACCGATCACCGGGCGGGACCGGGGCGGCGTGGTACTGGAAGGGTCGTCGATCAAGAGCCGGGAAAGTTCGGGTATGCGATCCTCTGATGGTAGTGACCCACCAGGGAGTCGAGGAAGGCCTTCCTAACCTGGGTCAGCTCCGCAAGGGTGAGAGGCGCCTCGGAGAGCTGCCCGTCCTCGACCTTCTCGTCGATGATCCGGGCGACCACCTTCTCGATGGCCTCGGGGGTCGGCTCCTCCAACTGGAACACTGCCCGGCAGGCGGCCTCCAGGGAGTCGGCCAGCATCAGGATGGCGGTCTCGGCGGTCCGCGGCTTGTGGCCGATGTGGCGGAAGTCGTCGATGTCGACCTCTCCCGAGTCCCCCGAGCGGGCCTTCTCGTAGAAGTACCTCATGACGCCATCCCCATGGTGGCTCACTATCCCCTGTACCACGTCGGTGGGGATCTTGAACTGGCGGGCCAGCGCCACACCCTCGGTGACGTGGCTGCGGAGGATCTCGGCCGACTCCCTGGGGTCGATCATGTCGTGTGGGTTCTGCATCCCGAACTGGTTTTCGATGAAGAACGTGGGGTTCACCGTCTTCCCGATGTCGTGGTAGTAGGCCATCGCCCGGGCGAGGAGCGGGTTGGCCCCGATGGCCCGTGCGGCGGCGTCGGCCAGGGTCCCCACCATCAACGAGTGGTTGAAGGTGCCGAATGCCTTCTCCTGGATCAGTTGGAGGGCCTCATGGTTCCGATCGGTGAGGTCGAGGAGGCTGAGCGAGGTGGTGATATCGAAAGCCGACTCGAAGAACTGGAGGGCTGCGGAGCCGATCAGCGAGGCGACCATCGACGCGGCGAACGCCCACAGGGCAGCCTGACCGACCACGTCGAGCCAGCTCTCGTTGGGGCCGACGTGGAAGAACCAGGAGGTGGCGACAGCGACCCCGGCGGCTGTCGCCGAGGAGAAGGCTGCAGCCCTGCGGAAGCCGCCCCGCGAGGTCACCGAGCTGACGAATGGGATCGGTGCCATGGTTGCCAGGACCGCATACACGGTGAGACCCAGGTCGAAGGTCCCCACCGCGGTGATCACACCGACGGCCATGGCCATGAGGAGGGCCATCCTCTGGTCGAAGAGGATGGCGGTGAGGATGCCGAAGGTGACCGCCGGCAGGATGTACCAACTCCAGGAGTCGGCGACCGCGGCGGTGGCCCTGACCGCCGCGGCGGCCAGCAGGATGAGGATTCCGAGGAGGGCGACCAGCCTGGGCCGGTACCAGATCTCCTGGCGGAACTTGGCCAGATAGAGACCCATGACACCGACCAGGGCGGCGACCACTGCCAGGAGGCCCATGGATGCAGGTTCGGTGACACCCCTCAGCGAGGAGGCAGCAGCTACTGCGTCCACATGGAAGCGGGTCAGGGTGTCGCCCTCGCGGACGATCGTGGCTCCCTCCCTGACCTCCACCATCACCGGCAAGACGTCGGCTGCGGCGAAGGCGCGAGCCTGCTCGGTCGCCCCTGGGTCGACGATGTAATTGTCGGTCAGGTGGGCGGCGACTATCTCCCCGGCAGCCTGACTCCCAGCCAGGTCGCGCCCGGTGTCGGAGTGCCACACGAAGGGAGGCGAGATCCTTGCTCTGGCCTGGACTTCACTTAGGTCGACCTGGGTGATCCTCACCCCGAACTCGGCGTTCATTCGCTCCAAAGCCTTTATCTGCACCTCTGGAAGATGGAGAGGCTCCCCCAGCGCCGCCCGGATCACATCGTCGGCGGCGGTCTCTGCCAGGTACACGACGGTGTCGGAAGGGAGGTTGGAATGGATCCTCGAGAACTCTGCGACCACCTCGTCGAGAGGCATCAGGCTGACCACGAACCCGAGATCCCCGGTGTCACAGGTCTCCCCCGCCCCGCACTCTACGAGTTGGGCCGGCTCACCGACCCCCGGGACCCACCCTGTGGGGATCGGGCCGTTGGCTGTTGCCACCACCACCACCGCCGGCCCAGGGGAGATCTCCATCTCCCACAGACCCTGAGCGTTGGTCATGGTGGTCGACTCGCCCTCATGGTTTGTCACCGTCACACGGACACCTGACAACAGTCTGTCGACTCTGACCTGTTCTGGCATGACCTCGAACCGGCCGTTGCCGTCGACATCGAGGAAGACCAAACCGGTCAGCGTGGCAGTCTCCTCCCCGACCTCCTCCTCCGGCTCCGGGAGCTCTGGAATCACCACCTCGACACCCGTCTCGTCCACCACCAGGCTCATGATGTCGTCGAACACCTGGTTCACGTTGGCCTCCGCCACGTCCTGGCGCTCGGGGTCGACCCGCCGGATCGACGGCTCCGCGTCGCGGGCCGCCTGGCGACGGATCCCCGTCTCGACGACATCCTCCACCATGACGGTCCGGATGGCCACGAAGGTCTGCGGCGAAGGGGCCCCCTCCTCCAGGTTGAGATCCTGTACAGCGGTCCCGAGCGAGAGGACACCCCACACAGAGACCACCGTCGCCAGGAAGAGGGCGACCCGCACGACGGTCGGTCGGGACATCATGTGTCGCGACGCTCCTCGAACCGCTGGTAGGCCTCGACGATAGAGGCCACGATGCGATGGCGCACCACATCCCGGGCACTCAACTCGACGAAGGCCACGCCGGGAATGCCGACCAGGATGTCCCGGACGACGTTGAGACCCGAGACCCTGCCGGCAGGAAGGTCGGTCTGGGAAATGTCGCCGGTGATGATCATCTTGGAATTGAACCCGAGCCTGGTCAGGAACATCTTCATTTGCTCCGGCGTGGTGTTCTGGGCCTCGTCGAGGACCACACAGGCGTCGTTGAGGGTCCTTCCTCTCATATAAGCGAGCGGGGCTATCTCGATGGTTCCCCGGTCTATCAGTGACATCGTCTCCTCGGGCCCGAGCATGTCCCACAGGGCGTCGTACAGCGGCCTCAGGTAGGGGTCCACCTTTGCGGTCAGGTCGCCGGGGAGGAAGCCGAGACGCTCCCCTGCCTCGACCGCGGGCCTGGTCAGGACGATTCGGCGGACCGAACCGCTGACCAGCCCATCCACGGCCGCGGCCATGGCCAGATAGGTCTTACCCGTGCCCGCCGGGCCGATGCCGAAGGTCAGGGTGTTCTCCCGAATGGCCTCCATGTAACGCTGCTGCCCGTGAGTCTTGGGACGGATCATCCGCCCACGTCCGACGGCTATCCCATCGCTGAGGATGCCCGACGGGCTGGGAATCTCGTCGGTGACCATCTTGACCACCTCGACGACCCGTCCCCGGTCGAGTGTGTGACCCTCCTGGACAAGGATGAGCAGTTCATCGAGCACGGTCCGCGCCCGCTCCACGGCCTCCTCCTCACCGGTGAGCACGATCTCATCCCCACGCGCGACGAAGCGGACCTCGGGTATCAGAGACTCGACCTGTCGGAGGTGACGGTCGGACTCCCCGATGAGGTCCAACATGAGGTGGTGACTGGGTACGCGTAGCCGCGTCTCGGCTTGCTCAGGGGTCACAGTGCTGACGCCGCGGATGAGGCGCTAGATATGAGTCTATCGCCGGCCCGTGATTGAGCCAGGGCGATTCACTCCGACCGCTGGGCCACTTCGGAGCGGCGCAGGATGGCGCTGAGGACCGCCAGGTCCGAGTGCCTGACCTCAGGACCCCTGGGATCTTTCCTGAGCAGCTTGATGGCGTTCAGGTAACGCTCGGTGAGCACGTCACCGTCTTCGGATGCCAGGGCATCGAGGTCGACCACGATCCCCGGCTCGTCGACGACAGGGAGGAGGTCCGCAGGCGTGAAGCCGTAGACCTCGGCAATGCGGACGAACCTATGCACCGAGATCGCCCGCTCGCCCCGCTCGTAGGCACCGACGACGGACGCCTTGAACTCACCGGCGGTGTTGGCCTCGACATCCCCAAGCGACCAGCCCCTCTGGCGCCTTGCGACGCGCAAACGCTGGCCCAAGGAGGCACTGAAATCGTCCATAGGCGGAAAGCTCTCCCTAAAGCCCGCTTGGAGTCTAAACCGCGGGGACGGGCCGGGAAACCCTAAACCGTGGTCAAACGCGAGACTGCCACAACGGCGGCGGTCTCGGTCCGGAGAACCGTCGGCCCCAGGTTCCACCGTTCCACTCCAGCGGGGATCTCGTCATCGCCCCAACCCCCCTCCGGGCCAACCACCACGGTCCTCGCCTCCGGGAGACCGTCTGCGCCATGCCGGTCGCAGACCACCACATGAGGCGTCAGATCCTCCCATCGCACCATCCCGTCGGGAGTCTCCATGAGCCATGCCCCACGTGACTGCTCCAGGGCGGCGACCACCCACGAGAACACCTTCGGCGCTGCCACCGGACGGTTCTTCCCGTGCTCCGTCTCCAACCATTGCAACCTGGCCACTCCCAGCTCGGTCAGCTTCTCGACCAGATAGCGCTGCCGGTCCTTGTTGGCGGGAGGGGCCACCACCACCGTGATCTCCGACGGTCGGGCCACACGATGCTCCTGCCCGCGTCGGATCGCCTGGGACTCCAGACTCCCCGACCCCGCCGTCCCCAGGCCATCGGTATAGGTGACCGTGTCCCCCTGTTGCAGGCGCAGCACCTTGGAGACATGGCGCCACTGGACGATGGAGAGAGGGAGGAGGTCTCCATCCCAAGGGGCGGCGACCACCAGGTGGGGGATGTGCCTCACTGCGCCGAAGGAGCGGGCCGATCTGTCCGCTCCTCCCGGAGTTCGCCCCAACGCCTCATCAGATCCTCCTCTTCAGGCGACAGCTCGGTGGGGACTTCGACCAGGACCAGGATGTTGAGGTCGCCTGTCTGCATACGGCCGAGCACCGGCATCCCCCGGCCGTCCACCGTGAACACGGTGCCCGGCTGGGTTCCCGCCGGAATGGAGATCTCCATGGTGTCACCACCCAGCAGGGGCACCTCGACCCGGGTACCCAGGCTGGCCTCGGCCAGGCCGATGCGAAGTTCGTGCCACAAGTCGTGTCCCTCCCTGCGGAAGAGCGGATGCTCGGCGATGTTCAGCTCGACGTACAGGTCACCGGCGAACCCGCCACCACCGGTGGCCTCACCATGGCCGCTGAGCCGGAGCCTGGTCCCGGGGGACACTCCCGGTGGGATCTCGACGGTGACCTGGGAGGTCTCGGGGACCGCCCCAGTCCCGGAACACCTCTGGCATGGAGACTCCACCCAGGTGCCCGACCCCGAGCAGCGCTGGCAGGTCTGCGCGGTGAGCATGGTCCCCAGAAGAGACCGCTGGGTGACCCTGACATGACCTACACCACCACAGTCGGGGCAGGTGCCGGGCGAGGTCCCCGGCCTGGCACCCGAGCCCTCGCAGTCGGGGCAGGCCACCCGGGTGTGGAACTCGACCGGCACCTCGCCGCCGAAGGCGGCCTCCTCCAGACCGATCTCGGCCCGCACCAATATGTCCCGGCCTCTCCTCCGTCGCGGCTGACGGGCGCTGAACAGCCCGCCGTCCCCGAATACGGATCGAAGGATGTCGTCGACGCCGCCGAAACCCCCGAGCAGGTCGCCCAGGTCGATAGTGTCGCCCCGGTCGTACCGTCTCCTGCGGTCGGGGTCCGACAGGACCTGGTACGCCTCGGCCGCTTCCCGAAAACTTGCCTCGGCGTCGGGATCGTCGGGGTTGGCGTCGGGATGGGTGAGTCTGGCGATCCGTCGGAAGGCCCGTTTTATCTCCTCGGCGGAGGCGTCGGGCTCGACCCCGAGGGTCTTGTAATAGTCGGGGCGCATCGTCAGTCGGTACGTCCGCTGATCTGGTCTTCGAGCTCCCGGGAGATCTCCTCGACAGCCGATATCGCCCTCTTGTAGTCCATGCGCATGGGCCCGATGACCCCGATGGAGCCGGCATCGCCGGCGACGTCATAGCTCCTGGAGACCACCGACATGTCGACCCCGCTCTCCTCGGCACTTCCGCCGATCTGGATGGACACTCCCGAGGCGCCGGCAAGGAGCTTCATGACCTCGGCCTCTCGCTGGAGGATGTCGAGGATCATCCTCGCCGAATCCGGGTCCTGCCATGCGGTGTTGGTCCGTTGGGTCCCGCCGATGAACATCTCGGAACCGGCGGTGGCGGCGAGGTGGAGGCAGTCGACGATGGTGAGGACCGCCTCACGGGTCGGGTTGGCCAGGCCCTGGAGCAACTCCGACTGGATACCGGGGCCGGCACCCAGCTCGACGCCGACCATCTGCTCGGCGACCAGCCGCTGGCCCTCGTCCAACTCCATCGGGGTGACCGGCATCCGTATCCGCCCCCGCTGCTGGACGACACGACCGCCCTCGGTCACCACCACCAGGAGGATCTGGTCGGTGGAGACCTGGACCGTGTGGATGGAGCGAACCCGGTCCCTGCCGACCCCGGGGGCGACAACCACCGATGGCAGATCGGTTATCTCGGCGAGGAGGTCCGATGTCGCCCTGAGCAGCTTGGAGAGCTCGAGGTGGACTTCGCCGAAGAGGCCGCTGATCTGCTCCTGGGCCTTGTGGCGGAGCCGGCCCGGGCTGAGATGGTCGACGTAGTACCGGTAGGCGTTGGCTGTGGGGATCCGCCCCGCCGAGGTGTGCGGCTGGACCGCATATCCCTCGTGTTCGAGGGCGGCCAGATCGTTGCGGATGGTGGCCGCCGAGACGGCCAGCTTGGAGTGCTCGGCGATGGCCTTCGAGCTGACCGGCTCGCCGGTTCGAATGTGCTCTTCGACGAGCACCCTGAGCACCTCTGATCGGCGATCTTCCATCATCTCGGCCCCCAGGTTATCGGGGCGCCTCCAATGAGAGAACCGCCCGGTGCACCATGTCGGTGAGGAGGGGGCGCAACACCACCAGCCGACCGCCGGCCTGCCCGACCACCCCGGCCCCGGCAAGTCTCCGGCCCTCCTCGTCGTCGAGCAGGGCATCGGTGCCGGGGCCCAGGGACACACCGGCCGTCCTGCGCAGACCGACGAAGAGCCGGTCGATCTCGCGACCCCACCCTTCGATGGGATCACTGCCGGCCAGCGGCCGATCCCCTCTCTCCACGGCACCGAGGTAGGCATCCAGCCGGCGGAGATTCCGGGACCGACGCCAGTCGATGTGCCCGTGGGCGCCGTTGCCGTACGCCAGGTACTGACCCTGGGCCCAGACCGTCAGGTTGTAGTGGCACTCCCTCCCGGGCCGGCTCCAGTTGGACACCTCGTACTGCCGGTATCCGGCGGCAGCGAGCGTCTCCCGGGCATGCTCGTAGCGGTCGGCCTGGACGTCGGGGTCGGGCGCCGCTGCGCCGGCCGACACCGCACGCCCCAGAGGCGTGCCCTTCTCCACGGTGAGGGCATAGCAGGAGACATGGTCCACTCCGAGGTCGATGGCGGAGAGAAGGGTCTGCCGCCAGGATGCGTCGGTCTCTCCCGGGGTGCCGTAGATCAGGTCGATCGAGATGTTGTCGAATCCTGCCTGACGCGCCCTCCCCACAGCCGCGGCGATGTGGCTCCCCTCATGGCGGCGCCCCAGGGCGGTGAGGATGGCGGGGTCGAAGCTCTGGGCTCCGAACGAGATCCGGTTGAACCCGGCTTCCCTGAGGCCGTGGGCCTTCTCGGCGGTGATGTCCTCCGGGTTGGCCTCCACGCTCATCTCGGCGGGACCGGCGATCCCGTGTAGGGA